>NZ_KV797729.1:0-234751 GCF_001809455.1 Corynebacterium sp. HMSC074C11
CCCCGCTACGCACTCCGAAACCGGAAGAGCCCCTTAACGACGGTGCACCAGACTGCACGCACTTCATCGTACGTACTGAAGTCTCGGCAACAGATGAGTGGCAACACAGCTACTTTTATTTCAATGATTAGCCACCAACAGAGGAAGAGTTCCTTAGTACCGTCGCCGACTACGTGATCTGGCAGGTCAACATGCACACGCACGGTCTTGGAAACCTTGTAACTCCGATACTGGCGGATACGGAGGAAGCGTCATGAGCACTTTCGAAGCATTGTACTTTCAACCGATGCTGCTCACAGATGTGTTTCAGTCCATGGCGGCTTCTATAGCCGGGTATGACAAGTCGGCACTAAGAACGACGGGTGTTGCCTCATATCCTTTCGTATCACGGACCAAAGCTGAAAACGGCATTGATGGATTTTGTTCTCGTCAAAAGAAAGACCCTGAACCCGGCAATGCCATCGCAATAGGACTCGATACGCAAACAGTGGGATTTCGACCCGTGGCGTTTTGCACGAGTCAGAATATCCAAGTATTACGTCATCCGAACTTGACGCCATCATCAGCAGCGGTGCTTATGACTGTGATCAAGACTTAGCTGCACAAGTTTAGCTTGGGTGGAAATGGCGCAACTCTGAGGCGCTTGAAAGCCACAAAAATTATGGTTCTGACTACCTTCGACAGTGCTGGGGAGTTGGTCGTTGCCTGGGACGGCATTTCTGAATTTGGTCGCGAACTGTTCGCTGAAATCCACGCACACCGCGCTCGACCATCTGTCACGGACGAGGTCATTTCCTTTACTCAGTGGTGCCAGAAGACCGGTGCGGAGCCAGGGCAGCAGACGCAGTGGGTAACACGACAGCCTGCAGGATCGGAGTTAGCAGCGCATTTGGAAATCGCGGACACGGATCAGGTTGTCTCCGTACTTCGGCTCCGGCTTATGGATGGGGAGCCAGCTATGGTCGAGAGGCTGAATTACCCTCTGGACGTCGGCAAGCACATTCTGACCTTTGATACTGATTCGGGGTCCATTTACCGCCACCTGTTGGATAGCGGTGTGGACATTGCGTATGCGACGCGCACCATTGATGCGGTTCCGGCCAATGAAGAGGATGCCGCGCTGCTGAAGATTCAGATGGGTGCGCCTTTGCTGCGAGTCCGGCGCCGTGCATTCACGCTGGACGGAGTGCCGATTGAGGCCTCCGATGACCGCTACCTGGCAAGTAAGGCGAACTTCTCGGTGACGACGGCACGGGGAAATGCGTCACCAATCTCGCTGCAGGCTGGGGAGGGTGTGCGGTAGGGGCTACGAGGGGGGGGGGCAGCGGTGGTGGCTATGCATTGAATTGGCGTAGCTGCTGTTGTGAATGTTTGTCGGGAAGGTGGCAGCTGCTTCTTAATTCAACAAGTGCCAGCTAATTCAACATTGCACGGCATTCTTCCTCAGAATGGCCAGAGTTTAGGAAGTCAGCCCAGTCGATTTGGCCTTGAACCCACGGGGACGGCTCGTTGGTCTGAGGTTCCGGGGCCGTGTTTGTGGAAGGGCCATCATAGAAATTGTTGGCGCAATACTGTGTCCATCCGGACGTGCCGTCGGTAAACCAGGTGGTGCCTTGCTCGTAGAGGCCCTGCGAGGATTTCGCGCAATGTGAAATCGCCTTGTTTATAGCCGTTGGCTCGCCATTGGGCGCGTCGGTGTAGCCAGTGGGTTTGGCAGTATCCGTCGTTCGGGTTGTGGAAGTCGACGGGGCAGGGTTCTTGGTGGTGGATTGCGTCGTCGACTCTGTGCTGCGTGCTGGGCTGGTGACAGTTTTGGTAACCGTCGTCGGCTCCGGTGCCTTTTCCGATTCTCCGTTGGCGCAAGCGGAAAGGCACAATGCCGGAATAGTGAGTGCAAGGGCAAAAATGTGTCGTTTGTGCATGTGAAATACCTTAATGTAAGAGCAGGTGGAAAGGGGTTTTTCTGTAACGCGAGGTCGGCGCGATCTATCTCGGATTCGCAACCTGCGCGGCTTCTATCTTTGTGGCTGCCAATTAGACAGTCGCCAATTAGGCCAATTAGATGGCAGGAACAGTATCTTCCACCAACTCCGGGGCCACCAGCGGCGAGGAATTACGTCTGAATACTCGGAGTGGTCTGATACGAGAGTTCGAATCTCGTTGTCGTCAACACCGAGGACGTGAAGTTCGGCTATCAACGCCTCAATTTCCCCACTACAAATATCGAGACCCCACATCCCTGATTGTTCGAAGTAATCGTGGAACAGGCGCTTTACCTCATCGGCGATTTGGGCATCGTCAACGATCCCGTGGCATTGGCTCGACTCGTCCAATATTGACTCCGCTAATGTATGGCCTGCCTGGCATGAAGGGGAGTATGTCATGGGGAGCATTTTGAGCTCGTAGTAGCAATCCGGTTCCAATAGGTCTGGGTTTATTGCCACACCAGGTTCGGGCCACAGGTCTTCTTCGAGACTGGGACGTTCTGCCAACATTGCCGCGACGCCGAAGCAGATATGAACACATAAATTCCTTGTGTGGAAGTCTTCGCACTGACATGAAGTACAGCCAGGAAAAGTTAATCCATCAACCTGGACCTCGAAGTCATCGACGGTGATGCGGTAGGCACCAGCTGCAACCTCGGCCATAGGGGATTGCGCTGAAAGCTTTTGTGCCGACTCGATGACATCTTCTGCGAAAAACGCCCTAATAATTGGCGAATCAAACGTGGTCATGCACTGAACGGTAGTAATAAGGCCGGATTGGGAATTAGGTCTATTAGAACGACTGTTCTCGTTTTCGTCCTTGGGAAGCCAGCAGTTTCCCAGGACTTGGCTGCGTCGCAGCCTGCATTTACTCGCCAGTATGTCGGTGCTAGTGGTCATTGTGGCCGCGAACTCATTGCTGTTCATAATGTTTGAGCATGCGGGCATTCATGATCCGTTAGTGCCGGAGTATTCAGGTGCTGGAATCGCATTTTCCCTGCTTTCCCTCAGCTGGGTCCTGAATCGGTACTTGAGCAAGTTCCTGGCCCTGCAGGTCTCGAGCTATTTTGCAGTTGCTGTCGGCGCTGTATGCACGGGATGGGCGGAAGTCACTCGTGTTTTGGGGCTGTAACCGAAATCACTCTAATAACCTACGGAGCTGTAGGTGAATCGCGTTATAGTTATATTTAGATTACATTTTATTAACCCCTTTGAGAGGCTTTCATTGATTTCCTTTCAGAGTACGATAACGATTCGTAGCCTGATTTTTGCCCATGCCGTAGTTCTTATTGGAAGCGTTTTACTATTCACTGTTCTAGGCAAGGAGTAATCATGGGCACTCATCGAGCATTTGCAAAGCTGGCACGGTCAGCCACAGCACTGTTGGCTGCGGCTGGTGTCGCTCTGGCGGCGGCTCCTATCGCGGCCGCTGCACCGGCTGCGGCAACAGGTAATAATCAGGTCCTGTCCTGGACCGAAATGGGCGCTTGGGGACCGAAGGCAAATGATTTCCCCACCGTCATGATTAAGCAGGGGATGACCGAAAACATCAGCCCCGAGGGCACGAATGTGCAGTGTGTTCCTGCTCCTGGTGAGAATCCGGTCGTCATGATCCATGGTATGAACACGAACTCGTACCAGACCTATGCTCGCATGGCACCGGAGCTAAAGGCAATGGGTAAGTGTCTGTACGCATTTAACGTCGGCAAGCTGGGTCCTGACGAGTTTTCAGTTCTGGGCTCTATTCCAACCATGCGCAACATGACCCCGTTGGATACTGCTTTGGCAGAGCTGACTGCGAAGATTGAAACCCTCAAGGCGGAAACTGGTGCAACCGCCGTTGATATTGTTGGACACTCTGCCGGTGGCGCCTTGGCTGCCGCCTACGCCAAGCAGGAGCAGGGCCGGGGGATTGGCACCATCGTTTCCCTGGCGGGCGTGCTGCATGGCACAACTCTGCTGGGCGCTTCCTACGGCTTGGAGCAGCTCAACCAGTTCGACAACGCTGGTGACAAGGCTGCGGGTTTCATTGTCAGCCCGAGCCTGGTGGATCTGCTGCAGCACAGCCAGTTCATGGCCAAGATGAATGAAGGTGGCCTGGAGCAGCCGGGCGTCAACTACGTTGCAATCTCGACTCAGGTTGATGAAGCCGTCACGCCAATGGCTGCAAGCCAGTGGAATGCACCGACTTCCAACAACATCCTCCTACAGGATGGTTGCTCTGCGGATCTGTCGGGCCATATTGGTCTGACCTTCTCGCCGCGAGCAATCGCGCTGGTAGCGAATGCGCTCGGACGTAATGTTGAGGTTCCGTGCGTGCCGGTAACCGCAGTTTTTGAAGGCGGCATCAACGACAATGCCAATGTTCGCCCAGAACACGTCAATGCCGTCTCTGATGGCATCACGGAAATAGACGGACGCATCGCTCAGGCTGCCGGGTCGCGGTAGCGATAGTCGCGAGCAGTAGTTCTTGATAAAAGGCGCGAGTCGACAGCGATAATAGCTAGTCGGATCGCGCCTTTTTCGCCATCAAATCCAGGGCAATAGCGGCACCAATAATGGCCGCGCGTAGCTCTGGTGGCAAATCATCCTTGAGCTGCAAAACATAGCGCTCATTGCCGGATAGGAGATTCGCAAACCCCGACCACTTGCGTGACATCTGTGCAACTTTGATGTCGTTGATCATAAAAGTGGCGTCGTAGTGCCAGAGGTCTCCGTCGACACGGCAGTCAGCAAAACCGGGGATTGAAATTTCCAGCTTCCGCTGAAAGAACGCAAACTTCTGCTGAATAGTTGCCAAAAGGCGCGATGGCCCTACTCCGCCCTGCTGCTTGCCCTCAGAGTCTGTCGCCTGCGAGCCAGGGTAGTAGACCTCGTAACGGTCAAGGGTAAAATCGGTCGGGTCGGTGATAACGAATACCGGAGTGCCGTCCGGCTCGGACACTGTCAGACGACGAGAGCCCATAAACATTCGGCTCAGCGTGCTGCCCGTAGTTTCGATCTTTCCGATGCAGTGGCCCTCGGTATCCAGTATGTCGAAATCATCCGCCATGAGATTTCGAATCTGCTGGATAACGATGTTGTTGTGCGAGAGCAATCCCTGGTGGCGCCCTTGCTGCGGCGGAAGCTGCTCGGGCGCGGGAGGCTGCTCCGGCGCGGCAGGCTGCTGCCCGGAAGCATCTTCCTGATCGTGCTGTGGAATCTGATCCCACAGCGACTTTGGGTTATCCCAATATGAACTCATGGCAACAGCCGTCCTTTGGTGGTGCTAAAAGCTGAGTGGCTTAGAAGTTCTCTACGAGTGCCTTGTTGAAAGCCTCGTTGAAAGCCTCGAGGTCGGCCGGGGTGCGGGAGGAAATCAGGTTGCCGTCAACGACAACTTCCTCATCGACCCAGTTGGCACCAGCGTTAATAAGGTCAGTCTTGACGCTGATGTAGGAAGTAATCGTACGGCCCTTCAGCACATCCGCATCGGTGAGAATCCAACCGCCGTGGCAAATCACGCCAATCGGCTTGTTGGCTGCGGCGAATCCCTTCACTAGCGCCACGGCATCCTTATCGATGCGAATCTGGTCTGCATTTACGGTGCCGCCAGGCAGAATCAGGGCATCATAATCATCGGCAGAAACGCTGCTGATCAGCTTATCGACATCCACCTTCGAGCCATTCTTGCCCTCGATGGATCCATCCTCGGTGGAGATAACGTGCACGGTCGCACCGGCATCCTTCACGGCCTCAGCCGGGCTAGTCAGCTCGGAGTCCTCGAATCCGTTAGTGGCCAAAACTGCAATGTTCTTATTCGTTAGGTCAGTCATAGCCCCGAGGGTAACGACGTGGTCGCGTTTATGCATCCGCCCGAGTATTGTTTTGCTTGCAATATTGAAAATTACTTTAACGGAGGGCGGAAAATGCCTCATTATGAAGTTCTTCAGGTGGTTCTGAAGGAAAAGTTCATCGGTACCGGCTCGGCTAATCTGACAGAGCTTGAGAGGGTAATCAACGACAAGGCTTCGCAGGGGTTCCGGTTGCACACGATTACTACTGCCTCTTCGGGCAGTAAGGGACTGATGGGCGGGGACCGCATCCAGGCGACCATGATTTTTGAAAGCCTTACCTAGTTGCGTAAGTGATCTCCGCCATTGTGAAAAATAGCTTGCGCTTATACCCGCGCAGGCGATATTCTGAAGTCCCGTGGTTACGAAATACATCATCGTTACAGGAGGCGTTGCCTCCTCCCTCGGCAAAGGCTTAACTGCGGCTTCGCTCGGCCGCCTGCTTACCTCGCGTGGTCTGAAAGTGACTATGCAAAAGCTCGATCCCTACCTCAATGTGGATCCGGGCACCATGAACCCCTTCCAGCACGGCGAGGTCTTCGTCACCGAAGACGGCGCGGAAACCGATCTGGACTTGGGGCATTACGAGCGCTTCCTCGACCGCAATCTCTCCGCCGGCGGCAACGTCACCACCGGCAAGGTCTATTCTTCGGTCATCGCTAAGGAACGCCGCGGCGAATTCCTCGGCCAGACCGTGCAGGTCATCCCGCACATCACCGACGAAATCAAATCCCGCATCGTCGCTATGGGCAATGCCGACGCAAGCGGCGACAAGCCCGACGTGGTCATCACCGAAATCGGTGGCACCGTCGGCGATATTGAATCGCAGCCCTTCCTGGAAGCTGCGCGGCAAGTGCGTCACGACGTCGGCCGCGAAAACGTCTTCTACCTGCACGTGTCACTGGTTCCGTACCTCGGCCCCTCCAAGGAACTGAAGACCAAGCCCACCCAGCACTCGGTGGCCGAACTTCGCTCGATTGGCCTGGTTCCCGATGCCGTCGTTTTGCGATGCGACCGCGACGTTCCCGACTCCCTCAAAAACAAGATTGCGCTGATGTGCGACATCGACCGCGAGGGCGTGGTGTCCTGCCCAGATGCGCCGAGCATCTACGACATCCCGAAGGTCCTCTACGACGAGCACCTGGACACCTTCATCATTCGCCGCCTCAATCTGCCGTTCCGCGACATGGATTGGGCCGTGTGGGGAGACCTGCTTGAGCGCGTCCACAACCCGAAGGGCGAGGTCACGGTGGCGCTCGTCGGCAAGTATATTGACCTGCCGGACGCCTACCTGTCCGTCGCGGAAGCTGTGCGCGCCGCCGGTTTCGCCCACCGCGTGAAGGCGAACATTCGCTGGGTTGCCTCCGACGACCGCGAAACCCCCGAGGGGCTGAAAGAAAACATGGCCGGCGTTGACGCGATTGTCATCCCCGGCGGCTTCGGCGGGCGTGGGATTGAAGGCAAGATTGCGACCATCCGCTACGCAAAGGAAACCGGCACGCCACTTTTGGGAATCTGCCTGGGCATGCAGTGTGTTGTCATCGAGGCGGCACGCACCGCGGGCGTTGAAGGCGCGTCGTCCACCGAGTTCGACGAGAACGCGGCCGAGCCAGTGATTGCCACGATGGAGGAGCAGCTCCAGGCTGTCTCCGGCGAGGCTGACCTGGGCGGATCCATGCGCCTGGGTTCCTACCCGGCGAAGCTTGCTGAAGACTCCGTCGTCGCGCGCCTCTACGGCACCACCGATGTCACCGAACGCCACCGCCACCGCTACGAGGTCAACAACGCCTACCGCGCGCAGCTCGAAGAAGCAGGCCTGGTCATCTCGGGCACCTCGCCGGACGGCAAGCTCGTCGAATTCGTTGAATATCCCACAGACGTGCACCCATACCTCGTGGCCACGCAGGCGCACCCGGAGCTGAAGTCACGCCCCACCAACGCGCATCCGCTTTTCGACGGTCTCATCGCCGCAGCCCTCAAGCGCAACTAGCCTTGGCTCCGCCAGGTCCAATCCGGCCTACCTATTAGAGTAAATCTCATGGCGCACCAATTTGACGTTGTTGATTCCGAGATCGTTCTCGAGGCACCTATTCTCGCGGTCCGCCGCGACCAGGTGCGAATGCCGGGTGGGAATGTGTCCGCCCGTGAGATTGTGGAGCATTTCGGCGCTGTTGCAGTCGTTGCCGCAGATGAGGATAACCGCCTCTACCTGCTGAATCAGTGGCGGCAGGCGGCAGGGGAGCGTCTGGTGGAGCTGCCGGCCGGGCTCCTCGATGTCGCAGACGAAGCCCCACTGGAGGCCGCCAAGCGTGAGCTGGTCGAGGAAGCCGGACTGGAGGCCGAGTCCTGGTCCCTGCTTACCGATATGTTCAGCTCGCCCGGCTTCGCAGAGGAAGCGGTCCGGATCTACCTGGCTAGGGGTCTCCGTGCCGTCGATAAGCCGGAAGCCCACGATGAGGAAGCGGACATGACTGCGTCGTGGATTGACGTCGAGGAAGCGGTGGCGATGGCGCTGCGCGGAGAGATCCTCAACGGCATCGCACTGTCCGGCATTCTGCTGGCGGCGGAGGTGCTGCTGAGGGGTGCGACGCCGCGCTCGGTCGCGGAGCCGTTCGACATTCGGCCGACGGCGCTGGCGAAACGCCGGACGGAGCAGCTCGGCGCCGGAGCGGACCTGAAACGCATCCGATGAGTTCAATTGATCCGCTTGTCGACGCCTTCGTCACCTACCTCGCGGTGGAAAAGGGCCTGTCGGCGAATACGCTCGCCAGTTATAAGCGCGACTTGGAGAAGTACCGCACCTACCTGCGGGAGATCGGGCGCACGGAATTGGCGCAGGTCACCGAGCAGGACGTAACAGAGTTCCTGGCGTATCTGGCGCGGGGAGATAAGTCGGCGGGTAGGCCAGCGTTGGCCCCGACCTCGGTGACGCGGTCGCTGTCGGCCGTGCGGAGCTTCCACAGGTTCGCGGTGGGCGAGGGGGCGTTGGAGGCGGATGTCGCCAAGCGAGTGGCGCCGCCGAAGCAGCCCTCGCGGTATCCAAAGGCACTCAGCATTGACGAGGTCACCCGCCTAATCGAGTCCATCCCCGCCGACGACACCGCAGACGTGACCGACCTGCGCAACCGCGCACTGGTGGAGTTTTTGTACACGACAGGTGCGCGAGTTTCAGAAGTCACCGGCCTGGATATCGATGACGTGGATCGCGAAACCAACCTCGTGTTACTGCGCGGCAAGGGCGGAAAGGAGCGCATCGTGCCAGTGGGCTCGCCGGCCATGGCTGCGCTCGATGCGTGGCTCACGCGCGGGCGGCCGAGCTGGGTGCGGGCGAACTCCGGGCCGGCGCTGTTTATCAACTCGCTGGGACGCAGGCTGTCGCGACAGTCGGCCGGAAATACGCTGGCGGAGTTGGGTGAGCGCGCCGGGCTGAGCGTGAAAATTTCCCCGCACACCCTGCGCCACAGTTTCGGCACGCACCTCATTGAAGGCGGTGCCGATGTGCGCGTGGTCCAAGAGCTGCTCGGACACGCCTCCGTGACGACAACCCAGATTTACACCATGATTACCGCAGAGAATATGCGACGAGTCTGGGCGGGGGCTCACCCACGGGCTGAATACTCGCGGTAATATGCGGCGGTAGTATGTAGCGCTACTACGCGGCGGTAATATATGGCGGTATTACGTGGCGCAGTAGAATTGATGAGAAATCTTCAAGGAAGAGGGATTGACTGTGGCTGAAGAAGGGTTGTTTGAGGCCGATCGAGTTGAACTCGGTCTCACCGGTCGTCCGGTGCGCGAGCTACCGGAACCCGCACCCCTGACCAGTCACGGCCCCGCGGTCATCCTGGCAATGTGTAACCAGAAGGGCGGCGTGGGTAAGACCACCTCGACCATCAACCTGGGCGCAGCACTGGCGGAGTTCGGCCGTAAAGTCCTGCTCGTTGACTTGGACCCGCAAGGGGCACTATCCGCCGGTCTTGGTGTCCCTCATGAGGAACTCGACCTGACTGTCTACAACCTCATCGTCGACGACACCACCGACGTCCGTGATGCCATCCACCACACCAAGGTTTCCGGCCTGGATCTCGTCCCGGCCAACATCGACCTGTCGGCGGCGGAGATTCAGCTTGTCAACGAAGTCGGTCGCGAACAGGCCTTGGGGCGCGCGCTGCGCCCAGTGATGAATGACTACGACTTCATCATCATTGACTGCCAGCCGTCGCTAGGCCTGCTGACCGTCAATGCGCTGACCATCGCCGAGGGCGTCATCATCCCAATGGTGGCCGAATACTTCTCGCTGCGCGGCCTGGCACTGCTCACCGACACGGTGGCCAAGGTTCGCGACCGCCTGAACTTCAACCTGGAAGTCTCCGGCATTCTGGTCACCATGTTCGACCGCCGCACGCGCCACGCCAAGGAAGTCATGGAACGCCTCATCGAGGTTTTCGGTGACAAGGTCTTTGACACGGTCATCACCCGAACCGTCCGCTTTCCGGAAACCTCCGTCGCCGGTGAGCCCATCACCACCTGGGCGCCAAACACCCCAGCCGCGGCACAGTACCGCAACCTGGCCCGCGAGGTCATCGAGCGCAAAGGCCGCAAATAATAGGTGACTTCCCCGGATAGTTACACTCCCGAACCGTCGTCAAGCGAGGGCGTGCAGGAAGAAATCACCGGCTTCCGCGTCGCGCTCGCGAACTTCAACGGGCCCTTTGACCTGCTGTTGCAGCTGATTAGCAGCAAAAAGATGGACGTCACCGAAGTCGCGCTGGCGGCGGTCACAGACGAGTTCATCGCATACACGCGCAGCCTCGACGCAGTCAGTGACCTCGACGAAATCACCGAATTCCTCGTCGTGGCAGCGACGCTGCTCGACCTCAAAACCGCACGGCTCCTACCGCGTGGCGACGTCGACAGCGAAGAAGACCTCGAACTGCTAGAAGCGCGCGACCTGCTGTTCGCCCGACTGCTGCAGTACCAGGCGTATGGCAAGGTGGCCGACCAATTCGAGGAGTGGCAGAAGACTGCGCCGCGGCGCTATCCGCGGGCCGTGGGGCCGGACAAGCAGTTCGAGGAGTTGCTGCCGCCCGTGCGCCTGGGCATGACGCTCGGGGAGTTTGCCGAGTTTGCGGCCGTCGTAATGCGGCCAAAGCCACCGGAGGAAGTCGGTGTCGGCCACATCCACGGCGTGCCGGTGTCCGTGCCAGAGCAGGCGGGCAAGATTCTGGACTCGCTGCGGCTGGCAGGCGAGGGGACCTGGCTGACTTTTACGCAGCTGACATCGGAGTGCCGCGTGTCCATGGAGGTCGTCGGGCGGTTCCTGGCACTGCTGGAGCTCTACCGCGCCAAGGCGATCGGTGTGGAGCAGGAGGAAGCGCTGGAGGAAATCCACGTGGCCTGGACCGGGCTCGACGTGGACCCGGCCGTCGTGGCGGCGGCGAACTGGGAGTAGGTGGCTGTTGATTTGTGCTGGCTGTTGGGCTCGGTCGGGCTCGGGCGGGCGTGGTTGGGCCCTGCTCGGTGCGGGCTCGGTCGGGCTTGGTTGAGCTGGGGCTGAGTTGGGGCCCAGCTAATTAGCGGCCACTAATTAGCGCCCGGCGCGGGAGGTTGCGTAATCTGACGCGCATGAGCGAAACCAGTTCCGCACCATCCGAGCAGGCCACGGAGTCTGCGTCTGCTTCTCCGGCGCAGTTGCCACCCATTGACCCGTTGCGAGCAGGCGTGGAGTCGATTCTGCTTGTGGTCGATACGCCGGTGGCGGCGGAGGATATGGCGCGGGCGCTGGATGTTTCCGCAAGCGATATCCGTGACGTGCTTCGCGAAATCGAGTACGAATACCGTGCGCGCCGCAGCGGCATTGAGCTGCGTGAAACGGATGAGGGCTGGCGCTTCTACACGGCTCCCGCGCACGCCAGCGCGGTGGAGCGCTTCTTGCTGGATGGCTCGCAGTCGAAGCTCTCACGTGCAGCTATGGAGACGCTGGCAGTGGTGGCGTACCGGCAGCCGGCCACGCGTGCGCAGGTCTCCGGTGTGCGCGGCGTCAATGTTGATGGTGTGATGCGCACGCTGGTCGCGCGCGGGCTGATTGCCGAGTCGGGAGAGGACCCGGCCACCGGTGCGCATTTGTACGTTACGACGACGCTGTTCCTGGAGCTTTTGGGGATTGATTCGCTAGACCAGCTGCCTGACTTGGCTCCGCTGCTGCCAGAGGTCGACTTGATCGACGAGCCGTTGGACTAGGCAGGGCTTGGGGTGGTGGCTAGGCGAGCCACTCCGTTTTAGATTCACTTCACGGTTATCGATCCACTTCACGACACGCGTGTCACCTCATGCCACCTCCAAAGCTGCCACGAGGTGACATGGGTGTCGTGAAGTCGCGTTTAGGGGCTGCTCACTGCCGCTCGCTGCGCACTACGGGTCTTTGCCCCCTGTTGCGCCCACCGCATGCCCTGTGGATAACTCCCGAAAACTGCAAACTATCCACAGCCAACGCCAAATCGACGCCTCCTGACCCTCCGCGTGTGTCAAAAAATGAGAACGTAGCACTCGCAAACACACAAACACGCAAACACTCGCACCGCCCAGCACACACCACCCACCGACCAGCAGTTGCCTGGACCTCAGGAGCGCAATCCGATGCCGCAGTGGATCTACGACGCCGACGACATCATCCGTACCGGCCAGCAGTGCGAATGCGCCCGTCCCAGCACCTTCGCAATTTCCCGAATCGGCCAGCACTCCGACCGTGATCTCCACCGGCGAGCCAAAAGCGGCAGCCTTCTGTGGCTCGCGCATGGCGCGTACGTGCCCGTCGACAGGTGGCTCGCCTTACACAGCACCGAACGCTACGTTCTGGAAATCAAAGCGCTCATTCATCGCGGCACCGCCACCGTAATCACCCGCGATGCTGCCGCTGCCCTCCATGGTTTACCTCTACTGACGCATGGCACTCCCATCGCGATAGCCAACTCCGGCCGCACGCGTGGGCAATTGCGAAGCACACCGAATGGCCCGTACCAGCCGCACAAACGCCTCATCCGCGTCTCCGGCCGGATTCTCCCCGAGGACGTCGTAGAAGTCGATGGCCGCCTCGTCACCGATGTCCCAAAGTCCGTCATCGATGTCTGCCGTTCTCGCACCCCGCATAATGCACTAGTGCTTGCCGACGCCGCCCTCCAGCGCCACACCGATACCGAGGAACTGTTGGCCACGTTGGCTGCGTATCCCCGTGCTCCGGGAAATGCGCAGGCCAGGAGGTTGTTGCGGCAAGCGACAGCGTCGTCGGAAAGCATTGGGGAATCGCTCACTAAAGAAGCAATCGTCCAGGCGGGGCTAGCTTCTGTCGACGATTCTCGGGCTCCGTTGCTTCAGCAGGTTTCCTTTCGGGATGAACGTGGCTTCATCGCACGCGTGGACTTTTATCTGCCCGAACTTGGGCTGGTCGTCGAGTTCGATGGCCGTATGAAATACACCGACGGCGGGGTTGCGGACACGCAGGTGGCAATCGCAAAGGAGTTGGAGCGCGAAAAGCGCCTGAAGAATCTCGGGCTGAATGTCATCCGGATTGTCTGGTCACAGCTTTTCGACGGCTCCGCAGTAGCCACCTTGAGGCAAACGGCCGCGGAAATCCGACGTCACCTGGCAAATGGCGGGAACCGCTACAACGGTAACTACGCCTTCGCTCGGCCGCCCATCACGATCACAGGAAAGGCGGCTGAGCTGGCTATGCGTCGCCGACAGGTGTGGAGCCAAGCGGGACGGTTGTACTAGCTGGCTGGCTTATCGGGTTTAGCCCCCTGCCGGTGCCGCTGCCGCGCCCGGCCCGCTGCCGCTGCCCTCGAGCCCAAAATTTCACTTCACGACACCCCGTCACCTCATGCCACCTCCACAGCTGCCACGAGGTGACATGGGTGTCGTAAAGTCGCTGAGACTGTCTGTAATCCTTGCGAAAAGTCCCAAACACCAACCCCGAACAGTGTTCAAGTCTGGCGCTGTACAGGTACTATGCTTGAGTATCATGACAGCCTCGGAAACCACCCAGCCGCTCGTACCGTCGTCTGCACCAGCATCCGCGAAGTCGCCTACACCGCAGCCAACGCAAGCATCCGTCGCCGACCTCGCAGCCTTCGACGCCGACCACATCTGGCACCCATACGGCCCCATCCCGTCGCCGGTCGCGCCCAAACTGGTCGAGTCCGCCGAGGGCGTCAACCTCCACCTCGCCGACGGCCACACCCTGATCGATGGCATGAGCAGCTGGTGGGCCGCATGCCACGGCCACTCGCACCCGAAGCTGGTCGCAGCCGCGAAGAAGCAGGCCACCACCATGTCGCACGTCATGTTCGGCGGACTGACACACCGCCCGGCCATTGAGCTGGCGGAGAAACTCTTGAAGCTCGCGGGCCCCGGCTTCGATGCCATCTTCTACTCGGACTCTGGCTCGGTCTCCGTCGAGGTGGCGATCAAAATGGCGTTGCAGTATCAGCAGGCCAAAGGCCATCCCGAGCGCACCCGCCTGGCCACCTGGCGCGGCGGCTATCACGGCGACACCCGCGCGCCCATGACCGTCTGCGACCCCGAGGGCGGCATGCATTCGCTGTGGACGGGCCAGTGGACTCCGCAGGTCTTCGCCGACAAACCACCCGCCCGCGGCGCAACCGAAGAGGAACGCGCACGCTATCTAGCGCACTTCGATTCGCTTATCGACGACTCCGTCGCCGGCCTCATCGTTGAACCGGTGGTCCAAGGCGCTGGTGGCATGCGGTTCCATGATCATGAGCTGCTTGTAGGGCTCCGGAAGCTGTGTGACAAGCACGGCATTCTCCTCATCGCGGATGAGATTGCCACCGGCTTCGGCCGTGCTGGTGACCTGTTCACGACGCAGGCGGCCGGGATTGTGCCGGATATTATGTGTGTCGGCAAGGCGCTGACCGGCGGCTTCATGAGCTTCGCAGCCACCCTCACCACCGCCGATGTGGCTCGTACTATTTCCGGTGGTGCAGGCGGAGGCATCATGCACGGCCCGACCTTCATGGGCAACCCCTTGGCCTGTGCGGTGGCCTGCGCGCAGCTCGACCTGATTGCAGAAGGGCAGTGGCGTGAGGATGTCCCGCGCATCGAGTCCCGATTCCGCGACCAGCTCCAGCCCCTAGCCAGCAGCGATGCCGTGGCCGACGTGCGTGTCCTTGGCGCAATCGGTGTCGTGGAGATGCAGCGCCCAGTGGACATGGGCCTGGCTACCGCAGCAGCTGTCGATGCCGGGGTGTGGCTGCGCCCATTCGGCAAGCTGGTCTACACCATGCCGCCGTACATCAGCACCAATGACGAGGTCGACCGCATCTGCGAGGCCATCGCCGCCATAGTCGCCGCAGAGGAACAACGTAGGTAGCGCAGCGAAGCAGCACAACAAGTAGCGCAATCAGCACGACGACCAACCGCGCAGCGAAGCAACACAACAGCGTCACAACAAGAAGCACAACCAGCACACCACCACAGCCCCCACACCACCACAGCCAAAAGGAGCACTAACCACCATGAGCATCGTCCTTGTCACCGGCACCGGTACCGATATTGGAAAGACCATCGGCACGGCGGCCCTGGCGGCGGCACTACGCGGGGAGGGCAGGCAGGTGCACGTCGTCAAACCAATTCAGACCGGATTTCCGGACCCTGACGGCGGTGATTTGGACACTGTCGCGGAGCTGACGGGGATCGACAATCTGCATGGCTTCGAGCGTTACCCCGAGCCGATGGCGCCGGTGGCGGCGGCGCAGCGCGCGGGAATGCGCCTGCCGAACGCCACGGAGATCGCGGAGAAGATCAAGCTTATCGACGGGCCGAACCGCGTTGTCCTCGTGGAGGGCGCGGGCGGCTTGTTGGTGCGGCTCGGCGAGGATTGGGCGCTGCCGGAGTTGGCGGCGTTGCTGCCGGGTAGTCAGATGGTGGTCGTGACGCGGTTGGGGCTGGGCTGCCTGAACGAGGCGGAGCTCACCGTCGAGGTGGCGCGGGGGCGTGGGGTCAATGTCACGGCGCTGGTGGGAGGTTCGCTGCCGGCGGATGTCGACCCGATCATCGAGACGAACCTGGAAGAACTGCCACGCATCACCGGGGTGCCGCTGCTGGGGTCGGTGCAGGCGGGAGCGGGCGCGTTGGCGCGGCAGGAGTTTGTGGCGAAAGCTACGCAGTGGCTGCCGGGCGTGCGAGAGTGGGCCGCAGCGCTGTAGGGGAGCCGCAGCGCTTTAAGGGGCGCTCTGGCGGCGCCTCGAAGTAGAGGCCGCGCGGGACGTCGTTAAGCTGGCGTTTTGCGAGAAACGTGCTAAGGTGACTAGACGACAAGGCGCGAGGCTTTCTCTGTAAATCTCTTTATTAACCTGCTTCCACCGGCCGTTTTGGGCCCACGGGGGAGAGAACAGCGTCGCCTGGCGCTGAAGTTCTAACAAACAGAGCAATCTCCAACGCTTGAAAAGGATGTAGGTCAAGTGGCTAAACCCGCTCGCCGAGAAGGCACACCGGCACACAAGAACCGTAAGAATCACTCCAACCGCGCACACGGCTCCACTAACGCCCAGCGCAATCGCAGCCGTCGCGACAGCGGCGCGAAGATGGAGACCTCCAACGTCCACGCGAAGGACATCTACGTATCCAACGCCCGCCCGGCGCGCCATCAGCACGTGGACTCCGACCGTCGTAGCTCGGGCAAGCGCGCTCACAGCCAGGCAGGTGAGGGCGTGCGCCTGCAGAAGGTGCTTGCACAGGCAGGTGTGGCATCCCGTCGCATGGCAGAAAAGCTTATCGACGAAGGCCGCGTCGAGGTCGACGGCAAGATTGTGACGCGACAGGGCGTACGGGTGGACCCGAACACGTCTGTGATTCGCGTCGATGGTTCCCGCGTCATCGTCAATGAGGACATGCAGTACTTCGTCCTGAACAAGCCGCGTGGTGTGCAGTCGACCATGCACGATGACATGGGCCGTCCGTGTGTGGGCGACATCATCGGTGAGAAGATCAGCGCTGGTCAGCGACTCTTCCACGTTGGTCGTCTGGATGCGCCCACCGAAGGGCTGCTGCTGCTCACCAACGATGGTGAGTTGGCCAACCGTCTGATGCACCCAAGCTACGAGGTCACCAAGACCTACATGGCCACCGTTGTCGGCGAGGTTGACCCCAAGGTCATGCGCGAGCTGGAAAAGGGCATTGAGCTCGATGATGGCATCGCCAAGGCGGACATGGCGCAGATTATCGACGTTTGGCAGGGCCGCTCTATCGTCCGCATCGAGCTGCACGAGGGCCGCAAACACATCGTGCGCCGGATGCTCAAGACCGCGGGCTACCCGGTCGAGCGCCTGGTGCGCACTAAGATTCACACTGTCCAGCTGGGCGAGCAGACTCCGGGCGCTCTCCGCGCACTCAACCGCGCTGAGCTGACCTCTCTCTACAACGCGGTGGGGCTGTAAATGGCACTAGTGAAGAAGAACGAAGAAAACCACGGAGTGGAACAACAAGGCGCTGAAGGAGCCCACATGAGCGAGCAGAACACTGACGACATGCTGTTGGTTGCCATCGATGGCCCTTCCGGCACTGGCAAGTCGACTGTCTCCCGGATGGTCGCAACCGAGCTGGGTGCAAAGTACCTGGATACCGGCGCGATGTACCGTGTGGCCACCCTGTGGGTACTGCGCCAGGGCATCGACCCGGCCGACGAGGAAGCCGTGGCCAAGGCGACGGCCGCCCTGCCACTGGAAGTCTCCGATGACCCGAACTCCACCGCTGTCCTCCTCGACGGCGAGGATGTCTCCGGCGAGATCCGCGGCCCGGAGGTTACCCGCAACGTGTCGGCTGTCTCCGCGATTCCGGCCGTGCGTACCAACCTGGTCGCGCTCCAGCGCTCGCTGGCCGCATCGGCGGTGCGCTGCGTGGTGGAAGGCCGCGACATCGGCACGGTGGTGCTCCCGGACGTTCCGGCGAAAATCTTCATGACCGCCTCCGCTGAGGTGCGCGCCCGCCGCCGCTACGACCAGGACATTGCTGCTGGTCGTCAGGCTGACTTCGACACCGTGCTTGCCGACGTCATCCGCCGCGACGAACTCGACAGCAACCGTGCGACCTCGCCGCTGAAGCCAGCCGAAGACGCATTCATTTTGGACACCTCTGAGATGGACATCGAAGAGGTCGTGGAAAACGTCCTCGATGTCGTTGAGGCCGGCTACCCGGGGTCCACCATGGACTGGGACGATGTCGACAACGAGGAGTTCGAGGGCTCTTACGAGGACTCCGAGGACGACACCGCCGGACACCTGGTCGCAAACGTGGAGACCGAAAACGCGCCAGGCACCGCAGGCAGCCACACCAGCGCAGACGAGTTCATCGACCGCACGATTGCCGACCACGAGACGATTATCTCCGAAGCGATCGAGCGCGCCGAAACCGGCCAGATTGACGATGACGCCGACTGGGAAGAGCTGGAAAACGCATTCGCAGCACTTGGCGTGAGCGACGAGGAGGAAGAAGCCCTTCCGACCGTGGCCATTGTGGGACGACCGAATGTTGGTAAGTCCACCATGGTTAACAGGTTCATTGGCCGTCGTGAAGCAGTTGTCGAAGACTTCCCGGGCGTGACCCGCGACCGCATCTCCTACCTGGGAGAATGGGGCGGACGTCGCTTCTGGGTGCAGGACACCGGCGGCTGGGATCCGGACGCCAAGGGCATGCACGCGGCGATTGCTCGTCAGGCGGAGACCGCCATGGAGACCGCCGATGTGATTGTCATGGTCGTCGACACCACCGTCGGCATCACCGCCACGGAAGAGGTTATGGCCCGCCGTCTGCAGCGCGCGGAGCAGCCGGTTATTCTCGCCGCCAACAAGTTTGAGTCGGATTCGCAGCTTGGCGACGTCGCGGAGTTCTGGGCCCTCGGGCTCGGCGAGCCGCACCCAACCTCGGCCCTCCACGGTCGTGGCAATGCCGACGTGATGGACGAAGTCGTGGCCTCCTTCCCGGAGGTGCCGCGTGCGAAGTCGCTGCCGACCGGGCCGCGTCGCGTGGCGCTGGTGGGCAAGCCGAATGTGGGCAAGTCCTCGCTGCTGAACAAACTCTCCGGTGAAGATCGCGCAGTAGTCAGCGACGTGGCCGGTACTACGGTTGATCCGGTGGACTCGCTGGTGCAGATGAACGACACGCTGTGGCGCTTCGTGGATACCGCGGGTATCCGCAAGAAGACCAAGACCGCCAAGGGCCACGAGTTCTACGCTTCGCTGCGTACTCGTTCGACGATTGATAACGCCGAGGTTGTGATCTTCCTGGTCGATGCCTCTGAGCAGATTACCGAGCAAGATCAGCGCGTGCTGCGCATGATTCTCGACTCCGGTCGCGCACTTGTGGTGGCCTACAACAAGTGGGACCTCATGGATGAGGACCGCCGCGACCTGCTCGAGCGCGAGATTGAAGAGCAACTGGCACATGTGCCGTGGGCTCGTCGGGTGAATATCTCCGCCAAGACCGGGCGTGCTGTGCAGAAGCTGGAGCCGGCCATGCTGGAGGCTGTGGAGTCGTGGGATAAGCGCATCTCCACTGGTCGCTTGAACACTTGGTTGCGTGCGATTATGCAGCAGAACCCGCCACCGCTGCGTGGTGGTCGACAGCCGCGCGTGCTGTTTGCCACCCAGGCGTCCTCGCGCCCGCCGGTGATTGTGCTGTTCACAACCGGCTTCCTGGAGCACGGCTACCGTCGCTTCCTGGAGCGCAAGCTGCGTGAAGAATTCGGATTCGAGGGCTCGCCAGTGCGCATCGCGGTGCGTGTCCGCGAAAAGAAGAAGCGTCGGTAGGAAGCTGCTAGGAAGCGCCGCTGGGACGTGCTTTTAAGCCCTGCTAGTCGCTCGAACTGAGCTGAGAAAAGCCCAAAATGTGATTTAGGCAATTGCATTTTGGGCTTTTCGTTGGCATTTTGGAGTTTTAGGAAATTAGCGATAAGGAGAACTGACAATGGTCAGGCGCGGCAACAACCGTGACGGCTCTCAGCACGACGGCCGAGACAACAGCTACGGACGCGATTCCTCAAGCTCATACGGCGATGACTCCGCGACTCGCTACATTCCGCGGGGCGAGGGACATCGCGGGTACAACCCAGATGCCGACTTTGCGGGCGAGCAACCGACCGAATACTTCGGTGGCGACTCCTCTGAGACGCAATTCCTCCAGCGTGGCGGTGAAACACGATTTGATAACCCGCGAGGTGCCGGTGTCGGGGCGCAAGGCGGCGGCGCACAGGGCAGTGGCCAGTACTGGGCCCCGCTTTCAGAAGAAGAACGCGGCTATGGTCAGGCGAGCCAGCAGGCAGGTCAGACCCAGCAGTACGCTGCAGGTGGTGCAGGTGTCGCAGGCGGTTACGTCGACCCGAACAACGGCAACAACCGCGGTAATAACCGCGACAACCGCGGTAACGATGACTCCAAGAAGGGCTGGGGTAAGCCTGTCGCCATCGTGGCCATTGCCGCGATGGTGGCCGTAGTCGCGCTGGTAGCCCTGGTTTTGTCCTTTACTTCCGGAACCGAGGACAAAAACGACAATACTGCGGAGCCGACGCAGGAGACGTCGTCAAGCCCGACGCCGACGACAACCTCGCCGGAAGAAACCACGACAAGCCCTACCAATCGCTTGGACCCGTCGGGCACGATTAATGACACCCGCGAGCGCCTCGAGCAGGAGCTGGACCAACTTCGTGAGTCGCCGCCAGCGATTCCGGGGCCCGGTGAGCGCAGCAGCGGTTGGGGAACTATCCCGCAGGGTGTGGTGGGCAAGAGCCCGGCATCCGTCGAGGTGGAGCTGCGTACCAACGGCTACCAGAACGTGACCGTCGTCGACGCAGAGGGCAACCAGACCAATTCTGTGGCCGCGATTATGGGCAAGGTTGCCTCGATTGATCCGCCGGAGGGGCAGATGGCAGAGACATCCACGCCTGTGACCATCTACCTGCAGTAATGCGATAGGTGGGGCATGCGTCAGGGGCGATTTCCGCCAGCAAACACCAATGATGTAACCTATAGCTCGTTGCACTTTCGTGCACACGGGCTGTAGCGCAGTTTGGTAGCGCACCTCACTGGGGGTGAGGGGGTCGTCGGTTCAAATCCGGTCAGCCCGACAAAATATCCGCCGTCTTCTGGAAGATTCCGGGAGGCGGCGGTTTTTGTTTACGGCTATTGCTTACGGTTTGTTTGCCGTCTATCGCACCGCACTAGCGCACAATCGCACTAGCGCACGACAATGCCGTCAGAGTCCGCGTAGAGCGTCTCGCCCGGAACGAAGTCAATGCCGCCGAAGGAGACAACGACATCGCGCTCGCCCTCGCCGGTCTTGGTGGACTTGCGCGGGTTTGTGCCAAGCGCCTTGCAGCCGAAGTCCATCTCGCCAATCAGCTTAGAGTCGCGGATTGCACCGTTGACGATCACGCCAGCCCAGCCATTGTCCTTGCCGAGCCCCGCAATCACGTCACCGACCAGCGCAGTGTGGACAGAAGCGTCACCGTCGATGACGAGCACGCCGCCCTCAGACGGCTCGGAGAGGACCTTCTTCAGCAGCGCGTTGTCCTGGAAGCACTTGACCGTGGAGATCTTGCCACAGAACTCCAGGCGACCGCCGAGGTTGCGCATCTGAGTATCGCAGGAACGCACGTCCGGGCCGATTTCGTCAACCAGGTCAGCAGTGGGGATGAATTCGATTGCCATAGGGGATTTCAAGTCCTTCCGAAAAATGATCACAAGAATGTGTTCGTAACAAGTGTTAACTCCATTGTTTCAAACTCAAGATGTGACCAAAGACATATGGTGCAAATTCGCTGGCAGCGATTGATACTCCGAAGGCCGGTCCAGATTGATTACTCTGGTGAGTCAGAACGCGCCGACAACCACACGTGCGCAGGAAGGGTAGAAGATGGCTGGGTTTAATTGGTTTTGGAAGGCTCTCGGCGGCAAGCAGGGGCGCAACCAAAAACGCAGCGTAGGGCTGGTGGCGCGCGCTGCTGAGCTCGAGCCACAGGTACAGGCGCTTTCCGACTCCGACCTCGCCGACTTCGCCCGCCAACACGCCACCGATGCACCGGAGCTTTTAGCCGCGCTCCGCGAAGTCTCCCAACGCACCCTATCCATGCGCCCCTTCGATGTGCAGCTGCAAGGCGCGCTGGCGCTCATGGAGGGAGACGTTATCCAGATGGCCACCGGTGAGGGCAAGACTCTCTCCGGCGCCCTGGCCGCAGCCGGGTTCGCGCTGCGTGGCCACCGCGTGCATTCCGTGACTGTCAACGACTACCTCGCAGGCCGCGACGCGCAGTGGATGCAACCGCTGTTCGGGTTCCTTGGACTCTCGGTGGCGGCTATTTCGCCGCAGGATGGTCCGGGGGAGCGTCGTAAAGCATATGCGGCAGACATCGTCTACGCCGCCGTCAACGAACTCGGCTTTGACGTCCTGCGCGACCGCTGCGCGCCGACCATTGAAGACCGCGTGCAGTCGCCAGCTGATGTCGCCATCATCGACGAGGCCGACTCAGTGTTGGTCGATGAAGCGCTGGTCCCGCTCGTGCTCGCCGGCAACGAACCTGGCACCGCGCCAACCGGGCAGATTACCGACGTGGTGCGCCGCCTGCAGCTCGGCGATGACTACACCGTCGACGAAGGCCGCCGCAATGTCTTCCTTACCGATACTGGCGCTGCGCGCGTCGAACGGCTGCTCGGCATCAGCTCGCTGTACGACGCCGAACAC
The DNA here is from genome assembly GCF_001809455.1 of Corynebacterium sp. HMSC074C11. NCBI lineage: Bacteria > Bacillati > Actinomycetota > Actinomycetes > Mycobacteriales > Corynebacteriaceae > Corynebacterium > Corynebacterium sp. HMSC074C11. The sequence goes on from NZ_KV797729.1 coordinate 22,565, forward strand.
GTCGGCACCACCCTGGTTCAGGTCAACGTCGCACTGCACGCCCACGAGCTGCTGCAGCGCGATGTCGACTACATCGTGCGCGACGGCAAGGTACAGCTCATCGACGCCTCGAAGGGACGCGTGGCGGAACTGCAGCGCTGGCCGGACGGTCTACAGGCGGCGGTAGAGGCCAAGGAGGGCCTGCAAGTCTCGGAGGGCGGTCGCATCCTAGACTCCATGACCATCCAGCAACTCGTCGGCCGCTACGACATCACCTGCGGCATGACCGGCACCGCCACCTCCGCGGGCGACCAGTTCCGCGAGTTCTACGGACTCCACGTCTCTGTCATTGAACCCAACGTCCCATGCATCCGTGACGACGAGCCCGACCGCATCTACGCCACCACCGACGACGCGTTCGCCGCGCTTGTCGACGAGGTCGTGGAACTCAACGGCACTGGTCGACCAATACTCGTAGGCACCCGTGACGTGGCGGAATCGGAACGACTGGCCGATGCGCTGGTTCTGCGCGGCATCGAATCGTCGGTACTGAACGCGAAAAATGACGAGCTGGAGGCCCAAGTCATCGCCAATGCTGGCGATATTGGCCGCGTCACGGTGTCCACCCAGATGGCCGGCCGCGGTACCGACATCCGCCTCGGAGGGGCGGACGAATCCAACCGCGATGCCGTAGTCGAACGCGGTGGCCTATGCGTCATTGGTCTGGGTAAGCACCGCACTGACCGACTGGATAACCAGTTGCGTGGCCGCGCCGGACGCCAGGGCGATCCGGGCTCGTCGGTGTTCTTTGTCTCCCTGGATGACCCGGTGATTTCCGAAGGTGCTGCCGGCGAAACACTGAGCGTGCTGCCTGAAGACGACGGTCGCGTCCGCGATAAGCGGGCATACCAGTTCATCGACCGAGCACAGCGAGTGACAGAGGCGACCATGCTGTCCATTCATGCGACGACGTGGAAGTACAACAAGCTCATCGGCGACCAGCGCGAGATTCTGGATGAGCGCCGGGAGAAACTGCTGACTACGAATGCTGCCTGGGAAGAACTGTCCAAGCTGGCATCGGCGCGGGCGAAAGACGTGGAAGCCGCAGCCGGGCGCGACGTCGCCGAGGACGCTGCCCGGGAAATCATGTTGAGCCACCTGGATCTCGGATGGTCGGAACACCTGGCGGATCTGGACGATCTGCGGGAGTCGATTCACCTGCGCGCGCTGGCTAAGGAAAGCCCCATTGATGAGTTCCACCGCGCCGCCATCGGTGCCTTTAAAAACCTGGTCAACAATGCCGTCACCGAGTCGGTGCAGACCTTCCAGGAGGCCGAAATCGATAGCGATGGCGCGCATCTGGAGGACACGGGACTTGCCCGCCCGAGCTCGACGTGGACGTACATGGTCAACGACAACCCATTGAGCAATGGTGGTGGCTCGGTCGTCGGTTCAATTGCAGCGATGTTTAGGTAAGCCGTAACCACAGGTTTGGTAACAATTTGAAAATATTTCTCAAGTGACCGGCCTAGGTACACCCACGGAGAAAGCTCTCCGATGTCGGTATTTACGCATATCAATCATGTTGTACATACCCTCTCGGTGAGCTGCGTCACAACATGGTTGGGATTAGATAACAACACGAAAGCGGTTGGGGCGCTATTATCTAAAAAGTAACGAGTAAATCGCCCAAGGTTATCCCGGAGGGAAAGATATGACTAGCAATAGCGGCCAGCCAGAGGCATCGGTCGAGACCACCTCGGTCTTCCGTGCAGATTTGCTGAAGGAGATGGAGTCCAGCTCTAACACGGACTCCACGGTCTCCGGTGTTGAAGGACTTCCGGCAGGCTCGGCACTCTTGGTCGTCAAGCGGGGGCCAAACGCGGGTTCTCGTTTCCTGCTCGATCAGGCAGTCACCACCGCTGGTCGTCACCCGGAAAGCGACATTTTCCTCGATGACGTGACTGTTTCCCGTCGCCACGCAGAGTTCCGCAAGAACGGTGACTCCTACGAGGTTGTCGACGTGGGATCGCTGAACGGCACCTACGTTAACCGCGAGCCGAAGAACTCCGCGGTTCTGGCTAATGGTGACGAGGTCCAGGTCGGTAAGTTCCGCCTCGTATTCCTTATCGGTAACTAATTCGACATCGGTTAGTGTCGACGTCTGTCGGCATTAACCCCCTTATTTTTGTAAAGGCTCGGAAAAGACCAGTGGCAGCAGTACACAAATCAGCGGTTTCGCAGCCGGCTTCGTCAGAAAGCACTGCGAAGCAAGCACGCTCGGTGGGCAAGAAGAAGACCATCGGTGCTGTGCTGAAGGAAGTCAAGGTTGAGTTCCCTGATGTAACGCTGTCCAAAATTCGTTTTCTCGAGTCGGAAGGGCTGCTGTGCCCGTCGCGTAGTTCCTCGGGCTATCGTCGCTACAGCCAGGCGGACATTGACCGCCTGCGCTACATTCTGACCGTTCAGCGCGATAACTACTTGCCGCTGAAGGTTATTAAAGAGCAGCTCGACGAAATTGATGCGGGCAACGCTGGCGGCGACGGTCTGGCTTCGGTTACTCCACTGGTGACGGCGGATCAGTTCCGCGAAGCTGCAGTGGTCTCGCTGACGCAGGCGGAGCTGGCAGAGCGCACCGGCGCTAGCGAGAAGTTCATCACTGAGCTGGTCCGCGTCGGCTTGATTACTCCGGACACGCTGAACATGTTCGACGGCGATGACCTGCTCATCACCGAGACGGCAGTCAAGCTGTCTGAGTTCGGTCTGGATGCCCGCCACCTCAAAACTGTGCGTACCGCTGCGACCCGTGAGGCTGATTTGGTGTCGCTGGCAGCTAGTCCGCTGAGTAAGTCGCGTGCGGCTAGTGGCAAGCAGAAGGCTGTGGAAATGGGTCGTGAGATGACCGCGCTGATGGTCACGCTGCACGGCACTTTAGTCAAGCGCCAGGTCAACAAAGATCTGGGGAAGTAGTCAGTAGTCCCGCGTGAATAGCGGCTCGCTACAATTATCGCTGTTATGGACGAAAAACTCGTAGAAGTCAAGTTTCTAGACTGGATGGCGCACCCTCCTGAGGATGATCCGGTGCTGCTCCTGCATGCCGAAGAGACTAACCGGATTATCCCGATCTGGATTGATTTGGCGACGGCGACGGAGTACTCCGCCTGCGAGACCGGCGCTACGCAGCGTCGTCCGGGCATGCATGACGTCTTTGTCGATACGCTGGACATGGTGGGGCAGAGCGCCCTGCGTGGTCAGATTACGGGCGTGCACGAGGGCGTTTTCATCGCCAGCCTGGTGCTTGAAGGCGGCGCAGAGATTGACATGCGCCCCTCCGACCTAATCCTTATCGCCAGCGAGCTTGAGGTGCCGCTATATGTTGCACGCGATGTGCTCGATGCCATGTCGGTGTCGGCGCGTCTTGTCGCTACCAATGGCGGTTCGCTTACCGACGACACGGAGACCGACTCTGTCGAGGCGTCGGTGTCGGAGTTTGCTGAATTTCTCGACAGTATTGATGCTGACTACTTTGCCGAGCCGTATGGTGATGCGGAGGGTAGGGAGTCCGATGGTGAAGCCGACGGTGGCGCCGACTCGGCTTCCGATAGCGACCGTTAGCAGTGTGACTGGAGTGAACACCTGACAACTTTTGATGTAGTTGTGGCGCGTATTTCCTCCGGCACGTCGCTGAATGACCCCATAAAAGGGGTAACTTTTCTTAAGTTATAGTTTCACCCCTTCCTGGGGTTTTTCTCCCGGGCTGTGCTTGAGCTGGGGAAACTGCGACTCCAAACTCTAAACCTTAACTTTAGGTTTAGAGATTCGGCGTGTCGTCCTGTGATGTATTGACAGCCGATTAACCTTGGCGAAAGATAAATAACGGCAGTGAAACTACCTCGGGAGAATTTATATGGTCGACGACAACAGCGGTTCGCTCTTTGGCGACAATGAGCTCCGTGCGTCGGACTCGCAAGAGCCACGCGCGGTCCAGGAATCCCTGTTCGACATGGGACCGGACGAGCAAGTTGGCTACCGCGTCCCCATCGCATGTCAGGTAGCGGGCATTTCTTACCGTCAGCTGGACTACTGGGCGCGCACCAAGCTGGTTGAGCCTTCGATTCGTACCGCCAAGGGCTCGGGCACCCAGCGTCTGTACTCCTTCCGCGACATCCTCGTTTTGAAGATTGTTCGCGGCCTGCTGGACACCGGTATTTCCCTGCAGAACATCCGCCTGGCTGTCGACCGCCTGCGCGACCTCGGTGTCGATGACCTGGCTACCATCACGCTGGTTTCCGACGGTCGCACCGTCTACCAGTGTCGCTCCAATGAAGAAGTCATTGACCTGCTCAACGGTGGCCAGGGAGTGTTCGGCATTGCTGTCCCGGGCATTATGAAGGAACTGACTGGCACCATCGCCTCCTTCCCATCCGAGCGTATCGACGGTACTCAGGAAAATCCAGGTACTGGCATCGACGAGTTGGCTGAGCGCCGTCGCCGCCGCATCTCCTAACAGCCAGCGATACGGCTAGATAGTGGCGTTGCTGCTACGGCCGCCGCTCAAAGAAGCGAAACAAAACTAAACGAAAACTGCCTTCCACAACTGGTTCCGTTTTCCTCTCCCGAGGTTGGGCCAGATGGAGGCGGTTTTTTGCTGGTTACTCGGTACCGATTGCCGCAGCCAACTGAGAGGCCAGGCCATCGCCATAGTCAGCCGCAATGCGCAGAGAACCAGTGGTCATATTCGCCACTTCCTGCAGTTCAGGGATGGAGCTGTCCCCGTCGGGAAGCACGATGACCTCAATCGTTACCGGGCGGTCCGGGCTAATGAGTTCCTTGATTCGCTCGACGGACTCGGCGGCATCGGCGCCCGAGGCATCGCGCCCCGAGGTGAGCACGACGAGCCGGTTCGGCTTGTCAGGGGAGTAGGTGTCGCGGGCGGCCTGGTAGGCATCGATAAGCGCTGGCCAGAACTGCGCCTCACCACCGGCCGGAAGTTCGGCCAGCGAGCTCTTTACGGCGTCTGCGCCATTGTTGGCCTCGTCATCGGGGGCTGGAAGTTCCGCGAGACGGTTCACCTCGGGGGCGAATGTCCACAGGCCGTAGCGGCCACCAGGTGCGGCATCGATAGCGCCGGTCAGAGCAGCGGATAGCGGCCCGACATCGACGCCATCGGAGGTGTCAGCGAGTAGGAGCGCCGAGCCTACCGCAGTTGCGGGCTGTTGCGCATCCGGCTGCTCCAGTGCTGGCGGCAGCGCAAAGGAATCTGTCTGGATCTGCGAGAGCACTCCAAAGTTCTCCGCTACTTTAGGGCTGAAAGTACTCTCAGCAGCTTCGCCGTCGGCGCCGTGATCTGCGGCGAAGTTACGGAAGTCCTCGGCCGCGCGAGCCGTGTTCTCGTCGATCTTGCCGCCGGAGCCAAAGGTGACAACTGGCGCGTGCAGCTGGGGTGCATCCGCAGGGGAGACCAGCTTCAGCCCCTCGCCGGCCATCTGCAGCATGGGCTGGGTTGCGGCCACACCGTCGAATTCGGCGACATTCTGGCTGAGCATGGTCAGCAGAGTATTGGAGGTGTAGACCTCACCCAAGTCCGCGCGTTCGTGAGCGAGATCCGGGCCGCCAAGTCGAGCACTGATCACGGCAGACAGTGCAGCATCGGAGCCACCGGGGGCGGCCACGCGCAATCCCGCAAGCTCTTCCCAGGTGGCGTTGTTCAGCTGGTCAGCACGATTGGTTGTGAAGGCCACGCCACTGGCAATCGGTGGCAACCACGTCTTGGGGTTGTTGACCTTGACCTTGTCTGAATTCTTCGCTTGATCCACGAAGGAGATATCGGCGGGAATCCAGACTCCCGGCGTCATAATTCCGGCGCTGGCCTCGTCAGCTGCAGAATCATCCGCAGCGGGGTCCTCCGGAGCCCCCTCACCAGCTTCAGCACCGTCAGCATCAGCCAAGGCGTTCACAACCTCCTGCGAGCCGGCCACAGTAATCTGTGGCCGCACGCAGAAGTCCCTCACCACGGGATTTGACTCGCCATAGTCCTGCACGAGTTTCTGTGCCGAGCCCACCGCAGCAGGGTCAGCGGTCACCACCAGTGTCAGATCACCCTTGGTACACCGTGCACGATCCGCATCAATCGACGAATCGTTGCTCTTGCGCAGATTAACCCAGGCAAAAACCGCAGCCACCAGAACAATGACGACCAAGACGGCAATAAAAGGCCCCTTAGCCACTCGATAGTTGTTCTCACCCGAGGCGTGTCGTCCCATGTCGTTTTAGCCCTTTCTATGCTGAGTGTGCTCGGCGCTGTCGACTCGCAGCAGACCTCGTCGTAAAGCACAAACGCGCACGTAACTCCTGCCAACTCTACTGCGTGGACAATGCGACATCTACTACTTGCAGCAAACGCCCGCGCAGGACGTCGGCACGCGCGCTGAGCTCACGCTGGCGGCGGACGTACTCGGCCTTGCCCTCGGGAGTCTCGATGCGAATGGGAGCAAAGCCCCAATCCCGCAGATCGTAGGGAGCGGCGCGCATATCCAACTCACGGGCACTGCACGCGAGCTCGAAAGTATCCAGCCACAGGTCGCCGGGGACCGCCTCGCCGAGCTTGGTCGCCCATTTATACAAGTCCATGTTGGCGTGCAGACAGCCCATCTGCTCACAGTGCGGCTGTGTCTCGCGCGTCGGCGCAAACTCGTTGAGCGGGACGGCGTCGGGCGTAAAGAAGCGGAAGGCGTCGAAGTGCGTACACCGCACTGTGTGGGCCTCGACGACCTCGTCCGTGCCTGCCTGACCAAGCCGCAGTGGCTCCGGGTGACGATGCTCGGGCTGGCGATACACCATCGCCCATTCATGCAGGCCGAAGCAGTCAAAGTGCGCTGGATTCGCGCGCGTCGAACGCAACAGATTGCCGATGTACGCCACCGTCTTACCTCGCTTATCGACGTACGCCGAAACATCCATGCGTGCCGTCCCCGAGGCGGTATCGGTGGGCTCCTTGCTAGCAGGACTGTCGGTAGCGTCATCCATGTCGAGGGTAAAAAACTTCAGGTGACTGATGTCCTTGGCTGTCGCACCGGGAAGATCTACGCCGATGCCCGGTGACCAGCGGCGGAGTTGACCGGGCTTGACGGGGTAGTACTCGAAGATGAAGTCCCACACCGGGTGGCGCTGGCCACGACTGCGACGGGACAGGTGATCGCGGGTCAGGGCATCGACGCGGGCGATATGCCTTGCTTTGGCTTCACGCCAGTCGAAAGACGAATCGGGCGTAGATGTCACTGCTGGTGTCCCTGCGTGGTGCCCGGCCGGATTCGGGGCTGGTTCACGATTGGGTACTGCTTTGGTGCACCGCTGCGACGCGGGGAGACCTCGTGGGTCCAGTCACGCACGACACCGACCTGCTCTTCGATGAGGTCCTCCAGAGCCACGATGCCGATCTGCTCCGCGCCGGAGAAAGCACCGGTCTTCGGGGCGATACTTGCCGGGGCGCTTGCGCGCAGGTGCGGCTTTGGCATGCGAGCGCGTACAGCCACTGCCATGTGGGCGCTGTAGCGGCGCATGATGCGCAATCCCTCATCCAGCGTGGCATCGATCGGAATCTCGATCATCGGGCGAATCTCGTCATCAGGGATGGCTGTCTCCGGTCCGGAGGCAGGGTCCATGACGCGGTCGAGGACATCCTTGACGTGAACGTAGCCACGGTACTCGTTGGGTTCATTGTTGGCCGCAGCGACGGGGAACCGGGAGAAGCCAGTTTCGGTGACCGCCGTCTCTAGGTCGCCCACAGTCGGTGCAGTGGGGAGGCGCCGAATCTGCTCGTGCGGAATTAGCACCTCCTCAATGGTGCGCGTGGCCGAGGCCAGCGTGCGACGAAGTCGGACGTGCTCCTCGCTGTCAAGGAGCCCCTCTTGACGAGACTCCGCAATCATCGATGCCAACTCAGTGGAATCAACAGTGGTGTCAAGCTCATCGCGCTGCTCAATGCCGAACAGCCTCAGTGTATGGCGAGCCAACCAGTTAAACAGCAGCAACAGCGGTTTGGTCAGGCGGTAGAAAACCATGTGAACCGGAATAAGCAGCATGGCCACTGTCTCTGGGCCGGCTAGGGAAATGTTTTTTGGAACCATTTCGCCGAGCATGATGTGCAGCACTGACACCAGCATCAACGCGATGGCAAAGCTCAGCGGGTGTAGCAGTGATTCCGGAATACCCATGGCGTGGAAAGGAGCTTCCAGCAGATGTGCCAGCGCCGGTTCAGAGACCTTACCCAGCAGCAGCGAGGCAATGGTGATGCCCAGCTGTGCGGCGGCGAGCATCATCGACAGGTGCTCAGAAGCATTGATAACTGTGCGAGCGCGCTTCTTTCCCTGAGCCAGCAGCGCTTCCAAACGGTCACGGCGAGCAGCAATAAGTGAGAACTCCGCGCCCACGAAAAACGCGTTGACCAACAACAAGACGAAGGTCAGGAGGATTCCAAACCAGTCACTCATAGGTTGAACATCTCCTTAGCGCGCTCGTTGGTCACAGGAATCAAAATGGCACGATCCACGCGGCGGTCATCCATCTCCAGAATGCGGGCGTACCAGCGTCCGGCGATACCCGATTCGAATTCGTCCATGAAGTCGCGTTCGGTCTCTGGCAGCAGGACGACATCACCGACCTCTGGGATGCGACCGAGCGCAAACATAATCAGGCCACCGAGGGTTTCGAAGCTGCCCTCCGGGGCGAAGTATCCGACCTTGGTCGGAAGTTCGTCGGTACGCACAAGGCCGGAGCAATTCCAGCCTTCAATTGCGCGCTTGACTTCCTGCTCGGACTCCTTGTCGTCGTACTCATCCCAGACCTCGCCGAGAATTTCCTCGACGACGTCCTCGATGGTGACAATGCCGGCGATGCCGCCATACTCGTCCGCGACCAGCGCAATCTGCGAACCAGCCGAACGCACGGCCTCCAGTACGGCATCGCCGTCCAGCGACTGCGGCAGCGTGGGCACTGGCCGTGCAACCTCCCGCATGGTGGTAGTTGAGCGCTTCGCCGCAGGCACCGCGAATGCGTCCTTGACGTGGACAACACCGACAGTGGCATCGAGGTCCCCGTCAGTAATGGGGAAGCGGGAATGTCCTGATTCGATGGCGACAGCCAGCAGATCCAGCGCCGTGTCATCGACATCGAGAGAAGTAATCGTCGACCGCGGCGTCATCAGGTCCTCCGCAGTAGTTTCGCCAAAGCGTAACGACGACTCGAGCACAGCAGCCTTCGACTCATCCAATGCACCCTGCTCCGCAGAATTGCGCACCAGTGCTTCCAGCTCCTGCGGGGAACGCGCCGAAGCCAGCTCATCCGCCGGTTCAATGCCGAGCTTGCGCACCAGCCAGTTCGCCGAGGCATTCAGCGACTGGATGAAGTAGCGGAACACCCAGTTAAACGCCATCACCGGACGAGCCGTAACGCGCGCCGAAGCCAGCGGCTCTGTAATCGCGACGTTCTTCGGCACCAACTCGCCGTAGACCATTGACAACATCGTGGCCACAATGAGCGCAAGAATCAGTGCGGTCGGTCCCGCTGCAGACTCGCTGAGCCCCATCCAATGCAGCATCGGCGTGAAGTACTGCGCCAGTACCGGTTCCGCGAGGAAACCAGTTGCCAGCGTCGTCAACGTAATGCCCAGCTGTGCACCGGAGAGGTGGAAGGACAGTCGATTATGTGCATTGTGAACGGCCTCAGCAGGTGCATCCGCTGAACGGGCGCGGTCGGCGTCAATCGTAGAACGCTCCAGTCCCGTCAGCGCGAATTCAAACGCCACAAAGAGGCCGGTGCCAGCGGTTAGCGCGATAAAGCCGACAACCGCGACAATATTGAGAACAATATCCACTGATTATCTCTTCTTCTTTTTCCCTCGCTTGGGGCGGTGTACGCGACCGCCAGCACGATTCTTTCCGCTTGCCGACGGGCCGCCGCGCCCGCGGTACCCGGAACCACTAGCACCGCCTGCCGATTGGCTCTGATCTTGACGAGCCCGGCGCGGACGGCGTGCGCCCAGTTCCTTGACAAATCGCGGCAGCCCCGGAGCTGCGCGCAGCTCTTCAGCTTCAACGCCGGCTCCTGCCAGCAGCTCACGGGCCTGATCAACCTGGCGGTCACGCACAATCATCGCTACCGTGCCGGAAGCACCTGCACGCGCCGTGCGACCCGAGCGGTGAATGTACGTCGCGGAATCCCTTGGCGGATCCGCGTGCACAACCAAGTCAAGAGCATCGATATCAATGCCCCGAGCGGCCACATCCGTGGTGACGAGGACATTGATTTCACCGTCGGCAAAGGCCTTGAGGACTGTGCGACGAGTTGCCTGGCCGCGATCGCCGTGGAGGAAACCTAACTTGATGTCGTAGAACTGTAAAAACTTAGCCAGCTGCACGACACGCGCCTTAGAGTTGGCGAAGATGACGCACTGATCCTTGCGGGAGGCAATCCAGGCGACCACTTCGTCTGCCTCAGTGTTGTCCTCTACCCGAAGTAACAGATGCCGCATATTGCGCATGGTCAGCCGGGATGCAGTGACCTTGTGTTTCGCAACTTCGGTGCTACTTGCGCGACGATCGCGGATAAGCCCCGCGGCGTCGTCGTTAATCGTGGCGGAAAAGACCATGCGCTGTGCCGACTTCGGACACGCACGGACTAGGCCCAGAACATCGGGCAGAAAGCCCATGTCAGAGAGCATGTCCGCTTCGTCTACGACAACGGTAAGAACCTGCTCAAGATTGAGTAGACCGCGGCGGCGCAAATCGTGTGCGCGACCCGGTGTGACCACAGCGATATCGACTGGTGCTGCGAGCAGAGTCTGCTGCTTGGCCACGGAGTCACCGCCGACCAAGCTCAAGACACGCAGACCTGCAGCGGCGCCGATGTCAGCGAGGACATCAGCAATTTGATCTGCAAGTTCCCGCGTCGGCGAAATAATAAGCGCGCGCGGGTAACGGGGAAGCGCTGGAGAGGCGTTATTGAGTAACGTGACCAGCGGAATGCCGAATGCGAGCGTTTTGCCCGAGCCTGTGGGGGCCTGTGCAAGAACGTCCTTGCCAGCGAAAGCATCTGGCAAAGTCGCCACCTGCACGGCGGTGGGCGAAGTTATGTGCTGGGCACGCAGAATACTCACAATTGCTTCCGGCGTGCCCAACTGTCTGAAATCACTGGACTCAGCAGGAGGGGGCATGCTTGTTAGGATACCGCTATCCCCGGACTGCCATGCAATAGGCACGTCCGGTGAACTGGAAACCACCGTCCCATGAGATTTACCAACCGCGCCCCGGTTGCGCGTAGGCCTCGTGCTCAAGAACAGCAGCTCGACGGAAGATATTGCGGATAGATTTGAGCTCCGCATCGCTGGCCGTGGACATATTCTCTTCAAGGACCTCGAGAGCCTGCTGAACACTGTCAACATACTCGGGGTCGGAATACACCTCCACCCAGTCCGCAATCGTGGAATCCCCATCAACCAGCGATTTTCCTTGCAGAGTCAGCTCGGCTGTAACCCACATTTCGGCGACGATACTGGTTACGGCGACCCGATATGGATTGAAAGCGCTACAGGAAGAATGCACGTCCAGCAAAAGCTGCGTGATGGTTGTCGGCTCGATGTCCTCGAGCGCCGAAGAAGCCTCTTCCAGCGTGTTATTGCTCAATTCCAACGCACGCACCAGGGCTTCCTGCGCGACCGATGACCACAGAACCTGTTCCTTTGGGCAGGGTGCTTTCGTTGCCAGATGCGACAGGACTGGGAAAACTTGGTGCAAGTACCAGGCCTCTTGCGCTACGAAGAAGTTGGTTTCTTCCGAGGAAAGGTCGCCGCGGAGCATCGTGGGGACGCTGAACATTCCGCCAATCTCGGCAACGATGTCCTCGATGTCCCGCCACAGCTGGGAAGTAAAGGGGCCCGCCGGAGCAATCTGGAGTGAGTGCCCGAAGAAAGATTCCAACTCTTTTGGCGATTGCGCAGTGTCAGTGCCTTCGATGGCTCCTGGGGAAAAACTGGAGTTCAGATGTACTGGTTGCATTCGCCGAAGCGCGACCTTTTCCAGGCGACGAGCCCTGTGGCCGTGGTCAATGGGGCCGTGCCCCTGGCCGACGTTGAGGTTATCCGCGAAACGAATGGACTCGCTGAGCCAGCGCGTAGTCCAGCGCAGGGCATCATTAATCGCAGAGCCCCCACCAATCCGTGTGGCGAGAGCAGCGGACAGCGAACAACCCGTGCCATGGGTGTTCTCAGTGTGAATGCGGGGAGAAGAGCTGAAGAAAACCTGGCCATCGGGGGATGCCACGGCATTTCCGGCTTCCTCATCACTTAAGTGACCAGCTTTTGCAATCACGATGACATCGTTCTTGCCCGCGAACTCCAGCGCCTGCTCAATCAGCTCAGTGAAGTCGCTGGCCTCCGGGGCGTCGGCAAGCAACGCCAGTTCGGGAACATTCGGCGTGATGACGGTGGCTTCCGCGACCAAGTCCCGCATTGCATCCATGGCATCTTCGTCAAGCAGACGGTCGCCGGAGGTAGCGACCATAACCGGATCGAGAACAACCACGGCTGGCTTGGTCTCCTGAACCCAGCTGGTGACGGCCTGCGTGAGTTCGCGTGACCCCAACATGCCAATCTTCACCGCGTCGATGGTGACATCCTCAGTCACAGCAGCCAGCTGCTCGACGAGGAAGTCAACAGGTGGGGTGTGGACGGCACGAACGCCCACGGTGTTCTGAGATACCAAAGCGGTGACCACGCCCATGCCATAACCACCGGCGGCAGCAATTGACTTTAAATCGGCATGCAGTCCAGCCCCACCGGTTGGGTCTGTGCCGGCGATGGAAAGAACTCGTGGCACAAAATCAGGCTTCGCCTTCAATGGAAATGGCATCTCAGACCCCTTTTAACTTCAAGAGTGTGAAGCGACAGACTTCAACACTATGCTTCAACCTCGGAGCGGTCGCCAGACCAGAGGGTGTGGAAAGCGCCCTCGCGGTCAACGCGCTTGTAAGTGTGTGCACCGAAGTAGTCACGCTGCCCCTGAACCAGCGCTGCCGGCAGGCGCTCTGCACGCAGGCCGTCATAGTAAGCCAGCGAGGAGGAGAACACCGGAGCCGGGATACCCATTTGTGCTGCAGTGACAACAACATCGCGCCAGGCGTCGAGGCACTCGGTGACCTGGTCACGGAAGTACTCGTCGAGTACCAGCGCCGGCAGCTCCGGATCGCGGTCGTACGCTTCCTTGATGCGGTTCAGGAACTGAGCGCGAATGATGCAGCCACCACGCCAGATGGTTGCCAGCGCACCGCGGTCAATTTCCCAGCCGTACTCCTTGGCGCCAGCGTTAATCTCATCAAAGCCCTGCGAGTAGGCAATGATCTTGGAAGCGTAGAGAGCCTTACGGACGCGTTCCACAAAAGCATCGCGATCCTCGGGCGCCTTAGCCAGGCTTCCTGACGGCAGGTTGCGTGCAGCCTCACGCTGAGCAAGGGAAGACGACAGGGCGCGAGCGAACACGGCCTCGCCAATACCAGTTACCGGAATGCCCAAGTCCAAAGCGGCCTTGACCGTCCAACGCCCGGTGCCCTTCTGACCAGCGGCATCCACGATGACATCCACCAGCGGCTTGCCTGTCTTCTCATCGACCTGGGAGAGAACCTCAGCGGTGATCTCAACCAAGTAGGAGTCCAGGTCGCCCTTGTTCCACTCGCGGAAGATATCTGCAATCTCTGCAGGGGTGAGGCCAGCGGCCTCGCGCAGCAGGTGGTAGGCCTCGCCGATGACCTGCATATCCGCGTACTCGATGCCGTTGTGGACCATCTTCACGAAGTGGCCAGCGCCATCGGAGGAAATGTGTGTACAGCACGGAACGCCATCAACGTGAGCGGAGATGGACTCCAGCAGCGGGCCGAGGGACTCGTAGGACTCCTTCGTGCCACCCGGCATAATGGATGGGCCGGTCAGAGCGCCTTCCTCACCACCGGAAATACCAGTGCCAACGTAGTGCAGGCCACGGGCGCGAATAGCCTTCTCACGACGGATGGTGTCCGTGTAAAGAGAGTTACCGCCATCAATGATGATGTCGCCGGGCTCCATCACGTCGGCAAGCTGATCGATGACCGCATCAGTAGCGGCACCTGCCTGAACCATAATCAGAGCGCGACGCGGGCGCTCCAGCGAAGCGACGAACTCTTCGATGGTCTCGGACGGGATGAATGAGCCTTCATCACCGTGTTCAGCGATGAGGGTGCGAGTTTTCTCCGGGCTGCGGTTGTACACGGCAACTGTGTGTCCCTTGTGGGCGAAGTTGCGCGCGATATTCGAGCCCATGACGGCGAGCCCGACGACACCAATTTGTGCGAGTTCATTGTTATCGGTCATGCCCACCATCTTAAAGCCTGGCCAGGGTTCGTTGTATCTGGGACTCAGAATTTGTTACTGGTTTTAACGTTAAAACTGCCACAAGTGATGGCGTGTGCTGGCACAATGTTTGGCATGGCTGACGAGACTATTGCGAATAATGGCAGTTCACAGGACTCTAACTCTGCAGATTCCGCCGCCGAGCAGGCGAAGAGGAAGGGGCTGCGCAAGTATATGACACTGGTGACGAAGGCTAGCCAGGAAGCCTTGAGCGATGAGGAGCTGGCTGTTTTTAACAGCACCTTGGGCGATAACGGAATCGGCGGTCTAGATACGCTGCTGGGCACGAAGTTTGTCCATGTCGGGCCGGAGCGAATTCAGATGGAGCTCGCAGTCGGGCCCGACCACCTGCAACCGTGGGGCCTAGCCAATGGCGGTGTTTACTGCTCGCTAGGTGAGACTGCTGGCTCTATTGCTGGTTTCGTTGCCTGCGGTGCGAAGAAGCCGGTCGTCGGTGTGAACAACAACACCGATTTTTACCGCTCCGCCCGGGCCGGCGAGGTAATTGTCACTACTGCGGAGCCGGAGTACCTGGGGCGCACCATGCAACTGTGGCGCATTGAGCACACCCGCAAGGCAGATGAAAAACTGCTGGCCCGCACCAACCTACGAATTGCGGTACTTGACAAGCCGCTGTAGCAAATCGTCATAGGTGGTAACGGGCCAGATAGGGAACTCGCAGGTGGTTAACCTTGGTTAGCTGTTTTCTAACCTAGCCACCTGCAAGTTAACTACTTGTTCTTATTTGCGCGGTGCTCGCGGCGGGTGTCGCGAACTTCCAGAGGCAGATCCTGCTCAGCCTTGTCCTTGTTGAGCTCGGCCAGGCGATTGATTGCATTGCGTGCGTACATCTGCTGGCGGGTGGAAACCATCTGCCAACGGTTGCGGTCCAGAACATTCAGACCCCAGCTGACGCAGGAGACGAGACGGTTGCGGAAGCCCACCAGGAACATCAGGTGGACAGCCAGCCACAGGACCCAGCCGATGAAGCCGGAGACCTCAACCTTGCCCATCTTCGCCACTGCAGAGAAGCGGGAGACGGTTGCCATGGAGCCCTTGTCGAAGTACTCGAACGGCTGGCGCTCCGCGACATCGCGGCCGTCTGCCTCGGCAGCAATGTTCTCAGCGACATACTCGCCACCCTGAATAGCAACCTGAGCAACACCCGGCAGGTTCTCGCGGTTGGACATGTCGCCCACGACGTAAACGTTCTTGCAGTCACCAGCTGTCATGTCCTCGTTGACAACGACGCGGCCAGCGCGGTCGGTCTCGGCGCCGGTCTGCTCGGCAATCATCTTACCCAGCGGGGAAGCGGACACGCCGGCGGACCAAATCTTGCAGAACGACGGGATGAACTCCTCGGTTTCATCCTTCATGTTCTTGTAGGTGACGCCCTCTTCATTGACGTCAGTGACCATCGCGCCCAGCTTGACGATGACACCCATCTTCTCCAAGGACTTCTGAGCCTTACGGCCCAGACGCTTGCCGAACGGCGGCAGAACCTGCGGTGCGCCGTCGAGCAACACGACACGTGCAGCGTGCGGGTTGTAGCTGCGGTAAGACGATGCGAGAGTGCGGTTAGCCAGCTCGGCCAGCTGACCAGCAAGCTCAACGCCGGTCGGGCCAGCACCGACGACCACGAAGGTCAGCAGACGCTCGCGCTCGGCCGGATCGTCGGTCAGCTCGGCGCGCTCGAATGCGCCAATGATACGAGCGCGAATCTCGAGTGCATCGTCGATGTTCTTCATACCCGGAGCAAACTCGGCAAAGTGATCATTGCCGAAGTAGGACTGGCCAGCGCCAGCGGCGACCAGGAGGTGGTCGTATTCCCACTTGGAAGTCTGGTGACCCAGTTCGGAAGTCACGACCTGTTTTTCGACATCGATGTCGGTGACATCGCCCTTGACAACACGAACGTTCTGAACACCGTCGAAGATGGTGCGAGTAGACGGTGCGATTTCGCCCGAGGAAAGGATGCCCGTTGCTACCTGGTAGAGCAGCGGCTGGAACAGGTGGTGGTTAGTGCGGTCGATGAGAGTGACGTCGACCTCGGCGTCCTGCAACTTCTTCGCCGCGAACAAGCCACCGAAACCCGAACCGATGACGACCACGTGCGGACGTCCGGAGTGCGGGCGGTACGGAGTCTCGGTCATGTATTTTCTCCTCACAGACTTTAAAGTTCTCGAAGTTTTGATTCGGCTTTTAGCCGGCAAGCCACAATAGTAATCCTCTCGGTGCGCCACCGCCTATTCTGGGTCCCTGCGCGGTAGGATTCGAGAGCAAACTCAGTTCGTTATTCGTACCTTTATGCGGCGCGATTGTTAGGAGGTTCGGGCAGGGTGAATTCGGCAAGCCGGCAGGCAATTGACGCAGAGCGATGGCCTCGGGTTGCGCGTATTCCAGAGGGGCGTTTCTTAGCGAAACGTGCTGACGTAATGGAGCGCTCATTCGAGCGGCTCTGCCAGAACAACGGCATTGAACTGGTTGAATCCGGCGAGTTTGTCGGGGAGTCCTTCATTACTCGGTCGACGAGTGACGCCGATTTGGCTATCGACGGTGTCGGTGGCGCCAGTTCCCGCAGTGACAGTGAATCTCCCGATGATTCCGTCACATTGCGTCCAGTCGTTTTCAGCGTCATTGATCCTGTTTTCTATTCTCGACTAGCTGATTCAGAATGGCTCGGATTGGGGGAGTCCTATCTCGCGGGCGAGTGGTCCAGTGATGACTTGCCAGAGCTTCTCAGCCGACTGCTCAGCGCCGAGTTTGATATTGCCTCGTCGGGGCCGCTGGCACGTGGTCTGATGAAAGTCGCGCGTTCACGCCCGCGTCTCGATGGGCCAGATATGGCGGGAGAGTTGCCGACCTCATTGCTGGAGCTTTATTCCGGCGAATTGCTGATGGGGGGTTCTGGCCTGTTCGCCTCCGGAGTGCGAACCTCGTCGCGTGAACAGATTCCCAACTATGCCCGCGGTGCGGGCAAGGGTGGGGTTCCCTCGCACTGGTCAGTTGACGTGACTTATGTCGATGCCCCAAAATCCGTCGCACGTGCTGATTTTCTGCATGCCCAGGTGCGCAATATTGAGCACATGCTCGATCTCGCTCGAGTGCGGGCTGGCGACCGTGTAGCCGAATGGCCGTCGGCAGGCGGAGAAATTGCACTTCGAGCTGCAGAAAGGGTAGCGGGTGCGGAGGTTATTACCGTCTCAGATGACCACACCGACACGGTGCTGGAACGGGTGGAAAAGGCTGGATTGCGCGGCGCGGTAGATGTAATCCAGATGGATCGCAACATTCCGTCGCCACGCGAATTCGAGTCTGACTTCGAGGCGGTTATCAACGTCGGGCGTCTGGAGACCTTCGGTCGTGCAGGTGCGCTGCGCTGGCTGAAGAGCGCCGAGCGTCTGCTTGTCGATCGCGGCACCATCGTCGTCCAAATGGTGGTAGCTACGGACAAATTCGACGCGCTCTCCGAGCGTAGCTTGGACCTCGTACGCGCTTACGTGTGGCCACAGCTGCAACTTTTCACCATGGAAGAGCTGCGCAAGATGGTTGACCGGGAAACCGGTCTGCGCATCGCGGCGGAGGAATACATTCCTTCGCACTTCGCGACGACCTTGCAGCTCCAGCGCGATTTCTTTGCAGCTCATGCGCGTGAAGCCGCTGGTATCGGCTACGACAGAGTGTTCCGGAGGATGTGGAATTACTACCTGTCGCTGTTTGAAGCGCTCGTGCGTGCAGAGAAAGTCACGCTCGTGCAGGTCGAACTCGTGCATGCGCCACGCAGGCCTCACTAGCAGCGGGCAGCTCCGGACGCGCTGGAAATTCGCTAGATAAATAGAGCCTGCAAAAATAAATCACGTTTTTAGGCAAAACCACCTCAAAGGCGGTGTTTAGGGTCTAAAAACGAAACTATGAACGCACAGAGCACCACACGTACTGCAGACATTGTTGTCGTCGGCGCCGGACTTGCCGGATTGGTCGCGACGTATGAGGCCACGCAGGCAGGTAAGAAGGTCATCCTTGTCGATCAGGAGAATGCCAACAACCTTGGCGGACAGGCTTTCTGGTCGTTGGGAGGAATCTTTCTCGTCGACTCGCCAGAGCAGCGCCGCCTAGGAGTCAAGGACAACCGCGAGCTCGCTGAAGCTGACTGGTTCAACTCCGCGCAGTTCGACCGCGAGGAAGACAACTGGGGGCGCAAGTGGGCCAAGGCCTACCTGAACTTCGCGGCGGGGGAGAAGCGCGACTACCTCCGCAATCTCGGCGTGAAGTTCCTGCCTGTCGTCGGGTGGGCTGAGCGCGGTGAAGGGCGTGCCGACGGTCACGGTAACTCGGTACCCCGATTCCACTTGACCTGGGGCACAGGCCCCGAGATTGTCCGCGTTTTCGCAGAGCCGGTCGCTGAAGCTGCGAAGAAGGGGCTGGTGGAATACTGCCATCGCCACCGCGTTGATGAGGTGATTGTAGAAGATGGCCGCGCCGTCGGCGTGCGTGGCAAGATTCTGGTTCCCTGTGAATCTTTAGAGCGAGGAGTGGCGTCGTCACGCGAGGAAACAGGGGAAGACTTTGAGATCCACGGGTCGGCCGTGTGCATTGCGACGGGCGGTGTCGGTGGCAACCTGGAAGCCGTGCGTAAGTGCTGGCCGACCGAGCGCCTGGGCGAGATGCCGAAGGACATGGTTTGCGGTGTGCCAGAGCATGTTGACGGCCGTGGCATTGAGATTGCAGAGCAAGCCGGCGCAAACCTCGTCAACCGTGACCGCATGTGGCATTACACCGAGGGCATGAAGAACTGGAATCCGGTGTGGCCGAACCACGGTATCCGTATCATCCCGGGACCGTCGGCCATGTGGTTCGACGCAGAGGGAAACCGCCTGCCTGCGCCGTATATTCCGGGCGCGGATACTGTCGGCACGATGAAGCACATTCTGGCTACCGGACATTCCTACTCCTGGTTTGTGCTGAATAAGAACATCGTGGCCAAGGAGTTTATCTTCTCTGGCTCAGAACAAAATCCGGATCTGACGGACAAGGAGATTAAGAAGCTGATTGGCAAGGTGACCTCTGGTGTCGCCGCGCCCATTCAGGCGTTTATGGATAACGGCGAAGACTGGGTGGTTGCCGACAATCTGCCGAAGCTGGTCGAGGGGATGAACGAGATCGTGGAAGCGAGCTCGGGCGCAGAGTCTGGTTCGGGCAGCGAATCCGGAGCTGCAGCGCCGAAGATTGACCTGGAGAAGCTTGAGGAGCAGATCCGTCAGCGCGACATGCAGACCGGCAATCCCTTCTCCAAGGACTACCAGGTCAATTACGTCAACGTGGCTCGGAACTTCCTCGGGGACAAAATCATCCGCTCTGTGCCGCCATCACCGATTTTGGATCCGAAGAACGGCCCGCTGATTGCTATTCGTCTGCGCATGCTGACCCGCAAAACGCTCGGCGGCATTGAGACGACCCTCGACGGTCAGTGCGTGCACCCCGACGGAACTCCCTTTGAGGGGCTCTACGCCGCAGGCGAGGCCTCTGGCTTCGGTGGCGGCGGCGTCCACGGCAACAACGCACTGGAAGGTACATTCCTGGGCGGCTGTATTTTCAGTGGCCGCCAGGCAGGCCGCGCGATGGCGGAAGTGGTTAAGTAGCTACCGCATACCGCACGGTTCGGTGGAAGAATCCGCGACTACTCCAGCCCGATGGAGAATGCACTTTCCAGATCGTGCTGAGAGTAGGTGCGGAAAGCCAGCTGAGTCTGAGTGCGAATGACGCCGTCGACCTTGCTGATGAGGTTTGGAATGATTTCCGCCAAATCATCGTGGTTAGTTGCGCGCACCACGACGACCAGGTCCCAGTCGCCAGTAACGGAGTAGACCTCAGTCACGCCGTCGATCTCGACGATGGTCTCGGCGGCCTCCGGAATCTTGTCAGCTTCGACATCGATGGACACAATTGCGGTAATCAAACTCATGGCTGCCTTTCCTCGGAGTTTAAACGTGGGGCCCGCTGAGTAGCGTGGCCCGGACCGCAAGATACGCAAGATTACTCAAGATACTGCGGCCCGGAATTTCATTTCTGTCACGATTCTACTGATTTCCAGAAAACAGCCTGGAGGATCCCGACGAAAGGCGGTAAAAAGGGCGCTATGACACAAACCGCATTTCAGTCCAACCCAGTTCAGCTTTCCGGCGACCTGCCCGAGGTGGGCAACAAGGCTCCGGAGTTTACCCTCACCGGTGGCGACCTCGGTGAGGTCACCAATGAGACCTTCGCTGGTAAGAAGGTCGTCTACAACATCTTCCCGTCGGTAGACACTGGTGTTTGTGCAGCTTCGGTGCGTCACTTCAACGAGGACGCTGCTGGGCTGGACAACACCGTCGTGGTTAATGTTTCGCGTGACCTGCCGTTCGCTCTCGGCCGCTTCTGCGCTGCAGAAGGCCTGGACAACGTTGAGGTTGCCTCGGATTTCCGCCACGGTTTCGGCGAAGCATTCGGTGTTGTCCAGCAGGATGGCCCGCTCGCTGGTCTGCTTGCTCGTGCCGTAGTCATCACTGACGAAGAGGGCAAGGTTATTTACAACCAGCTGGTCGATGAGATCACCACGGAACCGGACTACGACTCCGCACTGGCTGCGCTGAAGTAATTAGCTAACTAGCTCGCAGCAGCAAGTAACCAGCTGGAATCGACGGAGCTCGTCGGCGCACTCGCTAGGCAGTTGCCTGGCGGACTTCGCCGACGAGCTCTTCTAGTACGTCCTCCAGTGCAACGATTCCGCTGACAGAGTTCTCCGAAGTACTATTCTCCTCCGTCACCAAGGCGAAGTGAGCCTGTTCGCGCTGCATAAGCCGCATGACCGATTGGAGCTTGGCGTTCGGGCTGACGCTTGCGAAGGTGCGAATCAGATTCTGCGGGAAGATCTGGTCGCGGTGACCGTCGTCAAGCGAGAGCAAATCCTTGACGTGAATGTAGCCGATGAAACTGCCGTCGGTATCAGTGATGGGAAAGCGGGAAAATCGCGTGCGGGCACTGAGCGCTTCGATGTCAGCGACGGTGGCGTCTGGCGCAACGGTGACGAGCGTGTCAGGTTGCATCGTGACGTCGGCGGCCGTGAGTTGCTCGAAGCCGAGGGCCTTGTGGAGTAAAGCCAGCTCGTCATTGTCGAGAAGCCCCTGACGCCCGGACTCGGCGACGAAATCCTGCACCTGACTAGCGGTGAAAGAGGAATCGACCTCGTCCTTTGGCGTGGCGCGAAGAACCTTACGAACCACGATGTTCGAGGTCGTATTCATCGCCCAGATAACCGGATTGAGTAGCCGCGCAATCACATACAGCGGAATAGCCACGAACTTCGCTGTCGGGCTGGGGGCCGCAATAGCGATGTTCTTCGGCACCATTTCGCCGACAACCATGTGTAAGAAAGTGACGATCAGCAGCGCCAACACCAGCGCAACCACGTGGGCGGTGCGCGCGGGGAGTCCAAGTGCTGTCATGTAGGGCTCGAAGAAGTGTGCAATCGCAGGCTCACCGACGGCACCGATGAGCAGGGAACAGGCGGTAATGCCAAGCTGTGTTGCCGCCAGGGAGACTGACACGTTTTCGATACCGCGCAGCGCGTACTTTGCGCTGGTAGAGCCGCTGACGGCATCCGGTTCAATTTGGTCGCGGCGAGCCGAGACCATCGCAAATTCAGCGGCGACAAACCAGGCATTGAGGGCTAACAGCAAAATAAGAGTAAGTAGTGGCATGTTTTAGCCCTCCTGTTCGCTGTTGTGCTCGACGTGGTTGTGACTGGTGCCGTCCTGATGAGCGCCTTCATCCGTATGCGCGACCTTGTTGCCGACGCGGTCCACCTGGACACGAATACGGCCAACGCGGTGACGCGCCATGCGCTCTACTCGGAAGGCGACTTCAGCGGTGGTAGGCAAGTTCTCGTCATCGAGGTTTTCATGGTCGGTGGCTTCGACCGTGACGGTGTCGCCGAAGCGCGGCATGCGATCTAAGCGCTCGGTGATGAAGCCGCCAATCGTGTCGGATTCTTCGCCCTCCGGTAGAACCAGATTCAGAATCTCTCCCAGCTCATCCGGGCGCATGAGACCGGAAACAATTACCGTATTGGGGCTAATCCGGCTGTAGAGCAACGAACGATCGTCCTGTTCGTCGTCAATTTCACCAACGATTTCCTCGACGAGATCCTCCAACGTCACAATACCGTCCGTGCCACCGTACTCATCGACGACAACCGCGAACTGGTATGCATCCTCACGCAATTGACGCATCAGCGGATCAAGCGTGGTCGAGTCGTTCACCACGAGCACATCTTTGGCCAGGCTCGCAGCTGACGTCGTCAAGCGTTGTGCGTGTGGCACGCTGAGCAGGTCGGTGTAGTGCACCACGCCGCGAATGTCGTCGACGCTATTGCCAACGACGGGGAAGCGTGCATGTCCAGAATCTGCGACGACTGTCAGCATCTCTGCGACGCTTTGATCTTCGATAAAGATAATCTGCGTGCGTGGCGTCATCACATCAGCCGCAGTGCGCTCGCCGAACTCAATCGATCGCGCCACCAACTCGGCGGTCTGCGGGTTAATCTTTCCTTCATCGCTAGAGCGCGTGACGACGGCACGGAGTTCCTCCGCGGTTCTGGCACTGGCAACCTCTTCCTCAGGGGAGAAGCCGAGCCGTTTTAGTACCCAATTAGCCGCGCTGTTGAGCAGCCAGACCAGCCAGCCGAATGCGAACATGAAGGCATTTTGCGGCCTGACCACGAGGTTTGCGACTTTCGTGGGCTCGGCGATGGCCCAGTTTTTGGGAACGAGTTCACCAAAGACCATTTGAGTGAAGGTTGCGATAATGAAAGCGCCCGTAGCGCTGATTGCAGTGACGGTGGCGGGAGAGACGCTAGTGCCACCAAAAGCGGCTTCGAGGAGCACGCCGAGGGAAGGTCCGGTAAGGAAACCAGCGACGAGGCTGGTGACCGTAATTCCCAGCTGTGCGCCGGAGAGGTTAGTAGAGGTGCGTGATAGAGCACGGTCTACTAAATATGCGGACTTTGAGCCGGAGTCTGCGGCCTTCTTGACGTCGTTTCTGTTAACCGTGAGGTAGGAAAACTCGACAGCAACGAAAACTGCGTTGGCGAAAACGAGAAAAAGAAAAGCTGCGAATACAATGAGCGCGGATACAATCACACGGCATCACCTGGAGTGTTTGCTGCGTTCGCTGAGGATGTTGCGGTTGCTACGGTTATTGCGCTTACTGCGGCTACAGAGAGCCCGTTTACCTTGGCTCGAGGCTCAGGGTCGTCGGACGAGTCAGCTCTATCTGACGTGTCTGACGTATCGGGTCTGTCGGAGCTACTGGATGTGTCTGAGAAATCAGGCATGAGGGAATCTTACAAAACATTCCTGAATAGCCGTGTAGCGAAAATCAATTCTTTGCTGAGTGGGCATGGCGGTGCGGGTTGGCAGGACAGTCTGACTGACTGGCTGGCTGGTTAGGCCTGACGACAATGGCGCATCGGCGGTAAAGGGGAGAGTAAGCCCCTAAGGCCAAAATGTCATAATGTATATTATCGGACAAATATTGACAGTGGCCAGCCCTGGGGGTTTCTGAATTTCTAGGGCTGTCACGTTTTCCGCCGCCGCGTTCTACCTGGGCGCTTGATCCATGCTGTCGGGCTTATTGTTCATTGGTCTTGGTGTCTGCTGCAAGCTCATCCGCGTTGCGGACGGCAATCTCTTCCCGCAGTCGCTTGTTCTGCCACAGCGTCATGCCAATCAGGAATATGCCAACAGCCACGAGCCACCACACGCCCTTGTAGGCCACGAATGCAATGAAGATAATCAGTAGCACCATTCGCACCTTTCGTGCGAGCAACATTGCTTCGTAGGTGTTCATATTGTTGCGGCTCCCAACTGGCCTATCAAAATTGTTTTTGGCGGGACTTCTGTGGTGTGTGACTAAATGGCTTTATTGCGTCACAGTGACGAAACGGGGCATATTTTCGCTGGCTAGAAGCCTCTTTTAGATTCGTTCTCGTGCGATCAATCTTTAGATGGCCGTGCCTGCTAGCCGAAACCTACGTGTCCTGCTTCTCCGCGACAATGCGTAGATTGAGTTCGCCGTTCTCCTCGATGGATGCAGCTACAAACTGTGGCAGGCGCACGTTGTAATCCAGGCGGTTGATTGGCAAGGTGCCCGACAGCAAAACCAGGTTTTCGGTGCGAGCGACCTTCATTGGCACGGTGACATCATTGGTGACACCGCGAATAGTCAGGCGTCCCGGAATCTCGATATTTGCCCATTGGCCGTTATCTGGAATGCTTGAAATATCGAGCGGCTCTGCAAGCTCAAACTTAGCTTCTGGGTACTGCTCAACGCTGAAAATATTGTTGCGGACATTGATGTCACGACGTTCAATATCGCTAGTCAGAGTTGCCATGTCAACAACAACGGATGCGTCCTCAAGATTGTTGTTAGCAACCTTCAGCTCGCCAGTGACTTCGTGGGTGGAACCGGACGTCGTCCGCCTACTGCCTGGCAGCACCTCGTTAAAAGTAAAGCCAACGGAGGTGTTCTGTGAGTTATCGCCACCGACAATCTTCCAGGTGCCATTCGCGTCAGTCGTTGCTGCAGGCAGCTCGTTAGCCTCGAAATCCCCAGTACGCACCCCTTCATGCGTGAAAACGCGATACAAAACTGGTCCCACAATAACAATTGCGAGCGCAACAACTGCAACGGCTATCAAAGTAATAATTGATTTACGGACACCAGAATTCATAGTGCTCATCCTATCCTTTTAATCCGCTATGGGATAAACCGTTCCACCTCACGCGTTTTCATAATCAATTCCTGCGTAATCTCCTGTAGGACGGAAGTCTCCATGTCGTCGTCAAGCGCGGTGCGCAAGTCTTCGGCGAGACAACGTACTTCGAAGAGCCCGTCCCCTATTCGCTTTACGACGTCATCGCCCGCCGACCTGCTCGTGGCATCGGTGGTCTTCAGCGTGAGATCCGAATTGATTCGTTCGGCAATCGGCCTGGAGGCGCCTTTTGCTACGCCGGTGTGTTTTTCATACGCGCGCTGCCGGCAGGCTTGGCTGCAGAATTTGCGCCGGCGACCGCGGATCGCGACCTCCATTTCGCGGCCACACCACTGGCAATTGGCGATAGTTGTGCTCGGCTTTTGATCTGACACAGAAGTCAATTATGGCATGAATGCTGACTAAGGCGTTATAATGTGTGATCTAGTATTTCTACCAAAGGGGGCACGTTCCACATGGCAGATCGAGTTCTTCGTGGCAGTCGCATGGGCGCCGTTTCGTATGAGACCGATCGCGATCATGACCTCGCGCCGCGAATGATGGTCCGCTACCGCACTGAATCCGGTGAGATCTTCGAGGTCCCATTCGCGGATGACGCGGAAATTCCAGGTGAATGGCTGTGCAAGAATGGCCAGATTGGTGAGCTGGTTGAAGGCGAAGGCACTGAAGCTAAGCCGGTGAAGCCGCCGAGGACTCACTGGGACATGCTCCGTGAGCGCCGCTCCATTGAGGAGCTCGACGTGCTGCTGGATGAGCGCGTTGACTTGCTGCGCAAGCGTCGTCGTAACGCCGCTCGCCTGCTGAAGGCTCAGAAGGAAGCCGAAGAGGCAGAGAAGAACGCTTAAGGTTTGAGCTGGTTAGGTTCGAGCTTTAGAGCTTTGTAGCCGTCAATCAAACACTGAAATTCGGGTCCGGATAAGGTTTTTCTCCTTATTCGGGCCCGTTTTTGTTTTGTGCCTGGCTGCGGCGGGCCGAACCGAGTTACTGACTGCGTTTATGACAAAAATGGCCTGAAAAATGGCCTGAAACTGTCATAAACTAAGTCAGTTTCACATTTGCAGCCTGCAGTCATACATGCAGCCTGCATTCGTACATGCAGCCCGTATTCATACGTGCAGCCCGCAATTTTTGTGGTTGCAATTTTTAGGGTTGCCCTACTTGCGGAATCGTTGCTTAAACTCGTGACCAGCCAGGCGACCAATCTCCGACCCCAGGTTTTTTACCTGTTGCGAGCGGTGCTTGAATCCCCACTTGGTGACCTGCAGCAGAGACTGCTTCACAAAGCTGCCATCCATCTTGGACTCGCCGTACTCGCGCTCAGTAAAGGTGATTGGAACCTCTTCCACCAGGAAGCCCGCCTGCACAGCCTCAAAGGCGAGCTCGGTCTGGAACAGATACGCAGCCTTGCCAATGTTCTCGAGGTCGAGGGTCTCGAGAACTTCCCGTCGATAAGCACGGTAGCCAGCGGTGATATCCGAGATGCCTGCGCCGAGCGCCAGCGAGATGTAGAGGTTGCCGCCGCGGGAGAGAACCTGACGGCTCATTGGCCAGTTGACGGTCTTGCCTCCCGGAATGTAGCGGGAGCCGATGACGACATCGGCACCGTCCTCGAGCTTCTCCAGCAGCAGATAGAACTGCTCTGGTGCGTGGGAGCCGTCGGCATCCATCTCGCAGAGAACCTCGTAGTCGCGCTCGAGACCCCAAGCGAAGCCCGCGCGGTACGCACCCCAGAGACCGCCCTTGCCCTCGCGGTGCAGGACGTAGATGTGCTCTTTCCCGTTGTTGTCCGCCTTGTCAGCGGCAGCGATTTCATCGGCGAGCTCACCGGTGCCGTCTGGTGAAGAGTCATCGACAACCAAAATGTCGACGCTCGGCTCCGCTGCGCGCAAGCGTGCGATCACGCCCGGCAGGTTTTCCCGCT
The DNA here is from genome assembly GCF_001809455.1 of Corynebacterium sp. HMSC074C11. Lineage (NCBI taxonomy): Bacteria > Bacillati > Actinomycetota > Actinomycetes > Mycobacteriales > Corynebacteriaceae > Corynebacterium > Corynebacterium sp. HMSC074C11. The sequence continues at coordinate 49,706 of NZ_KV797729.1, forward strand.
CGTTGAAAGTGGGAATGACAACCAGCGTCGACTCATTTAGGGCAGTCACTCGTGATTCTCCTTAGTGCATGTTCTGCTCAGTATCCCGGCCATCAACTTCATCTGCGCCTGCCCTGGCATCTCCGCCACGGCGACGCAGGACGGCACCAACCACACAAAGAATACCGAATGCAGTCAGTAGACCTTCAATCCACGTCCCGAAGCGGGCTGCAAAAGTCAGGTGGGAGTACTGCGGCAAAGTCTCGGTGAGTACCTTCTGCTCGAAGATTTTGCTCTGCTTTACGACGTCTCCGTGCGCATCCACAATAGCGCTCACACCGCTGGTTGCGGCGACAGCCGTGGAGCGTTGGAACTCCATGGCTCGCATGCGGCTCATGGCCAGCTGCTGATAGGTCATATCGGTGAAACCGAAGGTGGCGTTATTCGTAGGTGTGGCAAGCATAGTTGCGCCGTGGTTGACCGCGTTGCGGAAGGCCCCGTCGAAAACCACTTCGTAGCAGGTGGCCACGCCCAGGTTGACCTTTTTTAAACCATCGGTGCCAGGTGTTGTGACCACAGCATCGCCGTTGCCCGGGGTCATGTCTCCAGCGTGAGCGACCATGTCGGAAAAGTGACGGAGTAGTTCGCGGAATGGCATGGTCTCGCCGAAGGGCTGGAGATAGATTTTCTCGTGCTGGTCGCCGGGGCCGGTCTTTGGGTCCCAGACCACCATGGTGTTTTGCACCCCGTTGGTGTAGGTAAAGGTGCCGACCACGATGGGGGCGCCAATATTCATCGCGGCATTTTCGATAATGCGTGCCGCTTCCCCATCCGTAAACGGGCTGACATCGGAGGAGTTTTCAGGCCAGATGACGATGTCCGGCTGCTGTTCCTTACCTTGGTGGACACGTCGTGCCAGTTCATTGGTGGCATCGGCGTGGTTTTGCAGTACTGCGCGGCGCTGGGCATTGAACTCTAAACCGAGGCGAGGAACATTGCCCTGGATAACCGCGACACGGGCGTTGTCAGCGGCCGTAGGTTCAGGCAGTGGTTGGGTCCACGCAGGAAGAGCCCAGCCGACGATTAACGCCCCCACCAAAAGCGCAGCGGAGGTTGCGTAGGAACGTAGCGTGAGCGCGACCAGTCCCGCACCAACGCAAGCAGCGAGGAAAGTGACCAATGCAGTGCTGCCGATTGCCACTGCTGGGGACAGCGGGCCGTCGACTTGCCCCCAGGCAACGCGGAGCCAGGGGAAGCCTCCGAAAGGCCAGCGGGCCAGCAGCGTCTCCCCTGCCACGAGCGCAGCGGCCATGCCAGGGAGCTTCAGCGCGAGGGGGAAACTGGATTGGGCAATCAGCCACATCGCAAGCGCCGCCGGAATTGTGAGGAGACCCAGCACAATTGAGAGCGCCACGTAGGGGCCAATACCGACGAAGGAGCCGATCCACGGCAGTGAGAAAAGCGCCGTCGCTGTTGCCCAGCTGAAGCCCCCCACTACGCTGGATTTCCAATCGGCTGCGCAGAAGAAGGCAAAAATGAGCAGGGCGAGGTCGACCCAGGCGGTCCACCACCAGCTCAGGGGTGCGTAGCTTAAGAATTGCAATCCACCAGCGAGGATTGCAATGAAGGCGAGAAGGAGGCGCTGCTTTAGTGGGGTAAGCGCGCGAAAGCGCGCCTGCCAGCGACTCGGATTCTCCGGAGTGTCTTTCGAAGCGTCTTTCGGAGCAAAGTCCCCGTGCTCGCTGGAGCGCGCTTGACGGTTAGTGTGCACTTGTATAAAAGAACTCTCTACGTCCGCGAGTATTCGAGTTAGCGCTTGTCGCTGTCGTCCTGGTCATCATCCCAGGCGTTGTCCGGCGCCGGTGGCACGATTTTATCCTGTGGGAAGCTCTTGCCATCCGCGCCCGGGAAACCACCAGAGAATCCAGGGAACCCCGAAAAGCCGCCAGCACCAGCGCCAGCTCCTGGAGTACCTGGGTTCATGCCGTACTGAGAGACCACCATCATGCTGCGGTCACTGAAGTTGCGGAGTCCGTTGAGCAGCGCCACCGATCCGCTCTTACGAATCAGCCAGCGAGTCGGCGGTAGCACCATGAGGAAACCAACAACGGTGGTGACGACGCCCGGCAGGGCAATCAGCCACGAGCCAACCAATAGAATTGCCGAGTCGGCCACAAAGTGTCCCGCGCCCTTTGCCGAGCGCTTGATTGCCTCCTCCGGATGCTTCTGTCCGTACTCGGTAAGAGTACGAGAAGTATCCAGCAGCAACTTCTGGTAGATGCGCTTGAACTCGATAGCGGCGAAGACCAACCCCACAATGAACAGGCCCAAAACCAATAGGACGGTCCAGCCGTAGCCAATCCATTCACCGAGTGCGATAAAGGCCGCAATCTCGACAATGAGGTAAATAATTGTGAACCACTTGCTCATAGTTCCCCAGTGTAACCGCCACTAGATGAGCAAGTGGTTAGGGCTATCGGCCGGTTCTCTTGTCGTCATCTAGCCGGCTGTAGCGGCAAGTTAGATGACGACTAGCGCTCGCCTACCGGTCAGCTCGCTCCTCCAAGTCGCCCTCTGTATCCAGGTAGGTCTGGCGCAACAGATCCATGCGTTCCTGGTCGGGGTTTTCCCACATACCGCGCTCGGCGGCCTCCATCAGGCGCTCGGAAATATCGTGCAGAGCCCACGGATTCGACTGTTCAAAGAACTCGCGGTTTTCCGGGTTCGCAACGTACTCGTCGGTAAGCGTTTCGTACATCCAGTCATCCATGACCTGTGCCGTCGCGTCGTAGCCGAAGAGGTAATCGACCGTTGCAGCCATTTCGAAGGCACCCTTGTAGCCGTGGTTACGCATGGCTTGCATCCAGCGTGGGTTGACTACGCGGGCTCGGAAGACACGTCGCGTTTCCTCGTGCAGGGTGCGGGTGCGCACGGCGTCCGGGCGCGTGGAATCGCCCACATACGCCTCTGGAGCGGAACCCGTCAGCGCACGGACCGTGGCGATCATACCGCCGTGGAACTGGAAGTAGTCATCGGAGTCGGCGATGTCGTGCTCACGGGTATCGGCATTCTTCGCGGCAACCTGAATACGGCGGTAGGCCGTCTTCATATCGTCAGCAGCCTCTTCCCCATCGACGCCGCGACCATAGGCGTAGCCGCCCCAGGTCGTGTAAACCTTCGCCAGATCCGCGTCATCGCGCCAGGAACCGGAATCGATCAGCTGCAGCAAACCAGCTCCATAGGTGCCCGGCTTGGAACCGAAGATACGGCGCGGACGCTCCTGCTGGTCGGCCTTCGCATGTGCGCGCACGTAGTTGTCCTCATCGGATTCATCAAGCTTGACGACGAGCTGAAACGCATCATCCAAAAGGTCAATAACATGCGGAAACGCATCACGGAAGAAACCGGAAATGCGGACGGTCACGTCAATGCGCGGACGCCCCAGTTCCTCCAGCGGAATTGGCTCAAGGCCGACGATACGGCGAGATGCGTCATCCCACACCGGATGCACACCAATCAGCGCGAGCACCTCGGCGATGTCATCACCAGAAGTACGCATGGCGGAAGTGCCCCACACCGACAGGCCAACCGACTTGGGATACTCGCCGTGGTCGGCGCGGTAGCGCTCGATCAGGCCATCGGCGAGGTTGACACCGGTTTCCCAAGCCAGGCGCGACGGCACCGCCTTGGGGTCGACCGAGTAGAAGTTGCGGGCAGTCGGCAGTACGTTGACCAGACCGCGCAACGGCGAGCCGGAGGGGCCAGCCGGAACGAACTCGCCGTCCAAGGCCGAAAGAATGCGCGGAATCTCCTCGCTGGTAGCGGCCAGGCGCGGGAGAATTTCGTCGCGGGTGAACTGCAGCAGCTCGACAACCTGATCGATGCCGTTCGGTGCCGCGATATCGGCAAATTCCTCGGAGCCGAGAACATCAGCCGCGATCTGTGCCACTGGTTGGTCAGGATTCTTCACCACGGCGGTTACCAACGCCGTAGCCAGTGCATCGATGGAGTCCACAGTGTGGCGCTCGTCGGTGCCGTCCTCGGCCAGGCCGAGAGCTTCACGCAGGCCCGGCAGCGTCTGCTTGCCGCCCCACAGCTGGCGGGCACGCAGCATGGTGGTCACAGTGCCAATCAGGGACTCGTCTTCCGGTGCCTGGCTGAGTACGTGGAGGCCACCGCGGATGGCGACGTCCTTAATCTCGCAGAGCCAGCCGTCGACATGCATAAGCATGTCATCGAAGACCTCCTCGTCCGGACGCTCGTCCCAACCGAGGTCGCGGTCCATCTTCGCGGCGGTCAGCAGCGTCCAAATCTCCTGACGGATAGCCGGCAGCTTGGCTGGGTCCATGGCGGAGATGTTCTGGTGCTCGTCGAGAAGCTGCTCCAGACGGGTGATGTCGCCGTAAGATTCGGCGCGGGCCATCGGCGGAATGAGGTGGTCGACAAGCGTGGCGTGAGCACGACGCTTGGCCTGTGTGCCCTCGCCCGGGTCGTTGACCAGGAAGGGGTAAATCATCGGCAGCTCACCGATGGCAGCATCCGGGCCACAGGAGGCGGAAAGACCGACGGTCTTGCCCGGCAGCCACTCCAGGTTGCCGTGCTTGCCCATGTGAACCACGGCATCGGCGCCGAAACCGCCCTCCGACTGCGGCAGCGACAGGAAGCGGTAGCAAGCCAGGTAGTGATGCGTCGGCGGTAGGTCTGGATCGTGGTAGATACCCACCGGGTTGTCACCGAAACCGCGCGGTGGCTGCACCATGACCACGACATTGCCGAAGGTCAGGCCCGCAATATAGATGTCCTGGGTATCCGGGTGGACGTACAGAGTGCCCGGCGCGGCACCCCACTTGTCCTGCATGTCGGAGCGGAGTTCCTCCGGCAAGGTAGCGAAGAACTTCTCGTAGGTCGCAGCGGGCAGGCGGAGCTCGGCTGCCTCCATAACTTCCTCGGTCAGCCAATCCGGGTCCTGGCCGCCGGCATCGATGATGGCGTGCATGAACGCATCTGGTTCATCGGCGCCGTCCTCGGCGGTGGCGTATCCGGGGATTTTGGTGGTGTCGCCGAGGTTGTATCCGGCGTCGGCAAGCGCGTGCAGCACCTCTAACGTGGATGCTGGTGTGTCCAGGCCGACGGCGTTGCCGATGCGGGCGTGCTTGGTCGGGTACGCAGAGAGCATGACGGCGATGCGCTTGTCAGCGTTGTCGATGTGGCGAAGTGCGGCGTAGCGGGTAGCGATGCCGGCGAGGCGGTCGCAGCGCTCAAGGTCAGGGACGTAGGAAATGAGCTCGTCGGAGTCGATTTCCTTAAACGAGAACGCGACCGAGATGATGCGGCCGTCGAATTCGGGGACGGCGACCTGTGTTGCGACGTCCAGCGGTGACAGACCCTCGTCGTTGTCTTCCCATGCCGCCTTGGAGGATGTCAGAGCCAACCCCTGGATGATGGGGATGTTGAGGTCTGCGAGTGCGGCGACATCCCAGCCGTCGTCGTCCTGACCGGCCTGTGCGAGTGCCGGGCGGTTGCCACCAGCGGCGAGCACCGTGGTGATAAGCGCGTCGCAGGATGCCATCTCTGCTAACAGTTCATCGCTGGCGGTGCGCAGGGACGCGGCGAAGATGGGCTTGGCGACGTAGCCGCGAGCCTCGACTGCGTCAGCGAGCGCCTCAATGTAGTGCGTATTTCCAGCCAGGTGTTGGGCGCGGTAATAGATAATGCCGACGGTGCCACGCGAATCTTCCGTGGCCACCTTGGAGTCGCGCTCCAGGAAACCCCAGGCCGGCATGCGAGTGGGCTCTTCAAAGCCAAGACCGGTCAGAAGCAGCGTGTCCGACAGGAAATTGTGCAGCTGTGCGAGGTTTTTCGCGCCGCCTTCCGCCAGGTAGATGTGCGTTTGCGTGGTGACGTTTGCGGGAACCGTCGAGTACTCGGTGAGTTCGGCATCGGGCGCCTGCTCACCCGAGACGAGGACGGTGGGAATACCGGAGTTCACAAAGTAGTCGATGCCGGATTCCCAGGCGCGGCGGCCACCGAGAAGTCGGATGATGACGACATCGGCGCCGTCGGCAAGCGTGGGCAAATCATCGTCGAGCAGACGCGCCGGGTTTGCCCAACGGTAGGACACCTCCGGGTTGGCCTGAGCGGCCGCGCGGGCGGACAGAAGGTCGGTATCCGAGGTCGACAGCAGCAGAATCACGGTGTAGTCATTCACTTCCTGGGGAGCAACGCGTCCCCGGTCGGCGGGAGTCTGCCTTCTAACCGATGACGAGGTCTGACTGTGACAGTGGCGCGACCGTGCGGATTTTCACCGAGCTTCTCGTCAGCGGCATGGCAGTGGATTTCTCCATCACTCTACTGCAGCGTCTATTGCTAGAGTTCCAGCGACTGCTCCGCCGGCTGATCTGGGAAGTGGGACCAGAGGAAATCGGTGGCATTAGTCAGTTCCGCGAGCATGGGAACGATATGGTTTAGGCCTGTCTTGGGCAATAGTGGTGAAGTCGTGTTTTCGACGTACTCCAGGTCGGTGAACCCGAGATTCAGCCAGGCATCGCGTAGCTTGCGGACCTGGTTGATGGGGATGATGTCGTCGTGCTCACCCGAGTAGAGGTACACCGGGGCATTTGGGACGAAGTTGCCGACGCGCTGGCGTGCGAGTTCTTTCTGCACCGGCTCGTAGCGCTTAATCATCTCGCTGAGTGACTCACCGCTGGTGGTGTACTGGTCAGTGGTCTCAAATGAGTGATGGAAACCCAAGCCGCCCGCGCAGTAGTTGCCCACGTTGTCCAGCAGGTTCTTGCCCTCGGGACTGATTTCTTCTTCGAGGACGCGGCGCAGCCCCGGATCTTTATCCAGGACAGAGTTGATTGCCAGCGCAATCGCGGCGGTCAGGGTCGTGCCATCAATCTGGTCGAGGACGTTTGCGAGGTCGGACGGCGGGCCGCCGGCGGCAGAAGCGGCGACGTTGAGCTCCGGGGCGTAGACACCTGCACGCTCAGCAGCTGCAGCGGCTGCGGAGCCACCCTGGGAGTAGCCATAGATTCCCACGGGCGCCTTTTGATCCACGCCTAGCTCGTGGGAGGCAGACACGGCATCAAACAGCGACTGTGCCGAGGCGATATTGTCGACGTAGTCCTGGTTGCCCTGGTCATTGCGGTGGTGGTCAATCATCACCACAGTCGCACCTCGCTTCAAGTTCGCGACCATCGGAATCGTCTCGTATGGAGCAATAATGTCCATCGGACCGAACTCAATCTTCAACCCGGTCTGCGAGGAGATCGACGGGTCGCACTTTTCCGCGCCACCTTGCGTGCCCGGCGCGATCGCCACGACCGGACGCGGACCGCTGCCCTTCCACTCTGTCTTCGGAGTTACCACAATGGCCGTGTCCACACTGGGATTGCCGAGGGAATCCGTGGAGTTGTAGTGAATACGCTTGGCATCCACATTCCACAGCTTGTCGTTCACCATCATCTCGGCATCCTCGCTGCTGACTAGCGTGCCGGCATTTGCCGCGCGCGACGGGGTCAGCGGCAGAGAATTCAGCGGAGAGGCTGCGGCCACGCGTGCCTGTTCCGGGGTCAGCTGCCTGCCCGTGCCCTCGTTGCCAGACTGCTCATCGTCTTTCTCGATGCCAAGTAGCCTCTCCACATTCGGGTTCGGTACATGGCCGAAACCAGGCAATTCGCGGTTTGCACTTGACGACGACACCTTATCCGTCAGCCCACTATCTGACAGGCCCGGCACGCTTAGTGGCTGAGCGTTTGCAGGTGTAGCCAGGCCGATGGTCATAAGACCCGCAAGCGCTACCCCGATTCCCGTTCGGGTTGTGCGACCGTTTCGTCGTGAAGCAGCGCGCGTCTGTGTTGAGGCATGGCCGATGCCGGCGGTGCCGTGTGTGAGTGCTTCAGCGTCGTGATGTGGCATGAAATCTCCTGAATAACCCCAGATTGAAAACCCAATGAAGACTTCCCTTAATTCGGAGGAAGTTAGGTTATGGAAATAATAAGGTTTTGAAAAAGTAAATCGGTGGATTTAGTGAAGAATTTGTATGTTTTTTGCACGGGGCTATCAAAACTCCACTTCAGAATGGTTTCGTTGGGCTGAAAAGGTCCGGATAATGAGCCCCTGTTTTCGGGGGCTCAGCTCTGTGCTTGTTTGCGTATTCTTGGAAGTATGACTGCATCTGATCAAGGAGCTCGCACTCGTCAGGACGGTTGCCCCGGCACCCGAAAGGTTCATATCGCAGCTGATGGCGCAATTGGTCGGCTTCGCTTCCCCGGAGGCTTCCTCCCCGCGCCGGGCTTTGCCGTACTCGCCGATTTGGCCGAGAATTTCGGCGACGGCGATATTCACTTCACTTCCCGCGGCAATGTTCAGATCCGTGGCATCACTAACACCGGCGCATTCGCCGATGCCGCAGAAGAGGAAAAGCTGGTTCCCTCCACGAGCCACGACCGCGTGCGCAACGTTCTTCAGTCGCCACTGTCCGGTCGCGTCGGCGGCAAGGCCGATGTCCGCGACCTGGTTCAAGAGTTCGACGCGGCGCTCATTGCGGAGCCGTCGCTGGCAACACTTCCTGGCCGCACGCTCATGGCTTTCGACGACGGCCGTGGTGATGTCCTCGGTGAGCGCCCCGACTTCGGCGTTGTCGCCCACGATGAGAACACGTTCGAACTCATCATTGGTGGCGCGACCTCGGGGATTGTCGTCTCGCGTGACGACGTCGTGGAGGCCCTCATCACCACAGCCAAGGTGTGGAATGACAGCCGTGGCTCGGCCTGGCGGATCGCCGAAGCAGATGCGGCCGAGCGCGTTGCCGATGCCGTAATCGAGAAATTGGGCGCGCGGGCCCGCCGCCAGGAGCCGACCCCGGCCGAGAATTTCGATGCCACCGCCGGGCTGTCCCGCCAGATCGGTTGGATTGACCAGCCGGATGGGTTGGTTAGCCTGGCCGCTGGTCTGCGCTTTGGCGTCCTCCCGGCGCGTTTGGCCCGAGCTATCTCGCACACGCAGGTTCCAGTCCATATCACTCCGTGGTATTCGCTGATTCTGCACGATTTGGAAGAGGAAGTTGCCGAACAGGTCGTCAAGGTTTTGGCGCCCAATGGCCTGATCTTCGACCGGAAGTCCACCTGGCTGCGCGTCAGCGCCTGCACCGGTCGCCCCGGTTGCGAAAAGTCGCTGGCTGACACCCGAGGTGATGCCGCTCATGCAATTGCCGATGACCGCCTGCCCGAGGGCCGCGTGCACTTCTCCGGTTGTGAGCGCCGCTGTGGCAAGCCCAAGGGTGGTTACTTCGACTATCTCGCCACCGGGGACGGAGAATACGAAGTCACTGCTGTGGACTAGGCTTTAAGCCTATGAAGCGCTTTGAGTACAACACCGACGGTGCGGATATTTACCGCAACTCATTTGCCATCATCCGCGAAGAAAGCGACCTTTCCCGCTTCGACGTCGATGAGGAAACCGTCGCGGTCCGAATGATTCACGCAGCAGGTCAGACCGACCTGGCCAAGGACATCGTCTTTTCCACGGGAGCTGTGCGCGCAGCTCGCCAGGCTCTCGAGGATGGCGCTCCTATCTTCACCGATGTCAACATGATCGCCTCGGGCATTACCCGCAAGCGCCTGCCCGCTGACAACGAGGTCATCTGCTTGCTGCGTGATGAGCGCGTCCCCGAATTGGCTCAAGAACTCGGCACCACTCGTACTGCTGCTGCCGTGGAGCTGTGGAAGCCTCGACTAGAGGGCGCGGTCGTCGCCATCGGCAATGCTCCCACTGCCCTCTTCCACCTGCTCAACCGCATCAATGAGGGATCCTTCCCCATGCCCGCTGCCATTTTGGCCATGCCGGTCGGCTTCGTCGGTGCTGCGGAATCCAAGCAAGCCACTATCGACTCCGGTGCCGACAACCCAGAGCTGAAGTACATCACCGTCACCGGCCGTCGCGGCGGCTCGGCTATCACCTGTGCTGCCCTCAATGCCATCGCCACCGCAAAGGAGATTCTCTAAACCATGTCCGGCTCCTACAGCGCTCAGCCTGGTCATCTCTACGGCATCGGACTCGGCCCCGGCGACGCAGGTCTCATTACACTTCGCGGTGCCGACATCATCCGCACAGCCGATGTCATTGCCTACCATGCCGGAACTCACGGACGTTCCACGGCGCGTTCAATCGCCGCCGAATTGATTGACGCGCGTGACGACGCTGCCGTGGAAGAGCAATTGCAATACCCGGTGACCACCGGGCGCCCGGCCGACTACCGCGAGCAGCTCGCCGGTTTCTATGCAGAGGCCACTGCTCGCCTGCACAAGCACTTGGCCGAGGGGCGAAGTGTTGCAGTGCTTTCGCTCGGTGACCCGATGCTCTATAGCTCGTACCAGCACCTGCATCACGCCCTCAGCGAGGACTTCCCCACTGAGATTGTCCCCGGCGTGGCCAGCATTACTGCTGCGGCAGCAGAGATCGGTCAGCCGCTCGGCGAGGCTACCGAAATCGTTAGCGTTGTTCCCGCCACCGCCGATTCCGCGCGGATCGCTGCGGTTCTTGACGCTTCAGACTGTGTAGTCATTATGAAGCTGGGGAAAAACGTTGAGAAGGTTCGTACAGCGTTGCAGGCCGCGGGCATGCTCGAGCGCGCCTATGTTGTCGAGCGAGCAACCATGAATGAGCACACCAGCTACCCGCTGGCCGATGCCGACCCGGAGAACGTTCCCTACTTCGCAGTGGCCGTCGTGCCTTCCGCTGTCTACGGCACTAAACGGAGTGTTTCTGGGGTGCCTTCGCCAGCCGATGATGCAGCGACCGGTGCAGCCACCGATACAGCAACTGAGTCGGCTACCCCAGCGGTCGGTGAAGTCGTAGTTGTCGGCCTTGGCCCGGGTGCTGAACGCTGGATTACCCCAGAAGTCACCGAGGAATTGGCACGGGCCACAGATCTGGTTGGCTACTCCACCTACATCAACCGGGTTCCTGAGCGCACCGGGCAGCGCCGCCACCTCTCCGACAACCGTGTAGAGGCAGAGCGAGCCACTATGGCGCTAGATATTGCAAAGCGCGGTGGACGCGTCGCGGTGGTCAGCTCCGGTGACCCGGGAGTCTTCGCCATGGCGGCGGCAGTGCTGGAAGTCGCTGACGACGATATGTGGCGAGACATTCCAGTTAGAGTCGTGCCCGGCATGACTGCAGCTCAGGCTGTCGCAAGTCGAGTAGGCGCTCCCCTTGGCCATGACTTTGCGATGCTCAGTCTCTCCGACAGGTTGAAGCCCTGGGAGGTCGTCGTTAAGCGAGTGCGTGCCGTAGCCGGAGCGGACATGGCGTTTGCTGTCTACAACCCAGCATCCAAGTCGCGGAGATGGCAGATCCGAGAGCTGCGTGCATTGGCCATGGAATACCGTGAGCCGACAACACCAGTGATTGTGGCGCGGGCAGTCGGCTCGGAGCAGGAAAACGTCACCGTGACCACGTTGGCGGAATTCGACCCGGATGTCGTCGATATGCGAACCATGGTGATTATCGGTTCGTCGTCGACAAAAGCGTATCGGGCTGGCAAGACCACTCGGGTCTACACCGCACGTCACTACGGTGAGGGTGGCACGAGTGGAACTGGTGAGTTGCTGCGTTAGCTGCTACGCCCGGCGGATGACGGCGTTGTACGCCTCATCCACCGTTGTGGCAACAATGGCGATATCCGCGCCCGGCAGGCGCGGGCGCTGCACGATGACGACCGGCTTCTTAAGGTCGCGGGCTGCTTCAATTTTGGCGTAGGTAGCAGCACCACCGGAGTTCTTGGTCACCACGCAGTCCACGGCGTAATCCCGCATGAGCTTGCGCTCCGCTGCGACATCGTAAGGCCCACGGCTGAGAATAATCTTCCGATTCTTGGGCAGTGGCGGCGCGGGCTGTTCCACGCAGCGAATGAGGTAACGGCCGTTGGAGTCGCCGGCAAATGGAGCTAGCTGCTGACGGCCAATAGTGAGAAACGGGCTGTAGAAGCGGTCGGCAACAATGTCCGCGGCCTCCTGCATAGAGGACACCTCAATCCAGTTGTCGCCGGGCTGCTTCTCCCACGCAGGGCGATGCAGCGCCACGAGCGGAAGACCGGTGGCGCGGGCAGCTTCAGCGGCAGATTCGCTGATTCGCTCCGCATAAGGATGCGTGGCGTCGATGATGACTTCGGTGGCATCGGCGATCAGCCATCGCGTGAGCCCCGCAGGGCCGCCGAAACCGCCGATGCGGACATTGCCGGCGGGCAGCTTGGGGTTGGATACGCGACCGGCCAGTGAAGAGGTGACAAACCAGCCCTCGCCCACTAGCCACTTGGCCAGGGCACGAGCCTCAGCAGTTCCACCCAGAATTAGTGCACGCATGGAATGGTCCGTCCGTGTTCATCGCGTGGGCGATCATCGCTGTAGAGATAGCTATCCGGGAACGCCTCGGCAGTAAGCACCTTGCCAACAATGATGACAGCCGTGCGAGTCACACCTGCATCCTTGACCTGCTGCGCAATATCAGCCAGCGTGCCACGGCGAATAACCTGTTCCGGGCGGGATGCGAAAGCCACGACTGCCACCGGACCGTGCTTCCCATAGTGCGGGGTGAGTTCCTTTACCACACGGTCGATGTCATGGGCGGCCAGGTGAATGCACAGAGTCGCACCCGTGCGGCCGAAGTTTTCCAGGGTTTCGCCCTCTGGCATCTTGGAAGCGCGCCCGGAGATACGAGTCAGCACCACTGACTGGCCGACAGTTGGCACCGTGAGCTCGTGGCCGAGAGCTGCCGCAGCCGCGGAAAAAGCTGGCACACCCGGAACGATTTCGTAGTCAATACCTAGCTCGCTGAGACGACGGACCTGCTCTGCCAGCGCCGACCACACCGACGGGTCGCCGGACTGCAGGCGTGCGACATCCTTGCCCGCCTTATGTGCCGCTTGAATGGTCTCGATGATGGTATCCAGCGGCATACGCGCGGTATTGATAATCTCTGCGCCCTCGGGGCAGCTCTCCAGCACCTCAGGCGGGACAATTGATCCCGCGTAAAGGCACACTGGACAGGAGCGAATAAGCCGGTCCGCGCGCAGCGTCAGCAAATCTGCTGCGCCCGGGCCTGCACCGATGAAATACACAGTCATTGTGGGTTACAGAGTCCTCAATATTTTTAGACAGAGAAATTACGTCTATGGTAGCGCAGGCTCTACTGGCTTCACCGCCACCCACTGCACCACCGGCAACGCCGGCCGCCACGCAGTGAAAGTGCCGACTGCACCTGCGCGCTCCACGGAAAGCCGGGTGACATCCCCGCCATAGTCGCGACGTGCCTGCCATAGCAGAGCCTCCGACTCCAGCGTGACGGTGTTCGCGACGATGGTGCCACCCGGGGCAAGGCGTTGCCAACAGGCCTCAAGCATGCCGTCAGCAGTGAGACCTCCGCCGATGAAAATGGCATCGGGGCGAAGATTCGAGTCAGCCAAAGCTCCCGGCGCTGCGCCGTGGTGGACAGTCACATTGCCCGACAGGTTCGCCACATTCTCAGCAATTCGCTCTGCACGAACAGCATCGCGCTCAAAAATTTCCGCGCGCCCGCCGTGCCGAGCCCACTCAATGCCAATCGACCCCGTGCCACCGCCGACATCCCACAGCAGTGCTCCCGGCCGCGGATCCAACGCCGCTACCGTCATTTGGCGAATCGGCGCCTTCGTCAGCTGGCCATCCGAGTCAAAGTCACCGTCGCGCAGCCAGCCGCGCGCGCTTCCCGACGGCTCCACCGCCAGCACCGTGAGGTTGCCAGCTGGAACCGGAGGGTTCGCCACCGTGCCTTCGGCCACAGACTCCGGCAGCCCCGTCGCCTCCGAGCCACCGAGATTGGTCAGCGCGGTGAGCTTGGTGTCTGGGCGGTCGGCTAAAACCGTAGCAACCTCCTTCACTGAGTCCGCGTTTCGACACAGCACGAGGAAGGGGCGCAGTGCATCTGCTACCGGCACCACCCGTGCAGCACCAGGTATCCCCGGCTCCCCTGTTACTAGAGAGATCACCGGAGTGTCATGCAAAGGCCAGCCGAGGTAGGCACAGGCCAATGAGGCCGACGACGGTGCTGGAATAACTTCCACGCCACCGCGGCCGAGCTCGCGGACCAGGGACGCGCCGACACCGTGGAACATGGGATCGCCACTGGCCAGGATGACATCGACTGCGGGGTCAATATCTGCCAGGGTGGCCTGCCAGTCCTTCCAGAAGCCACTGGGCCAAGGAGAGAGTTCGGCGTCCAGGTCGACGTCGGCAAGCAAACGGAGCTGACGGGGAGAGCCAATGATGCGGCGTGCCGACGACAGCGCCTCGACTGCGCGGGCAGATAGACCCTCGTAACCGTCACAGCCGATGCCGACGACGCGAAGTTTTGGACTCATCGGGGCATCTTCCGCCAAATCCAGCGAGGAGTCAGATGCGTGGCACGGGCGAGCAACGCCAGTTTCCGTGGCACCCAGACATGGGGCTTCCGGCCATCGAAGGCGGTGACGGCGGCCTCAGCGACCTCGGCGGGGCGCGAAGACATCGGCGCCGGCTTCATGCCTTCGGTCATGCGGCCGATGACGAAGCCCGGCCGGACGATTGTCAGCTGAATATGGCTGCCGTGCAGGCGGTCCTGCATGCCTTGGAGGAAACCGTCGAGGCCGGCCTTCGCCGAACCGTAGACATAGTTGGCGCGGCGCACGCGGGCGCCTGCGATAGAGGAAAAGGCCATGATGCGGCCCGCGACCTTGTCGCGCACAGGCAGTTTGCCGGCGGCGATGTCGGACTCCATGCGCGCGACAATCTCTGTGAGAATCGATGCCTGAGCCGTGAAGTCGGTGTGAATGACCGCCGCCGCAGCCTCCCCGGAGTCTTCACACTTCTGCTGATCGCCGAGGATGCCGAACGCGACAATCACCGTATCGATGGGACCGTGCTGCCAGGCGTTCTCAACGAACTGGCGGTGTGCGGCGATGTCATCGGCATCAAAGTGGATGCGATGCACCGCGACAGCACCGGCGTCGATGAGGCGGCCGGCAATGCCGTCGAGTGCCTCAGTGCGGCGCGCGGCGAGCGTGAAGGTGTTGTGATTGGCCAGCCGCGCGGCAACTTCCCCGCCGATTTCGCTGGTGGCACCAAGAACGAGTACGTGTCCCATGCGCTAGAAAAACCTTTCCTCTAAACCTCGATTAGACGGTAATCAAATCGTGCGGACCGTTATTGACCGATTCGCCGCCGTCTTCGGTGACAATGATGATGTCCTCCAGCCGCATACCGAATTCGCCCGGCAGGTACACGCCCGGCTCCACCGAAAACGCCATGCCCGGCTCGAGTGCAAGCTCATTGCCAGCCATAATGAACGGCTCTTCATGGGTGGACAGGCCAATGCCATGACCAGTGCGGTGAATGAAGTACTCTCCGTAGCCCGCAGCGGTGAGGCTATTGCGCGCAATCGCATCAATCTCTGCAGCCGTCACACCCGGGCGAACCGCTGCTACAGCAGCTTCCTGAGCCTTCCGCAGGGCCGCCCACGCTGCGGTTTCCTTCTCCCTCGGCTTGCCGACGACATAGGTGCGCGTGCAATCGGAGTGGTAGCCGAGCGGCAAGGTGCCTCCGATATCGATGACCACCACGTCGCCGTCCTCGATGACGCGGTTGGAGAAATCGTGGTGCGGATTAGCACCATTTTCAGCCGAGCCGACAATGACGAAGTCAATGGCGACATGGCCTTCCTCCAGGATGGCTGCCGAAATCTCGTCGGCGACCTCGCGCTCGGTGCGACCTGCACGCAGCATGCCCGGAACGCGAGCGTGAACGCGGTCAATGGCGGCGCCGGCCTCGCGCAGCTGATCAATCTCAGCGGCGTCCTTGCGCATGAACAGTTCTTTCAGCAGTTCTCCGGCCAACACAGTCTTGGCTCCGGTGAGATCCTGAATGGGAATCAGGTGGTCAGCGGTCAACGACGCCCCAATTGCGAGAGTGCCCACGTGGCCGACTAGGTCGGCGACAATGCGGTGTGGATCCTGACCGTCCTCCCACAACACCACATCGGCGTTGAGGTCACCGATTGCACACAGCGGCAGGTCCCCCCGCTCCACAGCGGGCAATACCAGCGTGGTTGTGCCGGCTGCGGTGACTACCAGCGCGGTGAGACGCTCATGCGAAGTGACCGCAGAACCGATGAGATACTGCAGGTCAGCTCCGGTTCCAAAGACTGCAGCGTCTGCATCGCGGGTGCGGAGTAGTTCCGCGGTGCGATCCAGACGCTGCTGATAGATGTCAAAACTAAAGATACCGTTGCTCATAGTTGCCAACTGTACCCGTCAGCCTTGAATAAGACAGAGGCGCGGAACTAGATGCTGGTGTCGGGTAGACGGCGTGGGACGACCTTGCCACCGTCATTACGAGGCAACGATTTCATCCACACAATCTCGTCAGGCACATTGTGCTCCGCGAGATTCTGGCGAACGTGTTCGCGAATCATGTCGTCGGAAAGGTTAGCACCAGCAACGCTGTCTTCACGTACAACGTAGGCTCGAAGAGTCGCGACGATGTCATCCTGACTACCGTGGACAAACACATCGTCGATTCCATCGACGGTTCCGAGGAATTCCTCAACTTCACGAGGGTAGACATTTTCGCCTCCCTTGATCAGCATGTCGTCTGCGCGACCGGCTAGCTGAAGCATACCGTTTTGATCAATGAGGCCCTTATCCCCTGTTCCGAGCAGCCCATTCATGACATCATATTTGTCACGTGCAGCCAGTAACCCGACCATCGTCATAGAGTTTGCTGCGTAGACGTTACCTAGCTCTCCTGGATTGGCCTCAGTGCCATCTTCACGGAAAATGCGGAGCTCGACGCCAGATGGAATATGCCCAGTGGTGTGCGGGTCAGCGGCGAATTCAGGGCCAGTTGCAATGGCGATTTGGCCATGCTCAGTGGAGCCATAGAAATTGCACACAACAGGCCCAAATCGCTTATTGAGCTCACGAACCAAATATGGCGGCATGGCGTTACCCGAAGAAACGATGAACCCAAATGGGCCAATCTTTGTTTCTGCTCGGTCCGCGGCAGTGACTAGATCCTTCAGGAAGACTGCAGCGGAGACAATTCCGGTTACTCCATACTGAAGGCAGTCCGCAGCAGCCTGATCTGCATCAAAATTTCGACGCAAAATGAGTGTTGAGCCAGTGGCCAAGCCAATCTGAAGGTTGAGCCAACCCCACGCATGGAAGACCGAAGCGGTCAGTTGAACTACCATGTTCTTCTTCCACGGGATTGCCTTTACAATACCGCCGAGCACCTTTGGCGTGCGTGGAACTGGGAGGCGAACGCCTTTGGGGATTCCGTAAGTTCCAGACGACATGATGATCGTTTCTTGCTGCCGCGGCTTTCGAGGAAGCTTGGAGCTATCGGTTTGGCCGGAAACGAGGGAAAGAAACTCATCATGGTCACCACCAACAGTGAGTGATTTGATTGGAAATTCTGCGTCTTGGTTGTACTCGGCGTCTACGACCAAAATATCCGCGCCATAGTCAGACATAATCGCGCTAACCTGCTTTGACGATGAGGCAGGATTCATAATCATCGGGCGGGCCCCGAGGTAGCTGCAGGCCAACAATGGCAGCACGATGGCACGAGAGTTTCGCGCAAGTATTGCGATGGTGGATCCTTCGGTAATCCCCATTTCCATTAGGCGTGCCGTGAGTGTTCTAGCCTGGGTCCGAAGCTCGCTATATGTAAGTTCGCCGAAATCATCCACAATGGCAAGTCGGTCAGGCCAATTAAGGCAGTCGTTTTCGACGAGAGCTGCCATGGAAATGCCCCATTGGGACATATTCTTCAGTGCTTTAGGACCATCATTTCTGAGGATGCCGGCACGCTTGAGAGGGCCGAGAGCAGTAGCAAACTGCTTAACCTGGGTCCAAGGCGACACATGAGTTGCGCGTTGAGTGCGAGGTGTCATTTTTCCCTAAAAGTAGTGAGTTGAAGATAAAAGCCCTGGGCCATAAGGCGCAGGGCTTGGAGGCAAGGACTAGATGCGAGCGACGATTGCGTCGGCGATAATCTCTTTGCCTTCACCATTGAGGTGGACCGGAAGGTTGTAGTCCTGAGTGCGGTTGTCGACTGCGCCTGCGATGATTCGCTTATCATCCGGTGCGCACTCATGGCGATCCGTGGTCATCGAGCGGACATCAATAAACTCGGCGTTATGGCGGTCAGCGGCCTGCTGTGCGTACTTAGAGGTTTCAATCTCACCCTGCTCAATCCAGAATGCGGGAACCCCTGCGTCGATGTTTTGTCCAGCAACGTTCACATGGATGAGGCACTGCTTGGAATCACCGGGATGCGAAATGGTTGGGTAATTGACAAATGCAATGCGGGCATTCGGCGCATGTGCGCGAATTTTGTTTACTGCGGCATCGGAAGCATCCTTCCACCAGCCCTCACGCACGGAAGGAAGATTGACTGCGTTGTTGTAGGTGTCGTTGAAACCAATCTGAATTGCAATGAACGCAGTCTGCGGGGTCAGTGCTCCATCGCGAATAGCGCCCTCGATTTGTCGATCGAGGTTGTTTGCGTTCGGCGTGTAGAGGACGGCTCCTGCGCAGGAGTAGTCATCCAGCTGGCGGCCAGTCTTTTTACCGATCTTGGCCGGAATTCCATCAGGGTCATGCGCGCAACCATTCTTCTGCTGAACCTCTGGGAGCCCAGGAATCTGCTCTGGAGCCTTGGCAATCCAGTAGTCCTCAACGGTCGGATTGGCGAAATACGAATCGCCGAAGGTAACAACGTTTCCAGCGGGTGCAGCGTTTGCGATTGGGGCAATGCCGAAGCTCAGTGCTGCGATTCCTACAGCGGACAGAGTCTTATGAAGCTTGCGCATTCGGGGCCTTCCTGAGAAATGAAGTCAGATATGAAAAATATAATCTGCAGTTTCGTTAGTCACTGCGAGATAAGAATAGTGCCATAACTATTCTACTTTTAGTAATTTATCATCTTCACCTCAGGAACCAGGTGTTCAGGAGAAGAGATGTGTCCGAGATAACTAATTATTCAGCGCCACTACTCCCCTGCGAATCGCCTGAATAGCCTCGGCAGACTTGTCGCGAATGTCTGTGGAGTAGCCGGTCTTCTTAATCTGCTGCAATAGATCAATGACCTGACGGCACCAGCGGACAAAGTCACCCGGAGTCAGCTCGGCGCCACTTTCGGCCGCTGCCTGCAGGCAGTACCCCAGCGGTGCGCCCGCGGTCCACTGATGAATTGCAGTGGCAAAAGCCATATCCGGCAAGTCCGTCACCGGCAGCCGGTAGCGGCGCTCGTCCTCCGACAGTTCCTCCCAGATTCGGTAGGTATTCCCCAGCGCCTTGGCCAGCGGCTCGGTCGGCACCTCGTCACTGCCTTGGCTGGCCTTGCGGTTTTCAAAGACCAAACTCGACACCGCACCGGCTAGTTCCGCGGGGTCCAGGTCATCCCAAATACCGCGGCGCAGACACGTGGCCACCAGCAGATCCGAGCCGTTGTGAATCTGCGCCAGGCGCAGACCTTCCTCGGTAATCGTCGGCTCCGCGCCCTCCGGCCATTCGACGTAGTCCATCTGTGTTAGCAACTGCAGCATGCGGTCGAATGTGCGTGCCAACGTATCCGAGGCGGAATCGACGCGCTTTTGCAGCTTGGCCACATGCGCCTCAGCCTGTCGCAGCGTATCGGCGTGACGAGCCATCGTCTCCACCGCAGGGTCCCCATGCAGCGGGTGCTCGCGCAACTCCTGGCGTAACTTCCTCACTGCCGGCGAATTGCCTCCACTGCGGCGCTTCAGCCTCTTTGGTCCCTTCAGTCCCTTGCGGCCGATCTCTGCACGCACAATACCGAGCGCACGTCGCGGATGCCGATCCGCATCCCGTGGCAGCTTAATCGAGCCGACTGTCTGCGGCGCCGCTGGGAAGATATGCGGCTCCACACGTCCCACAAAACCGCCGACACTGATGACACCGGGACGAGGATTCGACTTCGAATGATCCTCCCGGTACACGACTGCCAACTGCACCTTCTTACCCTTCGGCAGCGGAATAACCTCGCCTCGACGGAGCCTTCGCAGCGCGGTCACCGTTTCCGTGTGGCGGTCTTCAATATTGCGGCGCTTGGCGTTCTTCTCCTCCTGGGTCAGCTTCGCGCGCAGATCCAGGTATTCGAGCATCTGGGTCAGGCGCTCGTCGTCACGCGAACTGCCCTCTCCGCTTGACGACGACCCATCAGCTTCCGCCCCTTCAGCGTGCGCATCGGCTCCCCTGCCGAGCAATTCCGCACGCAGGGCCGCGGCCTCCTGCTTGGCCTTGGACAGTTCGGCGGCAACTCCGACGATGTCGCCATCCGCCTGGAACTGTGCGAATGAGCGCTCCATGACACGCTTCGACCCCTCGTAACCGAGTGTCTGCAGGAGGTTGACACTCATGTTGTAGCTCGGTGCGAAGGTGGAAATCAGCGGGTACGTGCGTGTGGATGCCAGCCCTGCGACAGCCTTCGGATCCATTGCCGGGGCCCACTGCACCACGGCATTGCCGACGGTGTCGATACCGCGACGGCCAGCGCGACCCGTCATCTGCGTGTACTGACCGGGCGTGAGATCTACGTGTGCTTCGCCGTTGAACTTGACCAGCTTCTCCAGCACAACCGTGCGGGCAGGCATGTTGATGCCCAGTGCGAGCGTCTCGGTGGCGAAGACGACCTTGACCAGGCCTTCGTTAAAGAGCTCTTCCACAATGTGCCGAAACGCAGGCAGCATGCCCGCGTGGTGCGCCGCAAAACCTCGAATGAGAATGCGGCGCCAGCGCAGGAAGCCGAGAACCTGCAGGTCTTCCTTCGGAATGTGCGCGACACCGTCATCGATAATCTTGGCGATGCGCTCCTGCTCATCTCGGTCAGTGAGTTCTGCGCGAGTAGCGCCGACCTGCGCCAACGCGCCTTCGCAGCCCGCGCGGGAGAATATGAAAACAATCGCGGGCAGCATGTTCATGGAGCCGAGCATGCGGATAACATCGCCGCGCTTCGGTGGGCGGAACTTGCGCTGCCCCCTATCGCCCCAGCTGTATGAGCGCCCACCGCCCTTGTGTTTTTTGTACTGGTAGCGCTCCCTGGCCCCAGCGTCCCCGTAGCCGAACTCGGCGCGACGGCACGCCTCCAGCAGGTCCTGATTGACCTTGTCCGACTTCGCCTCGAAAAGAGGATAGAGTCGGTTGCCCACTAGCATGTGCTGATGCAGTGGAACCGGACGCAAATCCGTGACAATAACGTCCGTGTGCCCGCGCACCGTGGACAGCCAGCGCCCGAATTCCTCGGAGTTGGATACCGTCGCGGACAAACCGATGACGGCCACGGACTGGTCGAGGTTCAAAATAACCTCTTCCCACACAGCGCCGCGCTCCCGGTCAGCGAGGTAGTGAATCTCGTCCATCACCACATGCGTGAGTTTCTTCAGCGTCGGCGAGTTCGCGTAGATCATGTTACGCAGCACCTCGGTGGTCATCACCACGATGTCTGCGTCGCCGTTAATCGAAGTGTCACCAGTGAGCAGGCCCACGCGGTCCTCGCCGTAGTCCTCGACTAGGTCGTGGTACTTCTGGTTGCTCAGTGCCTTAATAGGGGTGGTGTAAAAGCACTTGCCGCCGCGCTCGAGCGCAGCATAAATAGCGAATTCGCCAACAATAGTTTTGCCCGCACCGGTGGGTGCACAGACGACAACGCCCCGTCCTGCCTCAATTGATTGGCAGGCGCGGAGCTGAAAGTCGTCAAGATCGAAATCCTGTTGGCTAACGAAATCGCCGAGAAGAGTCATGCCTCTAGAGTGTCATAAACCACGCTAGAGAACATCATCAAAGTCACTCGTCGGACGATTTCGTAAGTCCTGCGTCGGCATCGGAGTCTCCGGAATCATTCCGTGTGGACGCGGTGGACGCGAATTACGGGTCGGGCGCATCTGGGATGCCTGAGTCGGCGCCGGCGGGTTCACTGGCGTCGGGCCAGAAATCGGGGAGGTCGTCGGAGCCGCTGATGCCGTCGGCATGCCGCCCGGCTGAATCGACGTCGGCGTGCTTACTGAAGTCGGGGCGTCGATGCCGCCCACGTCGCCGATACCGCCAGCAGAACCAATTGGACCGGAGGCTGTGATTGGTCCGGAGCCTTGTTCGTCATCCAGATCCAGCCACTCCGGTCGCTCATTTGCTTTACGACGGTCATGGAGACGACAAATCTGGATTGCGATTTCCACTAGCAATGTCAGCGCCGTCGCCATTGCGACCATAGATATTGGTTCTTGACCTGGTGTCATGAAAGCCGCAAAGATGAACAGCGACATGATGATAATGCTGCGTTTGTCCTTGATGCCCTCATAGGTAATGACGCCCGCCATGTTCAACATCACCACGAAGAGCGGAACTTCGAAGCTGACTCCGAAAACCAGAATTAGTGCGAGGACGAAACCGAAGTACTGCGAACCGGTGAGTGCGGAAATCTGCGTTTCTTCACCAATCTGAAGCAAGAACTCCAAACCGAAGGCGACAACGAAGTAAGCCAGGACGGAACCCATGACAAACAGCAGTGCTGCGGCAGTCACAACTCGGCGGGTGGTGCGGCGTTCCTTCCGAACCAAGCCAGGGGTGATGTAGGCCCAAATTTGGTAGAGCCACCATGGCGACGACATCACCAGACCGGCCAACGCGCCGACCTTTAGTCGCAGCATGAACATTTCGAACGGACTGGTCGCCAGCAGACGACACTCCGCACCCTCGCCGCCGCCGAGACGCATCTCGGGTGGAAGCTGACAGTATGGATCCTTGAGCAATTCACCCAGGGACTTAAAGTGCAGCGGACCGACATCGGTCGAGGTAAACGGTATGCGGAACTGGCCAATTGTAAAGGCGGTCTGGTACCAGATGAAGCCCACAACAGTGCCAACGGCGATACCAGCAAGAGAGAGAACGAGACGACGCCGGAGCTCTTGAATGTGCTCGACAATAGTCATCACGCCCTCGGGATTGCGCTTACGCTGGCGCTTCCGAGGACGTGATGTGGATGTAGCTGAAGTCACGCTTCAACCGGCCTTCTACTACTGCTGCGGCTGGCCAGGGTTGTTCTGGCCAGGCTGCGGCTGGTACGGCTGCTGCGGCTGAGCCTGCGGCGCCGGCTGCTGGTACGGCTGCTGGTACTGCTGCTGCGGCTGGTACGGCTGCTGTGGCTGGGCCTGCGGAGCCTGCTGGATTGCAGCCTGCTCTTGTTGCTCGTCATCGTTGCGCATTTCCTTGACTTCGGACTTGAAGATACGCATGGAGCGTCCGAGCGAACGAGCGGCATCCGGCAGCTTCTTTGCGCCAAAGAGCAAAACAAGAACAACCAGGATAATGATGATTTCCCAGGGACCTAGGTTCGGCATCCGCTTAGAGACCTTTCAAATGAATACAAATACAAGTGGCAAGTTGCCACATTGTGCGCGATAGAAGCTCTAGTTTAAGCTTTGTCGTTTCGACCATACTCTGCCAAAGCTTCGGAAGCTCGCGCAACAACGGCGTTTTTCAATTTTAGGGGCTCAGTGACTTTTACGCTCGGTGAACGGCGGAGCACAAAGGAGACTGTTGCTGCCAGGTCGGACATGGGCACGTCAGCGGCAAATTTCGACTGCCCTAAGCCTTGGTCAGAGACCGGTTCGGTATCCTCTTCTTCTCCCTCATCTTCGGTGAAGAAGACCGGTTCATAGTCTGCGATCCACGTAGCATCGGCGTCGATAAGCACACTCGCCCATTCGGACGTCCCCGTTTCCGCACCAAAGGCGTGCGGATCACGGATATCGACGGGCTCTGGGCGGTGGAAAGCGGCGGGAATGTCGAGGACCTCGGCGGCCTCCAGTCGGTCGACACGGAAACTCTTCTGATGGCTGTCTTCCTGCGCCCGGTCGACGGCGCGGAGGTATGTTGTGGACTCAACTGTATAAACGTTGACACAGTCAAGTTCACGGACTGAAACCTGCCCTGAGGCATTCCGGTAACGCACCTTCAGCACTTTGCGCTGATGCAGCGCGGAGTAAATCTGCTCTGCAAAGGCAAAGGCCTTGCCATCCTCTGCGGCGGTCGAATCGATGATGGGAACGTTCGTTCCCAGGGCACTGCGGAGCTTTGTCGCGGCCCTCTGCGCGGCCTCGGAAGAGGTGGCGGCTGCGGAGTCCTCGATGGTTTCCAGGATGAGCAGCAAGGTCGCGGTCTCTTCGGCTGTGAGCGCACGCGGGTGGCTGAGCACCGTTGCATGAGGGCGAATACGGACGTCAAAGCTGTTGCGGTAATCAACTTCAAAAGCCCGCACTCCGAGGAGTCCCGGCTGGTCAATATCGGCAATCTGCTCCACGATTGCCCGAATTCGGGCAAAAGGGATGGCCAGCTCGGTTGCGGCCTCTGTCATTGAACGGTGCTGGGAAAAATACGGTACGACCGCCAACAACTCGTCGACGCTGACAGTCGCGTCTAGTTCTCGGGCTGCATGCACTGTCATTAGTTGCCCTCCAGAGTGTTCTTCGTACCATTCGATCCGCCATGGCGAGCGAGTACCTGCTCCAACCGAGCAATAATTTTCGACCGTGCCTCTTTAGGTGATTCCACAATCAAATCCGGTGCGTAACTCAAACCTGTGGACACAATCTCGCTCACAGGTGCCGCTGGCAGCTCGTAGCGGCCCTCCCCCAGCGCTGTTGCTTTCATTACGACATCAGCGCAGGTATTCGGGGTAATACGAACGACCGCCTGATACGTCTTCCCACCGCGGTGCAACATCTCTTTCGCAATCTGTTGCAAGTCACCATCGGGCATTGGCTGCGTCACCGACGTTCCCGTATCCGACACATCGCGGATACGGCTGAGCCGGAACATACGCGCCGCCCCACGCTGCGGATCAAAACCCAGCACATAGAAGCGTCCGCGCAGGTTAATCAAACCCCACGGCTCCAGCGTGCGCAGTTCATCATCCACGCCGTACTGGCGGGAGTACCACATCTCTACCGTCCGCCGCGGCGAAGTCATTGCGGTCAGTAGCGTGCTGAAATCCGCCCTACTCATATCCACCGCATCGGCTACCACCACCGACTCATCCGGCTTCGCAATGGCGCTGCGCTGCGCAAATGACGCGAGCTTCCGCCACGCCGCCACAGCCGTCGAACTCAGTTCCTCCGAACCAAACGCGGCATTCGCGGCCTGGAACACCACCGAAGCCTCCGCTTCAGTGAACTCGGGGTCGTGCTGGGGCCACCGCAGCCTGTTCAGGCGCAGGCGTTTGACCTTATCGCCAGTGCTTGACGACGAAACCTCCACCGGGACCCCGGCGGTCAGGAGTGCGGCGGTGTCCGCACGTAGGTATCGAGCCCGAGAATCCTCGGAAACACGAGCGTAACCCTCGACATGTTTGGAGATCCACGACTCGCTGACCCACCCGGTGTCGTCGGCAAGCGCCAACAGCAGCTGAACCTGGCGTTGGTTCTCACTAATCGCGGCGGTTCCGGGGTTTTCCGATACAGGTGGGACAGACACGACTGTGGGGCTCCTTTTCCTGGGCGGTTTCCTGGGACGGAACTAGTTTTCCGGCTGCGTATCCGAGGTCTTCTTCGCGGCCGTCAGAATCTCAATCATCTCGCTGACCTCAGCGTTTTCCGTGGCAAAGGGGTCGCCGAGCATCGTGGAGATGGGATCATCGCCGGAGATCTTCAGGTGTGTCCAGTCCACGACGGTCTTCAAACTGGATTCTTCAGCTGCAACGAGGAAATCACCCCGCAGCTTCGCACGAGTAGTCGGCGGTGCGGTGCGGACTGCCTCAGCAACCTGCTCATCGGTAATCCACCGCGAGGCAATACCACGGGCTTCCAGCGCGCGGAAGATGCCGCGGCCGGGACGGATGTCGTGGTAGGCCAAGTCGATCTGATGAAGCTTGGGGTCCTCCAGAGTCAGACCGCGGTCCAAGTAGCGCTTCATTAGCGAGTACTTAATGGCCCAGTCAATGTCGTGCTCAATGAGAGACCAGTCACCGGTTTCCACGGCATCCAGTGCGCGCCCCCACAGCTCGACAATGCGGCCCATTTCCTCGTTGGACGTGCCGGCACCGGCAATGCCCTTGTCTTCGTTGACCATGTTTTCTTCGCGGACCTTCAGCCACTGCGCTGCAGCGTCCAGGAACTCGCGCTGAATCTGCAGCGCGGTGGCAGTTTCGCCACTGCACAGTGGAATCTCGGCCTTGCCCGTCATATCGCGGCTCACCGCACGGATGGACTTAATTTCGTTGGCGACCTCGAAGTCCGGCAACTTCACGCCAGCTTCAATCATCTCCAGGACCAACTGAGTGGAGCCAATCTTGAGTGCGGTCGTCGTCTCACTCATGTTGGAGTCGCCCACGATGACGTGCAAGCGGCGGAATCGGTTGGAGTCCGCGTGTGGCTCATCGCGAGTGTTAATAATCGGTCGGGAGCGCGTCGTTGCACTGGAGACACCCTCCCACACATGATCCGCGCGCTGCGAGAAGCAGTACTGAATCGGATCGTTGTGATACGGCGAGGTTGGGTACGGCAGGAAAATCTTCCCCGCCCCGCAAATGAGCTGTCGCGTAACCAAGAAAGGTAGCAGCAGCTTGGACAGGGACTTCAGCCCCAGTTCACGTCCAACCAGGTAGTTTTCGTGACAACCGTAGGAGTTACCGACGGTATCAACGTTGTTCTTCAGCAGGTAGACCTTGCCACCGATGCCCTCGTCAGCAAGCTCTGCTTCAGCCCTTTCGGCGAGCTCGTTCAAGATGACCTCGCCCGAGCGGTCGTACGCGACCAGCTGCGAGACAGAATCGCACTCAGCGGTGGCGTACTCCGGGTGGCTTCCGACATCGAGGTACATACGACCAGCATTGGGGGTGAAAATGTTGGTTGCCCCGTACTTGGCGATCACGGGTCGGAACATGTAGCGGGCAATCTCATCCGGCCCCAGGCGACGCGAGCCATCCAGCGTCAGAGTGATGCCGAACTCGGTCTCAATGCCGGTGATGCGTCGGGTCAACGCCTGTGCTGGTACCTGCTGGTCAGTCACTTCTTACTGGCCACCCTTCTGGACGTACGAACGCACGAACTCCTCGGCGTTGTTCTCCAGCAGACCATCAATTTCATCCAACAGGTCGTCAGCAGCTGCAACGTGCTCCTGTGCCTGACCGCCGCCAGCGACCTCGCCGAACTCTTCCTCGTCGCCTCCGCCGGAACCGCCGCCGAAAACCTGAGTGTTACCAGCCATGATATTGCTCCTTAAAATGAACTTTTGAGTATTACTGCCTATTACCGCACTATGCGTGCCTATTGTTCGCGGATAGCCCCGAGCGTACGCAGATGCTCGACCACCTCGGCCACTGTCTCCGCAGACTCCAACACCTCACCGCAATCAGCGGCAGTGAAACGGTCAACTTCATCCAGCGTAATGTAGGCCAGCGTGATTCCCGGCGACTCCACGTCACGAGTGCGTCGATACACCCCCGAAGTGTCCACCACTAAGCTGGTCCAACTGCCCGCGACGACATCCTTGCCAAAGCGGCGCAAAATGCCACCGCGCACATACGCACGCGTGGATTCCGGCGCATATTCAACCGCGCGGTTGACTTCTTCCTCGGACACGAGCGTGCGCATCGAACCGCGGCGTACCAGCGCATGGTACAGCCCACGAGTCGGATCAATATCCGAGTACTGAATATCAATCAGCGCCAACTTCGGGTGATCCCAGCCTGCGCCCAGGCGGGTACGCAAGCCCTCCATGAGGTTGTATTTCGCCACCCAATCCAGCAGGTGGGCTGCCTTGCGGGGGTCGTCGGCAAGCACGTCGAGCACTTCACGCCAGAGCTTGACGACGTCGCCCTGCTGATCGTAGCTCTCCACGCGACGCAGGTACTCGTACTGCGTTTCCACCGCGGACATCCAGGTGACATGGTCCGCCAGCTGCAGCTTCTCGGTGCAGGTTAGGTCTCGGGAGACCTTATGGACCGCCTCGACGGGGTTGCGGAGCTGCAGATCGTCGAAACGCACGCCGTCCTCGATGGCGTCAATGACCAAACCTGTGGTGCCCAGCTTGAGGAAGGTGGCGACCTCACTCATGTTGGCATCACCGATGATGACGTGCAGGCGGCGGAAGCGATCGGAGTCGGCGTGTGGTTCATCGCGGGTGTTGATGATGCCGCGGTTCAAAGTGGTCTCCAGTGAGACTTCGGTCTCGATGTAGTCCGCGCGCTGCGAAATCTGGAAACCCGACTCCTGTCCCGTCTGTCCCAGACCGACGCGACCAGCGCCCGTAAACACCTGGCGGGTGACGAAGAACGGTGTCAGACCGGCGACAATGTCATCGAACTCGGTTTCCCGGGAGAAAAGGTAGTTCTCGTGGGCGCCATACGAGGCACCCTTGCCATCGACATTGTTGCGGTAGAGCTTGAGCACCGGGCCGGGGTTGCCTTCGGCATCGGTGGCTTCTGCGGCAAGCTGAGCTGCCCGCAGCATAATCTTGTCACCTGCACGGTCTGCGATGACCGCTTCGCGGGCAGTTGCCGTCTCCGGTGAGGAGTATTCCGGGTGTGCGTGGTCGACGTAGAAACGGGCACCATTCTGCACCAGCAGGTTTGCAGCGCCAACGGCGTTTGGATCCACAATCGGTGGCTGGTGGTAGCGGCGCAGGTCAAAGCCACGGCTGTCGCGCAATGGCGACTCCGGTGCGTAGTCCCAGCGGATGCGCCCCGACAGGCCCTCCTCCTGCTCGTGCGCGAAAGCCAGCACGGCCTGCGTGGAGGTGAGAATTGGGCTGACATCCGGGTTGTCCGGGCTGGAAATGCCGTACTCAATTTCGGTGCCGAAGAAGCGGTTCGGCTGTGCGGGGTTTGCAGCAGAGTTAGCAGCAGACTTCGCAGCGGAATTAGCCATGGCGAATCACCTCGACCGAGGCAACGCGCGAGGTTGGGCGGCCGGAGATACGAGCCCACTCATCCGGGTTCGAGGTATTCGGCAGGTCCTCGTTCTGCGCGAACTCCTCCGCCACGGCGGACAGCAGATGGTCCAAGCTAATGCCCGCCTCGCCACCGGCGATAACCGACTTGATGGCGGACTTCTTCGCGCGGTCGACGATGTTGGAAATCATCGCGCCGGAGTTGAAATCGCGGTAGTACATGACCTCGCTGGTGCCATCTGCATAGCGGATCCGCACATACTCGTTTTCTGCCGTCTTGGCGTACATTCGCTCAACGACCTGATCAATGAGGTGTGCCACATTCTGTTCCACCCCACCGTGAGCCTCTACCTCAGCCGCGTTGTACGGCAGCTCCGGGGTCAAGTACTTGCGGAAGATATCCTTCGCCGCAGCCTCATTCGGGCGCTCAATGCGGATCTTCACATCCAGGCGTCCCGGGCGCAGAATTGCCGGGTCGATCATTTCCTCGCGGTTGGTGGCACCAATCACGATGACGTTTTCCAGTCCCTCTACACCGTCAAGTTCACTGAGCAGCTGCGGAACCACAGTGTTTTCCATATCCGAGGAGATACCCGAACCACGAGTGCGGAAAATCGAGTCCATCTCATCGAAGAAGACAATAACCGGCTTGCCATCTTCGGCAATGTCGCGAGCGCGGTCGAAAATCAGGCGAATCTGACGCTCCGTCTCGCCCACGAACTTATTGAGCAGCTCCGGGCCCTTGACATTCAAGAAGTACGACTGCGCTCGCTGCGCCTCCGCCTCGGTCTTGCCTCGGGACAGCGCAATCTTGCGTGCCAGCGAATTAGCCACAGCCTTGGCAATGAGCGTCTTACCGTTGCCGGGAGGACCGTAGAGCAGCACGCCCTTCGGCGGACGCAGGTTGTACTGCTCAAACAGTTCGGGCTGCAGGAACGGCATCTCCACGGCGTCGTGAATCTGCTCAATCTGACTATCCAAACCACCGATATCCGTGTAGGTGACATCCGGTACCTCTTCCAGTACCAGGTTTTCCACCTCGGACTTCGGAATGACCTCAAATGCATAGCCCGACTTGCGGTCAATCATCACCGAGTCCCCCGGCTTCGGCGACAAGTCCCCAGCCAGGGACACCACGAATTCCTCACCGTGAGTATCCGAGGCCAAAATGCGCTCCCGATCCGGCAGCACCTCACGAACATTGGCGATATCGCCGCTTTCCGGATAACCGCAGTCCTCCACGATTATCGAGCCCTCATTCAGGCGCACCTGCGCGCCCGGCCGAAGCGCCCGCTCGTTAATCTCCGGCTGCACCCTCAGTCGCATCCGGCGGTTTCCGGTAAACACCTCTGCGGTGCTCTTCTCCGGTCCCGGCTTAAGGAAAATACCGTACGTGCTAGGCGGCTCCAGCATGTCCTCCATGTCTTGGCGCAGTAGCTCTAGCTTGTTACGGGAGTCCCGCAACAGCTCAACCAGGCGATTATTTCGAATGCCGAGGTTGTAGTTCTTCTGCTCAAGATCACGGATTTTGTCAGACGGCGTTGTCATGTACCCCAGATTACCCATAGGGCCAGATGCCGTTGTTGCTTGGTCGATTTAGACCGTGTGTCGTATCACGCTTTACGACGGCTACACCTCCCAGCGCGAAGCGGCGGTCTTACAGCTTCTTTTGATTTCGTCGCTGTGGACGCGGAGGCACCGTGCCGTCGGCAAGCCTGCGTGCCCACACCAGGAACGCGGTATGTGCTTGCATACGGTGCGCCGGGCGGACGGAGAGATCCTGAACATTCCAGTCGCGGACCAGGGATTCCCAGGCGCGTGGTTCGGTGAAGCACTTCTGCGCGCGGATGCCTTCCATGACCTTCATTAGCTGCGGAACGGTGGCGACATAGACCATGAGCACGCCGCCAGGCTGGAGCACCTTCGAAACGGTGTCCAGGCATTCCCACGGAGCGAGCATGTCCAGAATGACTCGGTCGACCGGACCGCCGAGCGACTCGACGGAGGCTTCGTTGAGATCGCCGAGGCGCAAGTCCCAGTTGTCGGGCTTGTGGCCCATGAAGTCGACAACGTTGCGTTCGGCGTGCTCGATGTGGTCCTCGCGGACCTCGTAGGAAATAAGCTGCCCGTCAGCGCCGATGGCGCGGAGCAGGTTGAGGCTGAGTGCGCCGGAGCCAGCGCCGGCCTCCAACACCCGCGCACCTGGGAAGATGTCGCCCTCGACGATAATCTGTGCGGCATCCTTCGGGTAAATCACCGCAGCGCCGCGCGGCATGGACAGGACGTAATCGACCAGCAAGTGACGCATGGCCAGGTAGACCGTGCCTTCGCCGGAGGTGACGGTGGTGCCTTCCTTGGCGCCGATGAGGTCGTCATGGAGGATGGTGCCGCGGTGGGTGAAGAACTTGCCACCCTCCTCGAGGATGACGGTGAAGTGGCGATTCTTCGAGTCAGTCAGCTGGACTCGGTCGCCGACCTGGAATGGTCCGCTTAATGCCATAGGTGTGTGGGCTCCTTTTGGGGTTTGGTTGGGTCTGGTTTTGTTTTGGTCGTGGCGGGATGTGTCGGGTGCAGCCAAATCCGGGCAGTACTCTAACCTGGCTAGTATGCCCGACAATGCCCAAAGTTCTAAGTCAGCAGTTCAGCCCTCCCGCCGCTCTAAGTTGGCGCTGTCGCCGTCGAGAGCTAATGACTACCGCCAGTGCCCGTTGAAGTACCGGTTCCGTGCGATTGACAAGATTCCGGAGCCGTCGACCGTTGCGCAGGTCAAGGGCACATTGGTACATGCTGTGCTCGAACAGATGCATGCCTGGCCCCGTGAAGAACGCACTTACCCAGCGGCGGTGAAGCGCCTGAAGCCGACCTGGGAGGACATGCGTGCAAAGGACGAGGAACTGATTGAGCTAGTTCCGGAGAATGATTACTACGACTTCCTTGTCGAATGCCGCGGCCTGCTCAAGGGCTACTTCATGATGGAAAATCCCATGGGGTTTGATGCGGCCGAGATGGAAAAGTTCGTTCAGCTAGTTATTGATCCGGATGCGGATCAGACCGTGCCGTTGTCGGTGCCACTTCGTGGTTTTATCGACCGCGTCGATATCGCCCCGACTGGTGAGGTCCGCATCGTCGACTACAAGACGGGCAAGAAGCCTTCTCCTCGCTTCCAGGATGAAGCACTTTTCCAGATGCGTTTTTATGCGCTGGTGTGGTGGCGACTCACCGGTCATATCCCGGAACAGCTGCGGTTGATGTACCTGAAGGTTGCCGATGACCTGGTGCTGAGCCCCAATGCGACAGAATTAGAGGCTTTCCAAACGGAGATTGCCGACTTGTGGTCGGCGATCGTGCGCGACGGTGAAAACGGTGACTTTGTGCCGAAGAAGTCCAAACTCTGCGGGTGGTGTTCTTTCCAGGAGATGTGCCCTGCCTACGGCGGCGTCACGCCGGAGTACCCCGGCTGGCCAGGCGCCGTCGGTGACGGTGGCGCTGAGTAAAAGTTGCGGATGGCGGTGGCTCTCGATGGCGGTGGCTCTCGAGGGATGTTAGCTTTCGCGGGTGCCGCCGTCGGCGGGAACGGCGCCAGTAAGAGTTACTGATTAGGTTTATAACGGGTGAATGAAATTAACTGTTCAGTTTTTGTCATAAACCTAGTCAGTTTCTCTATGCGGTGTTTTAGGTAGACCCCCGCTACAACAGCACGCTGCCGAAAGCGAAACCAAACGCGGCAGCCAGGGCAATACATAAAGTGCCCGGGATGATAAACGAGTGGTTAATCACGTATTTGCCAATTCGGGTGGTGCCGGTGTCGTCCATCTCCACCGCGGCAAGGAGCGTCGGGTAAGTAGGCAGCACGAATAGCGCGGAAGTCGCTGC
The DNA here is from genome assembly GCF_001809455.1 of Corynebacterium sp. HMSC074C11. Classification (NCBI taxonomy): domain Bacteria; kingdom Bacillati; phylum Actinomycetota; class Actinomycetes; order Mycobacteriales; family Corynebacteriaceae; genus Corynebacterium; species Corynebacterium sp. HMSC074C11. The sequence continues at coordinate 82,539 of NZ_KV797729.1, forward strand.
GAAGGAAGCAACGGCAGTGATGGGAGAAACTCCCACCGCGAGCGCAGCGGGCATGATGGCCTTTGCAGTGGCCGCCTGCGAGTAGAGCAAAGCGGCCGCGAAGAAGAGCACGATTGCCAGCATCCACGGCATCGTGGTCAGTAGGCTGCCGGACGCGGTCTTAATGTCGTCGATGTAGTGGTTGATAATTGTGGTTCCCAGCCACGCCACACCGAGAACGCAGACGCTGGCGGACATGCCCGATTTAAACACTGGGGTGTTCAAAATCGTTGCCGCGTCTAACTTGCAGGCAAGCACGATAACGGTAGCGGCGGTCAACATTATTGACATGATCGCCTCGTTTCGTGGAAGTGTGGGATCAGTGATGAGACCGACCTGCTCAGTGCTGATGGTCGCGTAGACCATCACTGCGAGAATCGAGAGAAGGAAAATCGCCACCGAACACTTGGCCGACTTGGTTGGTGTGTATTCGCTCATCTGGCCACGTGGCTTAGAGACCAACCCCTTTTCCAAGCGGCTTTGATACTCCGGATCGTCGTCAAGCTCTTTGCCTAGGTGATTCGTGACAAAGGCGGTCGGAAGGATGGCGAGGAACGTCGAAGGAATGAGAATCGCCAGGAGTGTGAGATAACCAACGCCGCGGGGTTCCATGAGCGAAGCCATGAGCACTACAGCCGCTGAAATGGGTGATGCCGTAATCGCCAACTGAGATGCGATGACCGCCACGGACAGCGGGCGGGACGGGCGAACGCCTCCTTCCTTGGATACTTCGGCGATAACTGGGAGGGTGGAAAATGCGGTGTGGCCGGTGCCGGCGAGCAGGGTCATCAGGTAGGTGACAACCGGGGCCCAGTAGGTGATGTGTCGCGGGTTTTTGCGCAACAACCGTTCGGCAATGTGGACGAGATAGTCCATGCCTCCGGCCCTCTGCATAGCGGCAATTGCCGCTATTACCGACATAATGATGCCGATGACATCGAAGGGGATGTCATCTTTGGTAACTGGCACCCCGGTGATGCCGAGCGCCAAAACGCCCAGCCCACCGGCGAATCCGATAGCAATTGAACCTAGACGCGCTCCAAGGAGGATCGCTGCTAGAACGATAAAGATTTGGACGGCAACTAACATGTGTATCTGCGAAAAGTCACTCGTTAGGCTTGTTGCCGCTTAGGACAAATCGTCGAGGCGAGACTCCCCTGCCACGTAGCGCTTACCCCGATATTCCGGGTGCATGAGGTTCTCGGTGCTCAGGACGTGGTTGAGCTCCTTCTCGTCCATCAGCCCACGTTCAAGGACAATGTCGCGGACGGAGCGGCCGGTGCGAGCGGCTTCCTTGCCGACCATATCGCCCTCGTGATGGCCAATGACCGGATTCAGGTAGGTCACGATACCGATGGAGTTTTCCACATAGCCGCGGCACACTTCCGGGTTAGCGGTGATGCCGGTAATGCACTTGTCGCGCAGAGTGTCGGTGGCGCTGCGCAGCAGTTCAATCGACTCGAAGAGACATGCGCCGATGACAGGCTCCATCACGTTTAGCTGCAACTGACCGGCCTCGGCTGCCCAGGTCAGAGTCACGTCGTTGCCGAAGACCTTGAAGCAGGCCTGGTTCGCGACCTCCGGAATTACCGGGTTGACCTTTGCCGGCATAATCGAGGAGCCAGCGGCGCGCTCCGGCAGGTTGATTTCATTCAGTCCGGCTCGTGGACCCGATGCCAGCAGGCGCAAGTCGTTGCACATCTTGGAAATCTTCATGGCTGCGCGCTTCAGGCATGCATGCACGCTGACGTAGGCGCCGGTATCGCTGGTGGCTTCAATTAGGTCCTTCGCAGAGGTCACCTTAAAACCACTGACCTCACGCAGCGCTTGGGTCACGGCCTCGCGGTAACCCGCCGGCGCATTCACACCGGTACCGATAGCGGTTGCTCCCAGGTTGATTTGCAGCAGGCGTGCCGACGCAGTTGCGATGGACTCCTGTTCTTCCTCAAGGTTGTGGGCAAATGCGTGGAAAACCTGTCCCAGGGTCATGGGAACGGCGTCCTGCAGCTGCGTGCGGCCCATTGTGATGATGTCGTTGAATTCATCACCCTTAGCATGTAGGGCCTCAACCAGGGAATCGAAGTGCTTCTGCAGGCTCAGCAGTGACATGTGGATAGCAAGACGGAAACCCGTTGGGTAGGTGTCGTTGGTTGACTGGCACTGGTTGACATCATCGTTGGGGTGAATGACGTCGTATCGGCCCTTTTCCAGACCGAGCAGTTCCAGCGCGAGGTTAGCGATGACCTCGTTGGTGTTCATGTTGAGACTGGTGCCAGCTCCACCCTGGAAGACATCGATTGGAAACTGATCCATGCAGCGTCCCTTTTCCAGGATTTCATCACATGCGGCGACGATGATGTCTGCAACATCGCTGGGCAGCGTGTGGACGCGCTGGTTGGCAATGGCCGTGGCCTTCTTCACCATCACCATGCCACGAATGAATTCGGGCACATCGTTGATGGTCTTGCCTGAGATTTGGTAGTTGTCGATTGCGCGCAGGGTGTGGATGCCGTAGTAAGCCTCTGCTGGAACCTCCATCGATCCAAGCAAGTCGACCTCGGTACGCGTTGCGGACATATGGACATAATCCCTTCTCGTAGGCGCAGTCTTATGAACCACAATTCGTGTGAACCACAATTGGTGGTGCTGCTTGGTTACACCGTCAAAACTACAGCGCTGGCGCAGCTGCCGCTTTTCCGGCATAAGGGGACTATGTCAGTACGGCTAACGCCGTGCGCACGCTTAGTGCTAAGCCTACTACCTACGTCGAGGTAGGTGGATGTGAAAATGCAGTGGTCAGCTCCCGGCGCGAGATGGCGTCCCCACTCGAGCTGGTTGGTCCTCCCCCCCACCTCACCCCTTGAGCAGGTCAAGCTTCCACTAGATACGCGCGATGCGGATATTCGAGGCCAAGATTGCCTCGGCACCAATCTTTGCCAGGGCATCCATGAGCGGGTTGGCCTCTGCCTTCGGGACTAGCGCGCGAACTGCTACCCAATCCTCGTTAGCCAGCGGCGACACGGTCGGGCCAGATAGGCCCGGGGTGAGCTTGGATGCCTCTTCCAACGCGGACGCACGGATGTTGTAGTCAATCATCAAGTACGTCTTGGCATGCAGAATGCCGGTCATACGACGCAGGAACACCTGCTGCTCCTCGGTGACCTCCACACCCTTGCGTCCGACAACAACTGCCTCAGAGCTGACCAAAACATCGCCGAATGGCTTCAACCCCTGCTTACGCAGGGTGCGGCCGGTGGAGACAACGTCGGCGATAACGTCGGCAACTCCCAAGCGGATGGAAATCTCCACTGCACCATCAAGGCGAATGACGGTGGCGTTAATGCCGCGAGCCTTCAGGTCTTCGCGCACCAGATTCGGGTACGAGGTGGCAATGCGCTTGCCCTCCAGAGCTTCTACGGTCCACTCCTCATCGGCTGGGGCGGCGTAGCGGAAAGTCGAGGCACCGAAGCCCAGATTCAGAACCTCATCGACCGGAGCCAGCGAGTCAGCGGCCAGGTCGCGGCCTGTGATGCCCAAATCCAGATGACCGTTGCCAACATAGATGGGAATGTCCTTCGGGCGAAGGAAGAAAAACTCAATTTCGTTGGCTTCGTCGTGGATGGTCAGGCTCTTGGAGTCGCCTCGACCCGGGTAACCAGCTTCCTTCAGGATTTCGACTGCCGCCTCGGACAGCGATCCCTTGTTGGGCACGGCAATACGCAGCATGGTGTTGATTTCTCCTACAGGTACTTGTAAACATCCTCGGGGCTCAGCCCGCGACCGACCATGACCACCTGCAGCCAGTACAACAGCTGCGAAATCTCCTCTGCGAGGGCTTCGTCAGATTCGTGCTCAGCTGCAAGCCAGACCTCACCGGCCTCTTCGACAATTTTCTTGCCCTGGAAATGCACACCAGCGTCTAGCGCCTTGACTGTGCCCGATCCCTCGGGGCGCGACTGTGCTTTTTCCTTCAGCTCTGCAAACAGGTCATCAAAGTTCTTCACCTGGTCTATTGTTCCATGTCGTCTACTCGCCCGCGAAAGCAGCCCGCAATAAGCCCAAATTCGAGGTATCCAAATTGCCCGAAATGAAGCGCGCCGGGGGTACTAGCGTCTCCACATCAGCTTGCGAAACGCTCACATCCGGCATTGGATTCCACACCACCGTGCATCCCGCAGCGAGTGCAGAGCGCACCCCGGTTGAGGAGTCTTCGATAGCCAGGCAGTCCTCTGGCGCAAATCCGACGAGCTCTGCGCCACGCAAGTACGGATCCGGCGCCGGCTTGCCGTTGGCCACCTCATCGCTACACACTGTTGCCGCGAAGTGCTGCTCCCCCATGACATCAATGCAGGGTTGCGCCACGTGTCGGCGAGTATTGGTCACCAACACCACCGGAATGTCAGCAGCTCGGGCCTGGTCCAAAATCTCCGGCACACCCGGGCGCCACTCCACCCCATGTTCTAGAACCAATTCTGTGAAGCGGTTTTCGACGAATTGGGAGCCCGAGGAAAACAGCTCGTCGTCAAGCGTGCGTCCCGCATGATCAGCGCAAATCGACAGCGTGTCCCAGAGAGTGTTGCCGACGCACTGCATGCGCAACTCCGGAGTCAGGCGACGGCCTACGAATTCCGAGAGGTCGTACGTGGCAATCTCCCACAGGGGTTCCGTGTTGATGAGGCTGCCGTCCATGTCCCACAAAATTGCTTTCACACCATGCGACTATGCCAGGCAAACAAGCATTTAGCGATTATGTCAGCAAAGCCGCCGGATTTGGGTTTAGAGTTTTAGAAAGGAAAGTATGTTGCGGTGCTGCATGCAACCACCGCATGAACGTGTCCCGCGCGAATGAAAGGCATCGACTCGCTATGACAACCACTGAAGATTCACTCGCCCAGGCAATCGACCAGCCCGAGGCGTACTTTATTCCGTTAGGCGCGGTCACCGAAGGCGAGCTCAGCTACGAGCGCTTCATGCCCACCAGCTTCACTTACGGGGCGTGGGGGCCGTTTCAGCACGGTGCGCCACCGTCGGCGCTGCTGACACGCATGTTGGAGCGCAGGCGCCTGGAAAGCGAGGGAATGCGTATTACTCGCATCGCCGTGGATCTGTTGTCGGCTGTACCGTACACGGAGCTGCGCGCGCGGTCATGGGTCTCGCGCCCGGGGCGGCAGATCGCCAAGATCGAAGCCGAATTGCTTGCCGACGTCAAGGGTGCCTGGTGGCCCGTTGCCACCGCGTCCGCGTGGATGATGGCCACCGCGGATACGCGGGATATTGAGCGTGCATTCGACAAGCAGGTGCCCGGGCCCGAGGAATGTAGCGCCGAGTACATTCCGCTTACCGACGACTGGAGTGGCGGCTACATCGAATCGATTGAAGCCCGCGCAGGTGCGACGGAAGAGCTGGCCGAGACGCAGATTCACTGGGTTCGCGCGACATACCCAATCGTGCTCGGGGAGGAGCCGACTGCGGTGGAGCGAGTCATGCAGGTAGCCGATACCGCCAACGGTGTCGGAGCCACGCTGAGCCCGCATCAGTGGGCGTTTATGAATACCGACTTAGTGGTTCACCTGCACCGACTCCCCCAGCTTGGCCCATCGGAGCAGTCGGCGGAATCGGAGTCGCAGCCGGAAGACGGCGGCTGGGTTGGCATCGCCGCCCGCGGTTCCATCGGTCCGGACGGAATCGGCATGACTGCGGGCGAGCTCTACGATGTGCACGGCCCCATTGGCCGCAGCATGCAGACCTTGCTGGTGCGACCGCAGGGATAACGCGAAGCTACACGTTGAAGTACTTCGCTTCCGGGTGGTAGAGCACGAACGCATCGGTGGACTGCTCTGGGTGCAGCTGGAGCTCCTCAGAGAGTTCCACGCCGATGCGCTCCGGCTGCAGCAGGTCAATCATGCCCTGACGGAAGGTCAGATCCGGGCAGGAACCATAGCCGAAGGAGTAACGAGCGCCACGGTACTTCAGGTCAAAGAAGTCCTGGGTATCGTCGGAGTCTTCCGAGCCAACACTTGTGCCGTCGGAGAACGCGAGCTCGGAGCGAATGCGCTGGTGCCAGTACTCGGCCAGCGCCTCGGTGAGCTGCACACCGATACCGTGAACCTCCAGGTAGTCGCGGTATTCGTTCTTGGCGTAAATATCGTTGGCGAAGTCAGCGATGGGCTGTCCCATGGTCACCAGCTGGAACGGCATGACGTCGGTCTGCCCTGCGGCGATGGCATCTTCGCGCGAGCGAATGAAGTCAGCAATGCACAGGAAGCGACCGCGCTGCTGACGCGGGAAGGTCCAGGACACCACTGGCTCGGCCGTGGGGTCAGGCTGCTCCCCTTCCGCCGGCAGCGGCAGTACGTGGACGGTATCGCCCTCAGAAACTGCCGGGAAGTAGCCATAGACGACAGCCGCATGTTGGAGAATGTTCTCGGCGCGCAGGCGCTGCAGCCATGCGCGCAGGCGTGGACGACCATCGGATTCGACCAGTTCCTCGTAGCTCGGTCCCTCGTCGCCGCGGGTGCCGCGCAGGCCCCACTGTCCCATAAACAGAGCGCGTTCATCGAGAGTGGTCAGGTAGTCGTCGAGAGGCAGACCCTTGACGATGCGGGTTCCCCAGAACGGCGGTGTCGCAACGGGGACATCAGCGGCGACGTCGGAACGCTCCGGCACCTCGGGGGCTTCAGCAGCAGCCTTGGCGGCGCGCTGCGCGGCGATCCGCTTTGAGCGCTCACGGCGGGCGCGGCGAGCTTCCTTCTTTTCGCGGGCGGCGATGGCCTCAGGCGAATTCTCGTCCGGGCCGAGGCCCTTCTTAGCTGCCATCAGCTCATCCATGATGCGCAGTCCTTCGAAGGCATCCCTGCCGTAGTAGACATCGCCGTGGTAAAGCTCAGACAGGTCGTCTTCCACGTAGCTACGCGTCAGCGCGGCGCCGCCGAGCAGCACTGGGAAGCGGGCGGCATCACCGGCGGAGTTGATCTCCAGCAGGTTGTCCTTCATCACCACAGTGGACTTCACCAGCAGACCGGACATGCCGATGGCATCGACATCCAGTTCCTTAGCTGCGGACAAAATCGTAGCAATCGGCTGCTTAATGCCCAGGTTATGCACGGTGTAGCCGTTGTTGGAGAGAATAATCTCCACCAGGTTCTTGCCGATGTCGTGGACATCGCCCTTCACCGTGGCCAGCACAATCGAGCCCTTGGAGCCCGTGGCATCCTCGGCATCCATAAAGCCCTCGAGGTAGCTCACCGCGGCCTTCATCGTCTCGGCCGACTGCAGCACGAATGGCAGCTGCATCTGACCGGAACCGAACAGGTCACCAACGGTCTGCATACCTCGTAGCAGGTCTTCGTTGACGATCGCCAGGGGTTCCTTTTCCTTCATGCCCTCATCGAGGTCAGCTTCGATACCTGTGCGCTCGCCGTCGATGATGCGCTGCGCCAGGCGGTCGAACAGCGGCATGGCGGCGAGCTTCTCGGCCCGGGCGTCCTTAGCGTCAGCGGCGGAGACTCCTTCGAAGAGCTCCATGAAGACCTGCAGTGGGTCGTACTCCCCGTCAGGGTGTCCCGCTTCACGACGGCGGTCGTAGACCATATCGAGAGCGACTTCGCGCTGTTTGTCGTCGATCTTGTTCATCGGCAAGATCTTGGAGCTGTGGGCAATGGCGGAGTCCAAGCCGGCCTCGATGCACTCGTTGAGGAATACCGAGTTGAGTACCTGGCGAGCCGCCGGGTTCAGACCGAAGGAGATGTTGGACAGGCCGAGCGTGGTGTGCACGTTCGGGTGGCGACGCTTAAGTTCGCGGATGGCTTCGATGGTTTCGATGCCGTCGCGGCGAGTTTCCTCCTGCCCAGTGGAAATCGGGAAAGTCAGACAGTCGACAATAATGTCCTGCTCGCGCAGTCCCCACGTGCCGGTGATGTCGGCGATGAGGCGCTCGGCAATCTCAACCTTCTTATCCTTCGTACGCGCCTGACCGTCTTCGTCGATAGTCAAAGCGACCACGGCAGCACCGTGCTCAACAACCTGGCGCATAATACGCTGGTAGCGCGACTCAGGGCCATCGCCGTCTTCAAAGTTCACAGAGTTGACCGCACAGCGACCACCGAGGTGCTCCAGGCCAGTCTTAAGAACTTCCGGTTCCGTAGAGTCCAGCATGACCGGCAAGGTCACCGAGGTGGCGATTTGAGATGCCAGGGTTGCCATGTCATCGCGACCGTCGCGACCCACGTAGTCGACACACAGATCAATCATGTGTGCGCCATCGGTGACCTGACCTCGGGCGGTGTTAAGGCACTTCTCCCAATCACCGGCCAGCATGGCCTCGCGGAAAGCCTTGGAGCCGTTGGCGTTGGTGCGCTCACCAATCATGGTGATGCCGGTCGTCTGCGTCAGCGGGGTTGCCGAGTACAGAGAAGCGACCTCATCGATGGGCTTTGCGTCCGGATCCGTCGATGGGCGTTCTGCCTTAACGGCTGGGCCCTGCTCGGCGTAGGTGCCAGCACCGGTAATAGCGTCGCGAACAGCGGAAACATGCTCCGGCGTGGTACCACAGCAGCCACCGACCATTGCCAGACCGAACTCTTCAACAAAGCCGCGCAGTGCAGTGGCCAGCTCTGGGGCGGTCAGCGGGTAGGTCGCACCGTTCTTACCCAGCACTGGTAGACCCGCATTCGGCATCACCGATACCGGGATCGAGGCGAAGTTGGACAGGTAGCGCAGGTGCTCGCTCATCTCGTCCGGACCCGTTGCACAGTTCAGACCAATCATGTCGATACCCAGCGGCTGCAGCGCTGCCAAGGCTGCACCAATCTCCGAGCCCATCAGCATGGTGCCCGTGGTCTCGACAGTCACGTGGACGACGATCGGAATCTTCTTCTCAGTCTGTCGCATAGCGGCCTTGACACCGTTGACGGCCGCCTTTACCTGCAGCAAGTCCTGACAGGTTTCAATCAAAAACGCGTCCGCGCCACCAGAAATCATGCCGAGTCCGGCCTCCGTGTAAGCGTCGCGAAGCTGAGCGTACGGAGCGTGCCCCAAAGACGGCAGCTTCGTGCCCGGGCCCAGCGAACCGAGGACAAAGCGTCGCATGCCCTCGCGCCCCGGCCCCATTTCGTCAGCGACCTTGCGGGCGATTGCGGTGCCCTTGTGCGCTAGTTCCTGGATACGGTCTTCGATGTCGTAATCCGCGAGGTTCGGGAAGTTACAGCCGAAGGTATTGGTTTCGACCAGGTCGGCGCCGGCCTCGAAATAGCGTCGATGAATCGTCTCGATAATGTCGGGACGAGTGTCATTGAGAATCTCATTACAGCCCTCGTAGCCGAGGAAGTCCGCGTCAACGTCGAGGTCAAAAGACTGCAGCTGGGTACCCATGGCGCCGTCGCCAATGAGTACACGGCTGTGCAGTGCGGTGAGGAACTCGGAAGAGTGGCGATCAGTCATAAGTAGACACCTTAGTCTACTTTCATAATCGCGCCGTTAATCGGGCTGGTTATTCCATCTCGAAGTAGCTTTCTGCCTTCACCGCAGGCAGGTCCAAACCGACAGCTTTCGTTGCGGAATTGATAATCACGAGAATCTCGTCGAGCTCCTCGTCAAAAATCGAGCCGCCGTGCTCATGCTCAATCGCAGCCACGCGCTGTAGGCAGTTCTCTACCGCCTGCGTCGCGGCTTCTTCTCGCTTATCGACGGCCAGCTCCGCCGCCTGATCAATACCAGCGGCGGCCTCGCGGAGAACTTCCCCGACCTGGTCGGCTACCGCTTCGTCAAAAAGTGGCTCCCAGAACTCGCGTTCCTCGGGCTGCAGGTAGCTGCCGGTGGCAAACATGCGCAAATCGGCAACTAGTTTATCGATGTTCTCTTTCGTTACTTCGACTGCAGACATGTCTGAGTTGCTCATGATCAAAGCTTAACGCCAAGCAGCGCGTCCAGCGCGGCGGCGACAAATTCGCCGGCGCCGGCTGCGCCAGTTACTGTGCCAGCTTCTGCGGCCTCTTCTGCTGCGCCAGCTTCTGCCTTGTTGCCGGTAGCCGAGGACCACTCCGCAGCCCAGGCATCGATAGCGTCCAGAGCAGCCGGCGTATCCAAGTCATTGGCCAGGCTTGCGCGCACATCGGCAACCAGTGCCGCTGCCGCGCTCACCGCCTTCTCATCGGTGGCAGTCTTAGTAGCTGCGCAAGCCGCACGCCAGGTCTCGAGACGTGCCTTGGCCGCCTCCAGCACCTCGTCCGACCAATCGCGATCAGAGCGGTAATGGCTGGCGAACACGCCAATACGAATCGCACTCGGATCCACGCCGGCGGCCACCAGCTTGGAGACAAAGACGAGGTTGCCCAGCGACTTGGACATCTTGACGCCATCCAGCGCAATCATGCCCGCGTGAACGTAGTGGCTAGCCATGCGTGCACAACCAGTAGCGGCCTCAGCGTGAGCCGCCGAGAACTCATGGTGTGGAAACGCCAGGTCAGAGCCACCGCCCTGAATGTCGAAGCTCTTACCCAAGCGATTGGTAGCAATCGCCGAGCACTCAATATGCCAACCCGGACGGCCCGCACCAAAGGGGGCGTTCCAGCTTGGTTCTCCAGGGCGAGCAGCACGCCACACCAGCGCGTCTAGCGGATCTTCCTTGCCCGGGCGATCCGGGTCGCCACCGCGCTCCGCAAAGAACTCCGCCATCTGCTCTGCCGAATAATTGGATTCGTAGCCAAAGTTCTCGGTGGCACTCTTGCGGAAGTACACATCCGGGTACTCGTCATTGGTGAGCTGATAGGCCGAGCCGTTCTCCAATAGCTTCTCGACCATTTCCACGACCTCATCGACGGACTCAATGGCGCCGATGTAGTCGCGCGGCGGAATCACCGACAGGTTTTCCATATCCGAGCGGAACAAATCAATCTGCGAGGTGCCCAGCTCGCGCCAGTCCACCCCATCGCGCTCCGCACGCTCGAACAACGGGTCATCGACATCGGTGATGTTCTGCACGTAATGCACCGAGTGCCCATTGTCCAGCAGCTGGCGGTAGATCAAATCAAAGGTGAGGTACGTTGCCGCGTGCCCCAGGTGTGTGGCGTCATAGGGCGTGATGCCACACACGTACATAGTCGCCTCTGGCCCCGCTTCCACCTGGGAGACCTTCTGATCCGCGGTGTCGTAGAGGCGTAAGGGTACCGATGTTGAGCTTTCGTCGTCAAGCGAATGCGCCGTACCTGCATTGCTGGCGCGGTTGAACACATCGAAGCGCGCATCGCCGAGACTGGGAACCTGTGGTTGGGGCCACGAATGCATGAAATACTCACTACCTCACTAAACAGCGTTGATCGTGCCGAAGCCGAGCAACACCATAACAATCAAACCGACCGGGATGCGGTACGCGGAGAACCAAGCGAAGGAGTGGTTCGACACAAACTTCAGCAGCCATGCGATAGACGCATAACCGACGACGAAGGCAATCAGCGTACCGATGGCCAATTGCGCACCACTAGCGGCCTGTCCCGCCGCAGGGTCAAACGCGTCTGGAAGCGAAAAAATTCCAGCAGCGAAAACAGCGGGGATAGCCAGCAGGAAGGAAAAGCGCGTTGCAACCTCTCGATCCAAGTGCAAGAACAGGCCGGCAGACACCGTACCGCCCGAGCGCGACACCCCCGGAATGAGCGCCAGACACTGCGCGAAACCCATGACGATGGCATCTCGCATGGTCAGCTCTTCATAGTTGCGCTCACGACGGCCGTACTTCTCTGCGGCGATAAAGACAAAGGAGAAAAGCACCAACACAGCGGCTGTAATCCAGAGATTGCGCAGGTTGTCGCGGATGAGATCCTTCCCCAGCACGCCGATGATGGCAATCGGCAGTGTACCGACAATCACCATCCAGCCCATGCGGTAGTTGAAACCGCGTGCTTCCTTATTGAACAGGCCGGCAAACCAGCCAGTGAGAATCTGCCAGATGTCCTTGGCGAAGAACACCAGCACAGCCAATTCGGTGCCGAGCTGTACTACAGCGGTGAAGGATGCGCCGGCGTCCTGGCCCCACAGCAGCTCAGAGACAATCCGCAGGTGCCCCGAGGAACTCACCGGGAGAAATTCCGTTAGACCTTGCACTACGGAAAGGATGATCGTCTGCGCCCAGGTCATACCGGTGCCGGCGGTATCGGCAGCAGTATCCGCTGAGGCGCTTAGTGTCGTCATGATAGTCACGGGTGTATAGGCTACTCGTCCGATTTGTGTTGTGGCTATAGCGAGGTTTCGGCGCGGCCGTAGCGAGACCTCTCCCGCGGAAGCTTTCCCGCGACCGCACACAGGTGTCCTAAAGTAAAAATCGTGCAACAACGAATTCTGGGCAACAGCGGTTTACGCGTCTCCGCCTTGGGGCTGGGTACGGCCACCTGGGGTGCGGGTACCAGGCAAGACGAGGCCGGACGCATCCTGACGGACTTCCTCGACGCCGGAGGCAACCTTGTCGATGCTTCCCCACTCCACGGCGGCGACACTGTTGCCGACATGCTGGGTGCAGTCATCGCAAAGCGCGGCGTTGCCGACGAATTGGTGCTTTCGGTCGCATCTGGCATACACCCCGAGCGGCCCGTCGGCAGGCGCGTGGACTGCTCGCGTAAGACACTGCAAAAGGACCTCGACGATACGCTCGGACGCCTCGGCGTCGAACACATTGATCTGTGGTCGCCCGGCTACTGGGATGGGCTGACCCCACCGGAAGAGGTCGCCGACACCCTGGAATGGGCTGTACGTACTGGGAAAGTACGTTACGCCGGACTGCGTGGATACAGCGGATGGCAAGCAGCGGTGACGCATGCCGCCGCGAATCGAATCGCTCCGGTGTTCGCACAGCATGAGTACTCGCTGCTCCAGCGAAGCCCTGAGGCTGAGCTGCTGCCCGCCTGTGAGCATTTGGGTCTCGGCTTTATCGGTGGCGCCCCACTGGCCCAAGGTGTGTTGACCGCCAAATACCAACACATCATTCCGGAGGACTCCCGCGCTGCTTCCGAACACGCGGACGCAGAGGTACAGGACTACCTCGACACACGCGGCGTCACGGTCGCAGGTGCGCTGACCACCGCAGCCAAGGGGCTCGGCGTCAGTGCTGCCGTCGCAGCGGTTTCCTGGGCGCGCGATCGGCCGGGCGTCACCTCGATCCTCGTTGGCGCTCGAGACCGCGCTCAGCTACGCGAAAACCTCACCGCCGAACAACTCACGCTGCCACCGCAGATTTGCAACGCGCTTGACGACGTCACGCTGTAATCAGTAACCGCATTCTTATAAAGGCTTATAAAGCGCAACGAATGCGAGAACTTCCCACGGCTGGAGGCGTCCACAAAGTAATCCGGCCGGGGTGGTAGTTTCTATAGCGTGAGTGAAAACAGTCGTCGACGTGTCATAACCTCCCTTCTAGCGGGGCTTTCCGCTAGCGCAGTGGTCCTGGCAGGGTGCTCCTCCGATGTGGAAGGAGACATCGATGCCGGAATGGGCAACGCCACGCCAGTACCGGCCGCTTCACCCGCTGCTCCCGATACTGCTATCGGGAAAGCCAAAAAGATCGATGAGGGCATCACTGATGCCGTGCTGGTCGGCGATCGAGTTGTCCTGAAGGCCGGGGACAAGATTTTTGCCGGTCCGCTGAATAACCCAATCGAGCGTTCGATGAAGCTGGACGCGAAGTGTGGCGAGCTCGCGCCGGGCGGCCCTAATGCTCTGCTGCCGTGTGAAGATGGCATCCATGTCATTACTGACCAGGCTACGGAAACGGCCGTTGTTGGCCGTGGCACCAACTACTCCGCCGCAGTTGGCCTGGAAGGCGGCCGCATCATCGGTGCCCATGCGGATAGCAATGTGGTCGATGTGTTCGGCGCTGACGGCGAGTTGGCCAGTGACTTCAAGGCTGCCAATAACGGTTCGCAGTTCGCTGTGATTCCCAAAGCGGACAATGACGCGGACGTCAAGCTGTTAGAGGTCAACCGCCCGGAAACTTCGGTGCATGAGCTCAAGCTCGATGAGTCTCGTGCTGGCTCTGCGCTGCGTGCGGGCATTGGCGTCGGCAAGGTGGCGTCCGGTGACCATGCCATCGCTGCCGCAGACACCAAGGGCAGCCAGCTGCTTATTTACACTGCCACTGACGTCATTCGGCTCCACCAGGCAGCTCCGGCTCCGGAGGCCCCGTGGGCGGTAGCAGTCGATGAATCGCGCGGAATTGTCTGGGTGACTTCGACGAAGGTGAACAAGCTGACTGGCTACGACATCAGCTCGGGTACCCCAGTCAAGGTCGCGGACATCAACACGGTTGCAGACCCGCAGTCGATTGTTGCCACCGAGGATGGTCAAATTGGCGTCTTCTCAGCTACCGGTGACGGGGCTCAGATTTTTGACTCCGCGGACGTCGATAAGGCAATTGCTGATTTCAAGCAGGATGCAGAGAAAATCCGTGAGGAGATGTCGGTTCGGGAGCCAGCCGATAAACTACCGACCGGTGCAGGTGACACCAAGGGAGCAGACGACTCCGAGGGAGAGACTAAGTAGATGCCTTCGAAACTTCGCGCCAAGTCCTATCAACTCGCGCTAAAGGCAATGTTCCAGGTCCCGGCAGAGCAGATTCACGAGGCCATCTCGAAGACCCTGAAGGGGCTGCAGAAGTCGGAGAGTCTTCAGCGGGCGGTGAGCAAGCTACTCGTTGTTGACGATGCTGTGCTGCGTCAAACCGTGTTCGGTGTGGACTTCCCGCGTCCGCTGGGGCTCGCCGCGGGCTTCGACAAGGCTGCTATTGCCCCGGATTGCTGGGGACCCATTGGTTTTGGCTACGCGGAACTGGGAACCGTGACTGCCAAGCCGCAGCCGGGCAATGATCGCCCGCGTCTGTTCCGCCTGAAGGAAGACCGCGCCATCTTGAACCGCATGGGTTTCAACAACCCCGGTGCCGCCGCTGTAGCGGAGAACCTGCGGGCGCGTCGCAGCGACGACGTCATCGGTATCAACATTGGCAAGACCAAGGTAACTCCGCTCGAAGAGGCCGTCGATGACTATCGAGAATCGGCCAGCCAGCTCGGAGGCTTGGCGGACTATGTGGTTGTCAATGTCTCCTCACCGAACACGCCGGGGCTGCGCGACCTTCAGGCGGTAGAGTCCCTGCGGCCGATTCTGGCAGCGGTGACTGAGGAGACCGACTCGCCGGTGCTGGTCAAGATCGCTCCTGATCTCTCCGACGAGGATGTCATTGCAGTTGCTGACCTGGCTGTTGATTTGGGGCTGGCGGGCATTGTGGCAACCAACACCACCATTTCTCGCGAGGGCCTGCGTACGCCCGCGGATAAAGTCGCGGAGATGGGTGCCGGTGGAGTCTCGGGTGCACCTGTGGCAGCTCGGTCACTAGAGGTACTGAAGCTGCTGCACGAGCGCGTCGGAGACAAACTTGTTCTCATCAGCGTCGGCGGCATCGAGACTGCTGAGCAGGCATGGGAACGGATTGCCAACGGTGCTTCCCTGCTGCAGGGCTACACACCGTTGATTTATGGCGGTCCAGACTGGATTCGTGACATTCACCAAGGGTTGGCTCGCCAGATTCGAGCTCAGGGCTTCTACTCCATTTCGGAGGCTGTCGGCTGTGGCCTACCGTGGCGTGGTTAACTGCTGAGAGCCGTTGAGGCTTTTTAATCCAATAAACACGCGACCCCGGGTCCTGCTGCCATGAAGGCGCTGGCCCCGGGGTTTTCTGTATGAGTAGCGTGCCCGGGCGGTTGAGTTGCCCGTGTGGGCGTCGTATCCCTACTCCCCGACGTTCTCCCACCACGGCGTGATGATGGCACGCGCAATCGAGTGGAAATACAGGTTGAAGCCAAGCACTGTCGGCGTCGCATCTTCCGGAACATCAAGCTTCTCGACGTCGACCGCGTGCACCGCGTACATGTAACGGTGTGGGGCATGCTGAGCCGGTGGGTTAGCTCCGTAGTGACCACGCATGCCAGAGTCGCCGACAAGCTGGATAGCACCGTCTGGCAGCTTAGAGCTGTCTTCGGAGCCAGCTCCCTGTGGTAGACCCTTTTCGGTCGCTGGAATGTTGAACACAGCCCAGTGCCAGAAGCCCGAAGCGGTCGGGGCGTCCGGATCGAAGCAGGTCACGGCAATGGACTTCGTGCCCTCCGGCAGATTGGCCCAATCCAACTGCGGGGAAACATTCGACGGAGCGCGGAATTCATCCGCAATCTTCTCGCCGTCCTTGATATCTGGCGAGGACAGCTCGAAGGTTGGCAAATCCTTCAGCGGTGCGTACGGATCCGGGCCCGGGAAAACCGGAGCATTTGTAGCGTTGTTTGTGGTGTCGTTGGAATTCGTAGTCATAACTACCAGTGTGCCTACTTTATGAGCGCGCTGCAGGGACTTCGCCAGACTGCCTATCCTCAGTGCCGGATTCTCAGCGTGAATCCAAGGCGGATGCGGGGCTAACAACGGAGATGTAATTACACCCCGGTTTGGCACCTTAATACCACGATGACCTGCCAATTTGTGTTTCATTATGTAGTCGGGATACAGTATCACAGGTCAGCACGGAAGTGCTTCCTACCCGGTCCGGGTGGCGGAATGGCAGACGCGCTAGCTTGAGGTGCTAGTGCCCTATTAACGGGCGTGGGGGTTCAAGTCCCCCTCCGGACACAAGATAAATCCCGAGAAACTGCAGTAAATGCAGCTCTCGGGATTTTTGTGTTTTCTGGCGGACCTCTATGGTAGTGCCCTATTGCAGCGCCGAGGTCAAGCGGAAAACAGAGTCCAGGTAGCGCTGGCGAAGGGGGCGGTCATTCCATTCCTCCTGGGTGAGCAGGAGGGATTTGTCGCGGTACTCGTCGGCAAGCGTGATCAGTTTGTCCACGATGGAACCGGCGGCGGAAAGAAGCGTGATCTCGTAATTGAGGCCGAAGGAGCGCATATCTAGATTGGACGAGCCGAACATGGCCATGCGGTCGTCGATAACCATGAACTTGGAGTGCAGGACGGCAGGCGCCGGATAGCGATAAATCTTCACGCCAGCGGTTAGCAGTGCCTGGTAATAGGACTGCTGCGCGTGGCCGACCATGAACTGATCGGACTCTTCGTTAACGTAGAGCTGAACGTCGATACCTCCATATGCGGCGGAGGTCAGCGCCATGAGCATGGACTCGTCCGGGACGAAGTACGGGCTGACGGCGATAATCCGCTCGTGCGCCTGGTAGATCATGTTATTGAACACGCGCAGGTTCGGCTCCGTGCTGAAGCCCGGACCCGACGGCAGCACCTGGACCACGTTGTAGTTGTCGTTGACCTCAGTGGTGTGGAGTGAATAGTTCCTGGTGGCATCTGGGGTCTTGTATAGCTCGCTGGTCCAATCAACCGCAAAAATTGCGTCGAAGGCCAGCGCAATATCGCCCTCGAGCTCAATCCATGTGTCCACCCAGCGGCGGCCGATCTTATGATTCTTTTTCTTCTGATATTCGGGCTCAATCAAATTCTGCGAGCCCATGAATACAATGTCGCCATCAATCACTACGAGCTTGCGGTGATTACGCAGATCCAGGCGGCGCCAGGTGAGCTTCAGTAAGCTCACGGGCAGCATTGGGTGCCAGGAGATTTTGGACTGGTTCAGGCGTTTTTTCAGCTTGTAGTAGCCGGGGTATTTCCACGAACCAATTGGATCGACCAGTACCTTGACCTCTAGTCCCCTGTCGAGCGCGCGCTCGAGAGCCTGTATGAAAGGCTCCGTGCTGGAATCCAGTGCAAAGATGTAGGACTGCACGTGGATAGATCTCTGAGCCGCATCGATGGTCTCAATCATGCGGTCAATGGAGGCATCGAATTCGGTGAAAAGTCCCTTTTCCGCGCTGGCAATTGCCGGCATTCCCGTGAGCTGACGCGAGAGCTTGAATACGTTGACAACGTCATCTTCTATCTTGGCATCGTCCGGTACGTCGGGCAGATGCTCGGTACGTTCCGCAATGAGCTCCTGTGCCAGTGCCTGTACCTCGTGCCGGCGGCCCGTGATCTGCTGCGAGCCCAGGAAGAGGAACAGAGGTAGGCCGATAAATGGAATTAGCAGAATCAGTAGCAGCCACGCCGTCGAAGCCGATGGGCTTCGGTTTTCCGGCACCCATCCAATCGCGATGAACTTAATCGTGTAGTCGAGCGCGAAGAATAGTACTTGCCACCACGTTAAGTCCTCCACCAGCCATGGGAAGGCGCTCATCAACCAATCCATGCAGATGATATTACTGAAGGAATTTTCAGTACCTTTGGTCGCTGTCCCTTAGGAGCGCTCTCCCCTCTTTTGCGACAGCTTATTGTGACATCTGAAATTGAATACTGATATCAATACGTAGTAGTGTTCACCTTATTGAACATACTAAGTGTTTGGCATGTCGACTTCGAAAGGACTTACCCCTCCAAATGACTGAGAAGGCTCCTACGAGCACCGAGCTCGACGTTGCCACTAACGTACTGAAGTTGATGGCGGACAAGACGCGTCTCTCCATCCTGTCACTCCTTCGTGACGGGGAGATGACCGTCACCGCCATCGCTAGTGCGCTCGATCGCCCCATTCCCGCGATTTCTCAGCACCTGGCGAAGTTGCGCATGGCCAATATGGTGCAGGCCCGCAAGGAGGGCACGTCTAGCTTCTATTCTCAGCCCGACGAGCACCTCACCAACCTGGTGGTCAACGCTCTCCACTTCGCCGAACACACTCTCTACAGCGATCCGCCCCATCACCGCGGTCAGTAGGCGCACACGGATACGCTCGCTTTACGACGAAAACCCCGCGACCCAACCGGACAGACTCCGATAAGTGATCGCAGGGTTGCTTCTCTTTGACGCTGCTAGTTTCCCACCCGCGCGGCTAGGAATTGGACTCGCTGGTGGGAGCTACGTTGTTCAGTACCTAATCGTCGAGCCCGGCGTTCGGTGCCCTTCCTTTGTCGAATGCCTCCATAATGCGCTGGGCAGCGAGCGTCGGTGTGAGCTGCCCCGAGCGGAGTTGTTTTTCCACCAGGGAGCTCTCTATCTGCACAGCCTCGTTGGTGTTGAGTCGCTGCAAGAGCGTTTCGTGCACCATGGACCACATCCACTTAATCTGCTGGTTAGCGCGGTTTTCATCGAAGAGATGATTCTCGTGCATAGCCTCGACATGGTCTTCGATGGCTTGCCAGAACTTGTCGATGCCCTCGTCCTCTAATGCCGACATAGTCAGCACCGGTGGAGTCCAGACTTGATCTGAGGAACGCACCATCTTCATGGCGGTCATCAGGTCACGCGCAGCGCGCTTTGCCGGGCGCAGGTTCTTACCATCCGCCTTGTTGATGGAAATCACGTCGGCCATCTCCAGCACACCCTTCTTGATGCCCTGGAGTTGGTCACCAGCGCCGGCGAGTGCCAGAAACGCAAACGTATCCACCATTTGTGCCACCGCGACCTCGGACTGGCCGACGCCGACAGTCTCGACGATGACAATGTCGTAGCCTGCGGCCTCCAGCACCACCATGGCTTCACGGGTTGCCTTGGCGACACCACCGAGCGTGCCCGCAGAAGGCGACGGGCGGATGAAGGCCTCATCCGCGGCCGAGAGCCGGGACATACGGGTCTTGTCGCCCAGAATCGAACCACCGGACTTCGTCGACGACGGGTCGATGGCCAGCACTGCAACGCGGTGGCCCTCCTCAATCAGCTTCAACCCAAGGGTTTCAATCGTGGTTGATTTACCGACGCCGGGGACACCGGTAAGGCCGACACGCATAGCCTTTCCGGAAAATGGCAGCAACTTCACCAGTAGTTCCTGAGCCAGCACCTTATGCGCCGGAGCAGTCGACTCCAACAGAGTGATTGCCCGAGCTAACTTAGTGCGGTTTCCAGCCCGCACGCCCTCAAAGAGGTCGTCAACATCGATCCGTCGTCGCGCACGACGGACAACTTCGGGGGCCACAGCTGTCTTGCCCTCAACGACCGTGCCAGCGGTAGTGACGAGGGTGCCCAGGTTTTCTTCAAGAAACTCGTTCATCGCTACTTCTCAATTCCGACAACGCGCTGAGCTGAACGCTCAGCTCAGCGCGTATGCGGTAGTTAATTAGGACTCTTCGTCAACGGCAATGTCGAGGCCCAGCTCGGCAGAGAGCTTGGTCATCATGTCGATTGCCGAATCAGCGATGACGGTGCCCGGCGGGTAAATAGCCGCGGCGCCGGCATCGTAGAGTTCCTGGAAGTCGCCCGGTGGGATAACACCACCGACGACAATCATGATGTCCTCGCGACCCAGCTTTGCCAGCTCATCGCGAAGAGCAGGCACGAGCGTCAGGTGTCCGGCGGCTAGCGAAGAAACACCGACGACGTGGACATCCGAGTCGACTGCCGATTTGGCGGCCTCCTCCGGAGTCTGGAACAGCGGTCCCACGTCAACGTCCATGCCGAGGTCCGCGTAGGCGGACGCGATGACCTTCTGGCCGCGGTCGTGACCATCCTGGCCCATCTTGGCCAGGAAGATACGCGGACGGCGACCTTCCTGCTCTTCGAACTTATCGGCCATGGCGATGGCCTTGGAGACGTTAGACACGGCACCCTCCTTGCCAACTTCGTCCTTGTAGACGCCGGAGAGGGTACGAATCTCGGCCTGGTGGCGGCCAAAGACCTCTTCCATTGCGTCGGAGATTTCACCGATGGAGGCCATGGCGCGAGCACAGTCGACAGCGAGCTTCAACAGGTTCTTGTCCAGGTCCCCCGGTTCACCCGGGTTACGGCAAGCGTCGGTCAGAGCGGCCAGTGCCTTCTGAACCTCTTCCTCGTCGCGCTCGGCACGAAGGCGAGCCAGCTTGTCAATCTGCTCCTGGCGTACGCGGGAATTCTCAACCTTGAGAACCTCGATGGCCTCGTCCTCTTCGACCTGGTACTTATTCACGCCAATGAGAGCCTGGCGCCCCGAGTCAATACGAGCCTGCGTACGAGCTGCCGCCTCCTCAATGCGGAGCTTCGGAATCCCCTCGATAGTGGCCTGCGCCATACCGCCAGCCTCTTCGACCTCGTCGATGTGCTGGCGTGCACGCTTGACCAGCTCATTGGTCAACCACTCGATGTAGTAGGAACCAGCCCACGGATCAACCGGACGCGTGGTGTTGGATTCCTGCTGGAGCAGCAGCTGAGTGTTACGAGCAATACGGGCCGAGAAGTCAGTCGGCAGTGCCAAGGCCTCGTCCAGGGCGTTGGTGTGCAGCGACTGGGTGTGGCCCTGCGTTGCGGCCATAGCCTCAACAGCAGTACGAGCGACGTTGTTGTAGACGTCCTGGGCGGTCAGCGACCAACCGGAGGTCTGCGAGTGAGTACGCAGGGACTGCGACTTCGGGTTCTTCGGGCCAAACTTGCCAACCAACTCAGACCAGAGGATACGGCCTGCACGCAGCTTGGCAATCTCGGTGAAGGTGTTCATCGAGATGCCCCAGAAGAAGGACAGACGCGGAGCGAACTTATCAACTTCCAGGCCAGCGTCAATACCGGCCCGCAGGTACTCGATGCCGTCGGCAAGCGTGTAAGCGAGCTCGAGGTCGGCCGTCGCGCCGGCTTCCTGAATGTGGTAGCCGGAAATCGAAATCGAGTTGAACTTCGGCATCTTTGCCGAGGTGTACTCGAAGATCGAAGAGATGATTCGCATCGAGGGCTTCGGCGGGTAAATGTAGGTGTTACGAACCATGAACTCCTTGAGAATGTCGTTCTGGATTGTACCGCGCAGTTGCTCAGTCGAAACGCCCTGCTCTTCAGCAGTGACAATGTAGAAGGCCAGAATCGGCAGCACAGCGCCGTTCATGGTCATAGACACCGAGACACCGCCCAGGTCAATGCCCTTGAAGAGCTCACGCATGTCGTAAATCGAGTCAATTGCCACACCGGCCATACCGACGTCGCCGGACACACGCGGGTTGTCCGAGTCGTAACCGCGGTGGGTCGCCAGGTCGAAAGCGACCGAAAGACCCTTCTGTCCGGCCGCGAGGTTGCGGCGGTAGAAGGCGTTGGATTCAGCTGCGGTGGAGAAACCAGCGTACTGGCGAATAGTCCACGGCTGGTTGGTGTACATGGTCGGGTACGGCCCGCGCATGAATGGGGCGATACCCGGGAAAGAATCTACCGGGTGGCCCTCGGCAGCTGCGGCGTCGCGGTCAGCGCGATCGTAGACACGCTTGACGTCGATGCCTTCTGGAATGGTCCACACTTCACCGGCTTCCGCGGCAGCTGCCTTGTTGGTGGCAGCTGCCGCGTCGTCGGTGTTGCGGGAGATGTCAGCGAAATTTGGGATGGTGGTCATTACTTCCTTCACGCTCCCAGTTCGTTCAGCAGTCGGGACAGCTCCGCGACAGCATCGATGGTCATGTTCAGGTATCCGTCGGGGCGAGCGTCTTCAGCGGCATTAGCGAAGCTCTTCTCGGAGCCAGCCACCAGGACCTCCTTAGCGCCTGCGGCGCGGGCGGCCTTGACAGCGTCCTGGCCCGAGGCCTCGTACTCGCTGTCGGCTGCGCACAGCACGACAATCGGAGAGGCCTTCACTGCCTCTTCGAAACCGGCCTCGCCCGGCACAACCTGGCCGGGGTTAGCGACGGCGATACCGCCGGAAGCCAGCAGGTTGGAGGTAAAACCAGTGCGGATGTTGTGCTTGGCCAGCGGACCCAGCGGCAGCATGGCAATCAGCGGACGGTTGCCCTTTTCAGCCAGGAAGTCATCGGAGCGGTTGCGCAGCGCCTCGAAGTCGCGTGCCCAACGGCGAATCGGATCGCCCTCCGGGCGAGCCTCGGGAGCCAGTGGGGCTTCAGCCAGGTTCGGGAACTCGTTGATAGCGGTGACCTTGGTGCGGCGATGTGCGATATCGGCGCGGCGCTTTTCCCAGGTAGCGTCCAGGGCGGCGCGAATATCGGCCTCTGCGGAGGTGAAACCGCCGGCGGCCTCAGTGCCGGTGAAGATCTCCCACGCCTTGTCAGCCATTTCCTCGGTCAGGTCTTCGACGAAATAGGAGCCACCTGCTGGGTCGGCGACGTAACCAAGGTGAGACTCTTCCAGCAGCAACAGGTTGGTGTTGCGAGCGATGCGAGCCTTGAAAGTCTTGGAGACGTTCGGCATGCCGCCGACAACTGCGTAATCAAACGGCAGAACCTCAACTGAGGAAGCACCGCCGACACCTGCGGCGAAGGAGGCGACAGTTACACGCAGCATGTTGACCCACGGATCGCGCTGGCTGAACATGACCGGGGCTGTCACGGCGTGCATCGGAGCGCGGCCAGACTCAGGGGCACCGATGACCTCAGCAACGCGGGCCCACAGAACGCGAGCGGCGCGGAACTTCGCAATGGTGTCGAACTGGTCGTCGGTAGCGGCAAAGCGGAAAGAAATCTGGCCGAGCGCTTCTTCAGCGCTCAAGCCCGCTTTAGTCAGCGCACGCAGGTAGGCGACACCAACGGCGAGGCTGTAGCCGATCTCCTGGATGTTGTTTGCACCCAAGTTGGAGAAAACAACGCCGTCGACAAGCAGGGCGCGGACGTCGCCCGGCTGCTTAGCTGCCTTGACGGCCAGCTGAATGGTCTCGTCGAGAGAAACATCATCAATACCGGCAAAAGCAGAGGTCAGCGGAGCTGCAGAAAGCTCTACTGCGATGTTGTCCGGATTAGTCGGGTTTGCCTGCTCGATGTAGGACGTCAGTGCTTCCGCAACCTGTGCAGTGTTCTTACCAGCATGTACGGCAATCGGAGCAAGGTCGAGGTAGACGTTGTTAAGCAGAGCTGGCACGTCAGCGGCTTCGAGGGAGCCGGTGAAGTCCAGGCGGATGTCCGTGGTGCCGTTTTCCAGGGCAGTCAGCAGAGCCTCGTTGACGGCCTTTGGGTCAAGGGCTTCCTCACCCGGGTACTGGCGACCGAAAGTCTCTCGAACGCCCCAACCGTTGGTGTTGTCCGAAGTGACCTTTGCGCCACGGACGAATGGGAACTGACCCGGAGCTGGGCTTTCCGCATGCTCATCCGCGCGGGTGTAGAGCGGACGGACATCGACACCGTCGTAGGTGGTCTGAATCAGTCGTTTCCAAATATCGAGCGGTACATCTGCAACGTCTTGCTTGTGCACCCGCGCGAATACCTTGGCCACGCCCTGATACCAGGAATTCTGCAATTCCTCGAAGTTTGCTGGCAGCGTGGAAGGTGATTCGGGGGTCGTTCGGTCAGTCACGACAGACCTTCTCCCTTACATGTTCTAAGCAACGCCCCCATCAATCCATGGCCGAGGATATTCGGCTGCGACAATTTCCGAATTCTCCGCGACGGAAAGGGATCTAAAGGCGTTGGCTTCCTCCAATAGTCAATAAGAGCCACTAGTCAGACGCTAAGACTCACCCGAGTGTCCGTGCACTGAACTTTTCAGCTACTTGTGCAATACCCTTACGTTCAGTTTTGCGCTGACGGGCACGTCAAGTGCTCGAGCCAAGGCATAGTGACCTTGACTCCCATCCTAGTGAAATAAAGGGCAAACGCCTTTAGCCGCTGACTCGCCCTCCTTGCAGAGCGTCCAACTCGCAGGTCACACGCTTCTCCGCAATCCCCGGTAACCTCAAATGGGTGAACGTATCCGATGTGCGAATTACCCCTACACTCAAAAAGGTTCTGCTGGTGCTAGCCGTAGGTGTGGGGGTCGTCGTCACGCTGTACGTCGATGTTCCCACCGTCGCTACCATCCGGCAGTGGTCCATCGATGCCGGTGACTGGTTCCCTCTCCTCTACTTTCTCGCATACGTTGCACTGACTCAGTTTCCAATCCCCCGCACCGTATTCACTTTGGCTTCCGGAATCCTCTTCGGACCAGTGCTCGGTTTCCTGCTCGCAATTACTGCGACCACGGTGTCTGCCCTTCTCTCCCTCTGTATTGTGCGGTTTTTGGGACGCGACTGGTTTCGCACGCACCTGACTAACCGCCGTCTCCTCAGTCTCGACCACCGGTTGGAACAACGCGGCTGGCTCACAGTGCTCAGCTTGCGCATGATTGCTGGCGTGCCATTTTCGCTTCTCAACTACGCCTGTGGGCTGTCGTCGATACGCATCGTGCCGTATATCATCGCTACTGCCCTAGGTTCGGCGCCGAACACACTCGCCGTCGTTTTGCTTGGCGACGCGCTGTTGGTCGGCTTCGACGTGCGCTTTGCGGTGGCCACGGGAATTCTGCTCGTGCTTGGCTTGCTGGGGCTTCTTGCGGACGCCAAGTTCCCTGTCGTAACCGGTTCTTCGAAACATTAAAACACCGCTTGGCGCTCTAGAACTAGACGTGAGTTTTTCGGCGGACTGGTGTTGGTTGCCCGTGAGTTTGCGGAGGCAATGAACGTGTCTTAGCCCAAGTGTCAAGGGGTGGGGCTAGACTAGAACGTATGTACTCAGTCTTTGCCAGGTATCGCGGTCGATCTACTCGCAGGGCAGATCACGTTCAGGCCTCTGCGCAGGCACTTTCCGGCCTGGAAAGCGTAGGAACTGTTGAGGTTGCAGGTATCGAAGAGCTTCGCGCAGCTCCTGAAAATGCTGTGGGAGTCACCACGCTTGTGCTGGCGCTATTGGCCGCAGGTGACTGGGCAATAGGTATCGGTGTTTGTCCTCAGGACAACATTGAGCAAGCGCATCTGGCATCGAGCTCAGTCATCGGTAAGGGAGGCAGAGCCGGCACGGTAAAAACCCGCATTCGGACTAACAATCCGCGCGGTAAGGACTACTCCGAGGATATTGGTGCAGCATTCACATTGCTGCACCACGTTATCTCTCGCAGGTCCCCCGAAGGGCGCGAGGCAACTGGTTTGGTTCGCGCTGGTTATTCACAGGTAGAGGCCGCGGAAGAATTGGGAGTTTCTAAGCAGGCCGTCAATCAGCGCCTCGCAGCAGCTGGTTGGCAGGCGGAGCTGGCCGGGTGGAACCTGGCAGTCCACCTGCTTCAGCGAGCTGACGAGTTATAAAAACTTACTGCCCATTTTCTGGGGTGTAAGGGTCACGTGACCATCCTGAAAAATCTGGATGATCGGTGGAGTGGGCACCGCCGCCTGCATTGGTATTACCGGTACCAGGAGCCGAGGGCAGGTCACGTTTGCCGGAGGGAACTGACGGTGCAGCCGGTGCAGCCGGTGTTGCAGGTTCAACCGCTGCCGGGCGGTTCTGGCCACCCAACTGTTCAGGCTGAGCGGGCTGAGCTGACTCGGCGCGGCGGTTCTTCTTCCTCTCAGGGGTATTACCCGCTGCTGCAGCTACCGGATCATCAACCGGGCGGTTAGCGACCTCGTTCGCCGCGGCAACCGCACGAGCCAACTCCGGGTTGGTCGACATGTCGAACCAGTTCTCATCGCGGCCCTGCTCAGCTTCTTCCTTGGTCTCTCGGCTCACGGCCGGAGGCTCATAGCGGAAGACACCGTCGGCATCCTTCTTGCCGAAAGCCCTGGCGAAGCTCTCGAGGCTGTCACCGAACTGCGACGGAATCATCCAAACAGTATTGCCGTCCTTATTTGCCAGCTCAGGTAGCTTCTCCAGGTACTGCCAGGCAAGAATCTCAGGTGTCAACTGTGAAGCCTTGACAGCGGCGTTGACCTTCTGGATAGCGCGAGCATTACCCTGTGCCTCAAGGTAGGTAGCGGCGCGAGTACCCTCAGCGCGCAGAATGGTTGCCTGACGCTCAGCTTCAGCAGCCAGAATTGCTGCGTGCTTGTTACCCTCGGCGGCCAGAATCTGTGCCTGCTTACGGCCCTCAGCAGTTTTAATATCGGCTTCGCGGGTACCTTCCGCAGTCAGAATCATGGCGCGCTTCTCGCGATCGGCCTTCATCTGCTTTTCCATCGACTGCTGAATCGACGGTGGCGGCTCAATAGCCTTCAGCTCCACACGAGCGATACGAAGACCCCACTTGGCAGTGGCCTCGTCCAGCTCGCCGCGCAGACGGCGGTTGATGTAGTCACGGGAAGTCAGTGTCTCTTCCAAGGTCAGACCACCCACGACGTCGCGAAGCGTTGCGGTAGTGATCTGTTCGACGCCGAAAATGTAGTCGTCGATACCGTAAATCGCCCGATCCGGTTCGTTGACCTGGAAGGTCACGACGGTATCGATAGCCACAGTCAGGTTGTCTTCGGTGATCACTGCCTGTGGCGGAAAGGTAACCATACGCTCACGGGTATCAACCTTCTCGCGCACTCGGTCAATAATCGGGATGATGAAGTTCAGGCCGCTATTCAGTGTCTGCGTGTATCGTCCCAGTCGCTCTACGATTGCCGCTTCACCCTGTGGGACCAGCACAATCGCTTTGAGAACCAAGGTAACAACCACGAGAATGAAAACGACGAGGATGATAAAGCCTTCCATGGAATTCCCTCGTAGCTAGAAACTGTGTGGTCAGTTATTTGATGGTCAGTAACTAAGAGTGCTCCGAGCGCCCTTTAAGTGAGTTGACTGCTCAGAGCAGCTTGTCCACTACTGCGGTATTGCCCGAAATCTCTACAATCGTGACTCTTTCCTTCGCATCGAAGGTCTGCGCAGTCAGAAGACTCCGCGCGCTCCACAACTCGCCATTGACCTTAATCAGACCCGCTGACGAGGAAACTGGCTCGATGACCTCAGCATGACGGCCCGCTAGCAGTTCCGGACGCGACTCCAGTTCGGCGGACTTGTCCGGTTTTGCCATCTTCTTGCGCAACACAGGGCGAACTGTCAGCACAAGTGCGGCGGACACAACGGCGAAGATAACCACTGACAGCCAAAGCGGCGCTCCAAGCTGGCTCGCACCGGACGCGGCCAGCGCACCACCTCCGAGCATTAACAGTGCTAAATCTCCGACCGCGAGTTCACCGAGAACCAGTAGGAGGCTTGCTCCGAGCCAAAGGAGAGAAATCACGCCCTCACCCTACCTACTTTGCAGAACAAATGTGGGGCGAGTGGAGCCAGTA
This sequence comes from Corynebacterium sp. HMSC074C11, assembly GCF_001809455.1. Classification (NCBI taxonomy): domain Bacteria; kingdom Bacillati; phylum Actinomycetota; class Actinomycetes; order Mycobacteriales; family Corynebacteriaceae; genus Corynebacterium; species Corynebacterium sp. HMSC074C11. The sequence goes on from NZ_KV797729.1 coordinate 110,500, forward strand.
TTTCGGGGTCAGTACTGCATATGTGGCTCAGTGACGAAGTCGACCAGGCGCTCAACTGCACCAATCAAATCCGACTCCAGATCACGGTAGGTGTGTACACCTGCGTAGACGCGTCGCCAGCCCTCCTTGGGGTCGTCTCCCCAGCCCAAGCGACGGCAGATTCCTGTCTTCCAGTCCTCCCCGTAAGGAACTTCCGGCCAAGCCTCAATGCCTACCGACGAGGGCTTGACCGCCTGCCAGACATCGATAAATGGGTGGCCAGTGACCATCACATGCGGGCCGAGCTGCTGAGTCATGCGGCTTTCTTTACTGCCTTCCACCAAGTGGTCTGCCAGGACTCCGACGCGGCGCTTCGGACCCGGACCAAATTCGGCCAAGCGTTCCGGGAGATTGTCCAAGCCCTCCAGATACTCGACGACTACGCCCTCAACACGCAGATCGTGGCCCCATACTTTCTCGACAATTGCCGCGTCATGAATACCCTCGACCCAGATACGGCTGGGTAGAGCAACCTTAGCCTTGACGTTGTGGACCTTGCGCGAGCCCGATGCCGATAGATCCTGCGAGGGCTTCTTTGGTTGTGCCTTCGGCCGTACCAGAGTCACAGGTTTGCCATCGATGAGAAAACCGCGCTCGTGCATGGGAAACAGCCGCGACTTTCCGTGGCGGTCCTCCAGCCGAACGCACCAGCCATCGAAAGTTTTCTCTAACCCGATAATCGCACCGACGAATCCGTCATAGGACGCCTCGACGACAACACCATTTTCTGCTGTTACCTCGCGTGCCGGCTGCGGGATACGACGGCGGTGGCCACGTGCGCCAGCAAACACGTCCTGATTGCGATACGGGTCTTGAAAGCTCATGGGTACTGAGATTAACAGCATGGGTTACGGAACCGGCGACACACTGCACTAGGATGAGCTGCACTATGCAGCGCAGTGTTCTCGACCAGGTCTGGAGTCCAACTCAGCACATCGCCCTTTGGCTGGGCGCATGGTTGTCGGGTTTGGAAAACTACGATCATCTCCTCGATGCTCTTGACTCGCTTGGCGGGCCCACGTCAGTTCCGGGGACATTCGTGCTTGCCGACGCCATGGTTCCGAATGTCATCGATTGCGACGCTGATCTCGATCGAAGCGACATGCTCCGCCTTCTTCGAGCAGTTACTGACGCGGGAGATTGGCACAGTGACCATCGTCCCCTCGTCCGCCTTATTCTCTCCGGACCCGGTGACGCACCTGCACTGCCTGCGGGAACCGACGCCGCTGAGGCCGCACGCGCAGCAGGCTCAGCCATTGTGATTGCGGATGCGGAGCCGGGTTGGAACCATGCGCTCGTACCAGTGACATCGCCGGTGCCCGGTCTGCTGCAGTGGCACTGGTACACGCTCGAAGGACACATCCCGGAGCCGGCTTATCTCTCCCCTGGCGAGGCGGATTTGCAGCTGGCGGATGCGGCGCGAGTTGCGGCTGCCACTATTGCGGCGATGCCGCGTTCACCGCTGACGTCGTCAAGCAGTGGTACCCCGAAGGTGGATCCCCGGCTGATGGTCGGCATGCTTGATGATCACCTGGACATGGCTTTTGTTCCGGATGATGTGCCGCGCCGTGCACTGGGAGTGCTCGCCAGAGCTGATCGGGTGTCGTCGATTCTGGCGGTGGCACAGGGCAGCGAGTCGGGGCACGGCAGCGCCGCGTTTGATGCGCAGCTCATCCCGCTGCGGCGAAAAATTCGGCAGGCGCGGATGAGCGCGGTGGAATACGCGATTCAGGAGTGGACCCGCTAGAGGTTTGCCTTGCCCTGCGGTCCAATTGAGGCCAAGGGAATCAGTGTGGGCGGCGCTTTGCCGGGGTGCAACAGGATGCGGCGCAGGGGGCGCCGTTGCAGGCCGAGCCGAGTAGCGGTTCACTTCCCAGGCGGCGGGGTTCGGCATCTGCGATGCGCTCTTCGATGAGCTCCACGAGCATGTCAGTGAAAGTAGCCGTCGGGCCAGGTGTTGCGACACGCTCGATGACTATGTCGTGATGAGCCATTTCATCCTGTAGCTCAGCATCCAAATCCCAGGCGACCTCAACATGGTCCGAGATGAAGCCAATCGGGCACACTACTGCGGATCGAAGGCCTTGGGTGACCTCCGCTTCAACGTGGTCGACGATGTCAGGCTCCAACCACGGCACGTGCTCCGGGCCCGAGCGGGACTGCCAAACGACGTCAAAGTCGGTGATACCGACTGCATCGGCGACGAGCCGCGCTGCTTCGTTGACCTGGCGAGAGTAAAGATTTCCGCCGAGCTCTACCGGTCCAGATGCCTTGTCCGCAGAGACCGGAATAGAGTGAGCGGTGAAAATAAGCCGGGCCTCGTCACGACGGTCATCCGGTAGCTTGGCAAACGCCTCACGCACGGCATCTGCATAGGCTTCTATAAAGAGCGGATGATCGTAGAAGCTCCGAATTTTCTCCATGTCAAAAGCACGGTCGCCCAGAGATTCGCGCATCCGAGCAATGTCTTCGTGATACTGGCGGCAGCCGGAGTATCCGCCCCAGGCGCTAGTGGCGAAAACGAGCGCTCGTTTAACGCCGTCATCAGCCATCTTTGCCGCGGTGTCTTCAGCCATCGGATGCCAATTGCGATTGCCGAAATAAACAGGCAAGTCATAGCCACGGCGAGTGAGCTCAGCCTTAAGGTTGGAGACAATTTCGCGGTTTAAATCGTTGAGCGGGGACTTGCCGCCGAAGTGCGCATAGTGAGCACCGACCTCGTCCAACCTCTCCGGCGGAATTCCGCGGCCGCGGGTGACATTCTCCAGGAAGGGACGCACATCGGTCATCTTTTCGGGACCTCCGAAAGACAACAGCAAAATAGCGTCAAAATTATCAGAAGACATAGGCAACCATGTTAGTAGCGCAGTCTGAGGACACCATAAGACGACTGCTCAATGCCCATGGTCTCCTGCCTGCTGGGTTCCATCCAATTGCTTTACGACGGCACCCTAACCCGGCCCTATTGCGGAATTCGACGATTGGTCACAAGCAGTGAGCCCACGGTCACTAGCAGCATCGCGAAGGCTGCGATCAGATAGGGCCTCGGATTCTCGGCCCGCTTGAGTTCGTAACCGATATCATCCTCCAGCGAGTCATATGCATCCCGGAGCTGCTCGAGGGAACCGGCGCTGAAGAACTCACCTTTTGTACGACGTGCGATTTCTCGCAGCGAATCGTCGTCGTTAGGCACTGGAATTAACTCGCCCTGAACCGTGATTGCGCCTTGCGCGGTACCGAACGAAATCGTGTTGACAGGCACCCCGGCCTTGGCGGCTTCGGCGGCGGCGGTATACGCGCCGCGGGGATCGTCGAGCTCTTGCGGGACGGTCTGTTTGCCGTCGGAAAGCAGCACAATTGTCGCTGGTGGGGCGCCTTCTCCCCCTCCCTGGACTGAGTCGCTGAACTGGTTGATGGCATCGAGCGCGGCTGCGATGGCATCACCGGTAGCAGTCGCTTGATCTAACTCAGCAGCCTGAAGGGCTCGATTCACGGTGTCATGGTTGGTAGTCGGGCTGACCGCAGTGCGAGCGCGGCCAGAGAACGTCACCAGGCCGATATTGAGGTCGTCGGGAAGGTTCTCCACGAACTCTTGGCCGGCTTCTTTAGCGGCAGTGATGCGGTCGGGCGCAACATCCGTGGCCGACATGGACAGCGAAACGTCGACTACCAGCATGACCGTCGCTCGGTTGCGGGCGACTTTGGTCTCCGAAATCGGGCCGGCCAACGAAATGATGACCAGAACTAGAGACAACAGCGCACTGATAGCCACGACATGGCGTAGGCGTGCCGACGACTTATTCCCCAGTGACCCAACGATGGTGAAGTTGCCAAAGGCAATGGCACGTTGCTTTCGCTGCTTAGTGCTGATCCAATAAGCCACGGCTGCCACGAGAGGCAGAGCGAGCGCGAGCAGCCAACCTGGGTGCGCAAAAGTTGAGTTTAGGAACGTCATCGCGGTATCAGTTTCCTCACATCCAGTCGCCTAAACAGTCGCGTATAAACCAGTGGCTATAGCCGGTTAGTCGGTGGCCTAAAAATAGCACTAATAAGCGGTTACTCAGACGCTAATGTTGGCCAATCTGTCGGGCAAAATCCAGTACCCAATCGGAATCCGTACGCAAGGTAATAACGCGAGCACGGCATTTGCGCAGTTCATTGATTACACGCTCGTGGTGGGCACTAGCCTGAGCTGCGTACTCGGCGCGGGTTTTGTCGTTGATGTTGAGTTCAATGGTTTCACCAGTTGCTGAATCCGCCATGACCACCGGGCCATCGCCGGGTAAGGCTTCATCGGCTGGATCGACCAGGCGGATTGCCATAATCTCTGTCGAGGCCGAGGCAACGCGCAGCGGTCGCGCCCAATCGAGTGATCCAAGGAAGTCCGAGATGACAACCAATAATCCAGCGCGCGGAGCCTGGGTCATTACTGTGTCAATATCCGCGGCGAGATTGTGCTCAGCGGTCGCGTCAGCCAAGTGCTTGAGCAGCATCAAGCTGTGGGCACGGCCCTGGCCCGCGGGCACTGGAGTGCCACCGGCGATTAATCCAGTTCGGGACCCCGGGGCGTCGTTAAGCATCGTTACAGCGCCGGCAGCGGCGGTGAGCAGATGTCGTTTGGTGGTATCGGCCAAGCCCGTGGACAAACGTGCGGCGGGTTCGGCGACGATCCAGCACTCCAGCTCGCGCTCGGCCTCGGAGGTGCGAACGTGCGGCACTCCAGTACGGGCTGTCACTGCCCAGTTCATCTGGCGAACATCATCGCCGATGACATATTCGCGGGAGCCAAGCGGCTCAGAGCCATCACCAGTAGCGGTGGAAAGAAAACTGCCGCGCAAAAGTCCGTTGAGCTTACGCGTAACAGTTAGCTCTAAGTACGCCAGGACGCGTGCAAGATCGTCTTCACGAGCTGACATTAGGAGGCAGTGCCCTCATCGGAGCCAGTGCCCGCGCCCTGGGGAAGGCGCACGTGAGACAACACGATGTCAATAATCCGTTCGGGAGTAACGCCATCGGCCAGGCCCTCATAGGACAGGACCAGGCGGTGACGCAGCACGTCGGGAAGCACGGAGACCACATCGTCCGGCACGACATAGTCGCGACCGGAAAACAGCGCGTGGGCGCGGGCAGCCGCGACAGCACCAAGAGTTGCACGCGGCGATGCGCCATAGGAAAGCCAGCGGTCGACATCCTTCAATTCCGCCCGCATCGGATTACGGGTGAGTTCGATGACGGCCACGATGTAGTCAATCAGTGTGTGGTGGACAAAGACTTCGCGGGTAGCGCGCTGCAGTTCCCGGACACTCTCTGGGGTGAGAATCTGCTGCGCGACTGGAGGGGTGGCTCCCATGCGGTAGACAATCTCCCGCTCTTCCGCCGGAGTGGGGTAACCCACGAGGACCTTGAATAGAAAACGATCCCGCTGAGCCTCCGGCAGTGGGTAGACACCCTGGTTTTCAATTGGGTTTTGCGTGGCCAGGACCAAAAACGGCTCCGGTACTGGCGTGGACTCGCCTGCGATGGACACCTGGTGCTCTGCCATGACTTCCAGCAGTGCCGACTGCACCTTCGCCGGTGCGCGGTTGATTTCATCAGCGAGCACGATATTGGACATGACCGGGCCGGGCTCGACAATGAACTCCGAGGTGTCCTGGCGGAAAATTCGGGTGCCGACAATATCCGATGGCACCAAATCCGGAGTGAACTGGATGCGGGAGTAGGAACCACCCATCACTTTGGCAAAAGTAGACACTGCCAGAGTTTTCGCAACACCCGGAACACCTTCGAGCAGGACATGACCTCCTGCGAGCATCGCTGTAAAGAGCTGCTTGATCAGGTGCTCCTGGCCAACCACAACCTTCCCCAGCTCCGCGTATGCGCGCTCGAGGTGCGTGTGGTCAGTGGGCGTTGGGTAGGTCACAGAGAAACCCTTCTTTAGGTCGGTCGCCCGACCTGTAGAACACGTCGTTAGAAACTAGACGAGGCGGACAACGTTCGGTGTCATTCCGTTATAACGGACTGGCGAGATCTTAACCACAGAACCGGACTGTGGTGCCTCAATCATCTTGCCATCGCCCAGGTAGATAGCGACGTGGCCGTGACCATTCGGGCCCCAGAACAGCAGGTCACCACGCTTCATCTGAGATGCCGGGTAGTGCTTTCCGCGCTGGTACTGGTAGCCGGTGTAGTGAGGTAGGTCAATGCCAACAGCGGCGTAGGCGTACAGAGTCAGTCCCGAGCAGTCGAAACCAATTTTGTTGTAGTCGCCGTGGGAGTCAGCTACTCCGCCGTCACGGATACCCTTGGTAGGGCCGTTGGCGTTGCCACCACCCCATGCGTATGGGACACCGAGCTGCCCCATCGCGCGTGCGATGACAGTCTCAACCTTCTGGCTGGAAGAACCCGAGGTGCTCTGACCGGTCTCCGGATTCGTCGGCGCCACAGTCTGTGCTGGGGTGCCGCTTGACGACGAGCTGCCGGTGCTAGACGATTCCGAAGTCTCGGTGGACTCAGAGGAGTCGGTAGATTCGGTCGTCTCAGAGGAACTGGTGGAGCCAGTCGAGCCAGAGGAGCTCGTAGAACCAGAGGAGCTGTTGGAACCAGTAGAGCTCGTAGAACCAGTGGAACCAGTGGAGCTCGTAGAACCAGTGGAACCAGTGGAGCTGTTAGAACCAGTGGAGCTATTGCTTTCATCTGTGGACTCAGAAGAGGAATCCTCTTCGGTCTGGTTCGCCTGGGCCTCGGCACGAGTCTTAGCTGCAGCTTCCTCGGCGGCCTTCTTGGCAGCGGCGTCTTCCGCTTCCTTGCGGGCCTGCTCGTTCTCATAATTCTGGCGCTGGGAGTTCAGCTCGTTGACCGCATTACGGGCTGCGTCCAAAGACGCTTTTGCGGCATCGCGGTCAACTTGAGCCTGCTGGTAATCTGCTTGCTCCTTTTGAAGCTCCTGGTTTGCCTCGGAGTACGCGTTCTGAGCATCGGTGTTTCGCTGGTTTGCAGTCGCCTCTGCCTGCTGAGCCTCGTCACTCTTCTTGCGAAGTGCCGACTCCTGGTTGGCAGCCTCAGTTCGATTCTTATCCAGAGAGTCAACGGTCTGCTCTTGACGGTCGGCTTCGCGACGCAAGGCGGACAGGCGATTAATAGCGTCGGATGCGTCTCGCGCGCCCTCAAGAATCGAGCCGCTGGAACGTCCCTGGCGCATGATTGTCCGTGCCAGTTCGTCGAACTGCTTTTGTGCACTAGCGAGCTCAGTGCGAGAACGATCGAGCTGAGCGCGAGCCTCGTTGACCGCGTCGCGTGCACGGTTAGCGGCATCCCGGGCGGTTTCAAGGTCCACCATGGCCTTGTTGACGTCCTCGCGGAGAGTGCCCATGCGTAGCTCGAGGTCAGATACTCGACGCTCGCTAGAAGTCACCTCGGCGACCAGGGACTGCAAGTACGACTCGGCGTTAGAGGCCGCCTCTCGCGCTTGGCGAATCTGGGCGTCACTCGGATTTAGTGGCTGTGCAACTGCAACCTGGGTGTTCGTCGCCAAAAGACCCGCCGTGATAATACCGGCAATTGGACGAGTCCAATATGATGCACGGACTTTGCGATTACTCGGCACCGCGTTACTCCTACATTTCTCCTATGGGTGCGTTCACGCCTCAGGTCCGACACCAGCGACTTCCCCATCGTTGGATATCTTCCTGTTGTTGTCTTCTGGTCTTGAGCGGAACTGCACGAAACGCCGAACCGAAACAACGACCAAAAGCAACACCAGCGCTCCCGCGAGTTTTCTTTGGTCAATACTGGACCCTTGAGTCCACTATTGGCATCACCGAGCACTTTACGGGTCAAAAAGCTCTAAAAAAACATAAGTAACAAAATTACCAACCGTCCCCTGCTTTGTAACCGTTTCGTTATACGTCGTGGCCTGCGGTTATGTCGAACCCTAGTTTTGTGTGTGAATTATGTCACTATTCGATGGCCTGTCGGCGTGCCGAAGCATTGCAGGTAGTTATTCGGGGTAACGCGCATGAAAAAAGGTCAAGCGTTGATGCTTGACCTATGTAAAGTCGTTGACATCATTACGATGACTGCAACAGTGTTATCCAATTTAGGTGGAGCCTGGTTTCCTCGCTGCTACCAGTTTGTGGGGCACTTACCCTATCTCTTGCCTGGGGATGGAAAACCGGGGCGGTGAATCTACTCGGTGGGGCTGATAAGCTTCAGTGCCCGTCGTAAAGCGACCCCTTAGGTGGTTGGGCGTGTACGTAGCCAGTAGAACGTCAGTCCAACGAAGAGTGCGACGATAACTACGCCTGCGATCAGGCTGTAAAGAGTCCATGGAACGACGTAGTTAGTAAGTTCGTGCAAGTAGGCATCTAGGCCCGCCGGATAGTCTCGAGGGGTCTCCATCATTGCGTGGTCGGCGCGTTCAATAGCTGCGCGGGGAAAATCGGCAGATGCGGTGGCCACATTGCCTGGCGTGCGCACAACAGTGGTTCCGCCGACTTGGTCTGCCACTTGGCGGGCAAAGGAAAAGATGTCCGTATTCTTTTGCTCGGAAACGGGGTAAATCTTCTCGCTATCCAGGTAGATGATATTGAAATTGGGAACCCCCCGATTTGCGGCATCGTCGACAATTGGCTGGACCGCTTCTCGGAGCTGTGGGTTATTTGTCACGATGTTGTCGGTGCGTAGCTGAGCGACCGCCTTTTCGACGGTTTCTTTCGCTGCCTGTGAATCTGCTGGCGTATGCATTAACTGCCTTCCGTATCGTGCTCCTGTTTTGCGTGAGAATGGTTTCCACGCGCCCCAATTTGGCGGAGATGCTGCTTCGTTTGTCCCCTCTATAATGGCCTGTCTTGGACGTGAACGGGGGTAGCTTGACTCGGCGCGCCGCGGGTAATCTACATACAGAACGTTCGTACTGTTATTGTTGATGCAAGGACGGTAACGCTTCCTTAAAAACGTGTGCGTGGGCTCGTGTGCCCCGCATCGTGATTATTGCTTTAATTGGTTGATAAGGGGTGGCGTGATCGCACCTATGCCTTGTGAAGGGCCGAAATTCGAGTGCCGGTCTCTTCAGCTAAGGCGACAATTCACCCGAATAGAAATGGAGCTGACTGTGGCTGAAAGCAAGAACTCTTTCAACGCCCTGCGCAAGCTTGAGGTCGGAGACAAGTCTTATGACTACTTCGCTCTTGATGCTGTGCCGGGTATGGAGAAGCTGCCTTACTCGTTGAAGGTTCTCGGTGAGAACCTGCTGCGCAACGAAGATGGCGCCAACATCACTGAGGAGCACATCAAGGCTGTCGCCAACTGGGTTCCTTCCGCTGATCCGTCGATCGAGATTCAGTTCACCCCTGCTCGCGTTATTATGCAGGACTTCACTGGCGTCGCCTGTGTTGTTGACCTGGCTACCATGCGTGAGGCTGTTAAGACTCTCGGCGGCGACCCGGATCAGGTTAACCCGCTGAACCCGGCCGAGATGGTCATCGACCACTCGGTCATCATCGAGGCCTTCGGTAGCGAAGACGCTCTGGCTAAGAACGTCGAGATTGAGTACCAGCGCAATGATGAGCGCTACAAGTTCCTCCGCTGGGGTACTGGTGCATTCTCCAACTTCCGCGTTGTTCCTCCGGGAACCGGTATTGTCCACCAGGTCAACATCGAGTACCTGGCTCGCGTTGTCTTCGAGAACAACGGCCTGGCATACCCGGACACCTGTGTTGGTACTGACTCCCACACGACCATGCAGAACGGCCTGGGCATCCTGGGCTGGGGTGTTGGTGGTATTGAGGCTGAGGCTGCAATGCTCGGCCAGCCGATTTCCATGCTCATTCCGCGCGTCGTTGGCTTTAAGCTGACTGGCGACATTCAGCCGGGCGTTACCGCAACCGACGTTGTGCTCACCGTTACCGACATGCTGCGCCAGCACGGCGTCGTCGGCAAGTTTGTAGAGTTCTACGGCGCTGGCGTCTCCAAGCTGCCGCTGGCCAACCGTGCGACCATCGGTAACATGTCGCCGGAGTTTGGTTCCACCGCCGCAATCTTCCCGATCGACGATGAGACCGTCAAGTACCTGGCCCTGACCGGCCGCGACAAGGAGACCCTGGAGCGCGTCGAGGCTTACGCCAAGGCTCAGGGTATGTGGTTGGACGAGAACACTCCGGAGGCTGAGTACTCCGAGTACCTCGAGCTGGACCTGTCCACCGTCGTTCCGTCCATCGCTGGTCCAAAGCGTCCGCAGGACCGCATCGAGCTGGCTTCCGCCAAGGAACAGTTCCGTAAGGACCTGCACAACTACTCCGACGGCGAGATCAAGGGCGCTGTCAAGGCTTCCGCACCGACTTCCGAGCTGGCTGCAGACTACAACGAGTCCCGCGAGGGTCACGGCGAGTCCGCTGCTGACAGCGCTGAAGGTCGCCCGAGCTCCCCAATTACCGTCACTTCCCCGAAGGGCGGCGAGTACACGCTCGACCACGGTATGGTCGCCATCGCTTCCATCACTTCTTGTACCAACACCTCCAACCCGTCGGTCATGGTTGGCGCTGGTCTGTTGGCACGTAAGGCTGTCGAGAAGGGCCTGCATGCAAAGCCGTGGGTCAAGACCATTTGTGCTCCGGGTTCCCAGGTTGTCAACGGCTACTTCAAGCGCGCTGACCTGTGGAAGGATCTCGAGGCTCTGGGCTTCTACCTGTCCGGCTTCGGTTGTGCAACCTGTATCGGTAACTCCGGTCCGCTGCCGGCTGAGATTTCCTCTGCCATCAACGAGGTCGACCTGGCTGCTACCGCAGTTCTGTCCGGTAACCGTAACTTCGAAGGCCGCATCTCCCCTGACGTGAAGATGAACTACCTGGCCTCCCCGATCCTGGTTATCGCTTACGCTATTGCCGGTACCATGGACTTCGACTTCGAGACCGACGCTCTGGGGCAGGACGCAGAGGGCAACGACATCTTCCTGCGTGATATTTGGCCGTCCACTGAAGAGATTGAGGCCACCATCGAGGCTTCCATCTCCTCCGAGCTCTACGACGAGGACTACAAGGACGTCTTTGCTGGTGACGAGCGCTGGCAGAACCTGCCGACCCCGGAGGGTAAGACCTTCGCTTGGGACGACAAGTCTTCCTACATCCGCAAGGCACCGTACTTTGACGAGATGGAAATGGAGCCGGCACCGGTTTCCGACATCAAGGGTGCTCGCGTCCTCGCAGCTCTGGGTGACTCGGTGACCACCGACCACATTTCCCCGGCATCCTCCATTAAGCCGGGAACCCCGGCTGCTCAGTACCTCGACTCCATGGGCGTTGAGCGCAAGGACTACAACTCCCTGGGTTCTCGTCGTGGTAACCACGAGGTCATGGTTCGCGGTACCTTCGCTAACATCCGTCTGCAGAACCAGCTGCTTGACGGCGTCACCGGTGGTTACACTCGCGACTTCACCCAGGAGGGTGGCCCGCAGGCATTCATCTACGACGCTGCCATGAACTACAAGGAGGCTGGCACTCCGCTGGTCGTTGTTGGTGGTAAGGAATACGGCACCGGTTCCTCCCGTGACTGGGCAGCTAAGGGAACCCTCCTGCTCGGCGTCAAGGCTGTCATCGCTGAGTCCTTCGAGCGTATTCACCGCTCGAACCTCATCGGCATGGGCGTTGTGCCGCTGCAGTTCCCTGAGGGTGAGTCCTGGAAGTCCCTGGGCATCGATGGCACTGAGACCTTCGACATCGCTGGTCTGGAGGAGCTGAACAACGGTTCCACTCCGAAGACCGTCAAGGTCACGGTTACCAAGGAAAACGGCGAGTCCTTCGACTTCGACGCTGTGGTCCGCATCGATACCCCTGGTGAGGCTGAGTACTACCGCCACGGCGGTATTCTGCAGTACGTCCTGCGCAACATGATCAAGGGCAACTAGTTTCCCTTTGACTCGTGCGCGCTAGGGCTTGTTGTAAGCAGCGCTTCTAGAGGCCGGTAGGTTGCGCTAGCCCGCGGATTCATACCCCACGGACTAGCGCCCTGCCGGCCTCGGGTTTCTCTACCCCAACCAAAATGAGGCTTGGGACGTATAGGAATGGCGTTGCCACGTCATGCAGTGAAATATGCCCCCTGGGCGTCGCCGGCAAGAAAAGAGTTTCCTTATGCCAAAAGTGAGTAACCAGGATTTAGCTCAACGGCGGCACGAAATTCTCGACGGCGCGCGGCAGTGCTTTGCAGAATTCGGCTACGACGGCGCAACGGTCTCTCGTTTGGAGGCCACTACCGGTAAGTCTCGCGGTGCTATTTTCCATCACTTCGGATCCAAAGAAGGTCTGTTCTTAGCATTGGCCGAAGAAGATGCCGCAAATATGGCGGAAGTCGCGGAGTCTTCCGGATTAGTGGAAGTAATGCGTGATATCGTGGCGAACCCAGACAAGCATGGCTGGCTGGGAACTCGCCTTGAGATTGCCCGTCGCCTTCGCAGCGACCCGGAGTTTAAGGGCCAATGGTTGGGCCATCAGGATCAATTGGATGACGCTGTTGCCCACCGATTGACCCAGACATCTTCATCCGGCTCTCTACGGTCGGATTATTCGGTTCGCACGATGCAGCTTTTTCTCGAGCTGATGCTCGATGGCATCATCGTTCGTCTGGCATCTGGTCGCACTGTCGACGAATTGGATTCCGTGCTTGATTTAGTTGAAGACAGCTTACGGCGCAAGGACTAGCCACTCAGGCTAGGCCTGAAAGCGTTCCGTACCACCCGCTTCCCTAAAACGGGAGCGGGTTTCGGCTTTCTATCGTGGATTTATCCCGTTTGACCGGTGAAGATGCATAGATTTCACTCAATATGGACTAAGCTGTCTATTTATGAGTGTGGGTAAGTTTTTGTTGGTGGCGCTCCGCCCCGCAGATGGTGCTGGGCAAGCCGAGTACCAGGACTTTCTGGATTCCACCGGGCTTGAGCCCAGCCAGTTGGATCTGTTTACCATCGACGCTGTCGGCGCTAAGTTACCCGACCTGACCTCCTATGACGGAGTATTCGTCGGTGGCAGCCCATTTAACGTCACCGACCTAGAGCATTCGGGTCTGCAGAAGTATTCGCACGATGTGCTTTACGACGTACTTAGGAGTCCTGTCCCCGCACTGCTTATCTGCTACGGCGCTAGCTACACGGCCTTTACTTCGGGTGGTTTGGTTAACCTGCGTCACGGCGAAGTAGCGGGTTCTACCCGGGTAGAGCTCACCGAAGCTGCTACTCAGGATCCAATAGCTTCGGTGTTACCTCCGGCTTTTTATGCGTTGACTGGCCACAAGGAATCCGTTGCGGAGCTTCCCAATCATGCAGCTTTGCTTGCCACAGGCCCAACCTGTCCGGTGCAGATGTACTCGATCGGGTCGAATAACTGGGTTACCCAATTTCATCCGGAGATGAATGCTAACGGACTGCTCCGCAGAATGTCTTTCTACACCGACGTCGGTTACTTTGACCCGAAGGAAGTCGACGCGATTCGACTAAAGGTATCTGATGTAAACCTCCAGGCCGTTGCGTCAATCATCCCCCGATTTATGCACGTATGTACGCATGCTGCCAATCCGAGCATGCTAATGGTGCAGTAATCTCTGTCCCTTCCAGCTCCCCTTTTTTACGAAATTCTTTTCCCACATATGTCTACCTCCGCCAAGCCCTTCCTCTTGCTTTCCACACGTGGCGAAGATGCCGCAGCTCACGCAGAACATCTCTCATTTGCCAGGAGATGTGGGTTGGCGCCGGCGAAGTTGCATCAAATTCGCCTGGAACAATCGCGTCCGGCCAATCTAAATCTTGATAACTACTCAGGAGTAATCGTTGGCGGAGGTCCCTTTAACGCCTCCGACGACGATAAGAGCTATCTACAAAAGGAGGTCGAGACCTGGTTTGAGGATTTGCTGGCAGAAGTGCTCGAGCGAGATTTCCCCTTCTTCGGAGCTTGTTATGGTGTCGGCCTGCTCGGTACTGCTGGTCATGGCCGGGTCTCCCGCAAGCACGGGGAGCAGGCAGCTGTAATCGAAGTAGCTGCAACGCCGGATGGAGAAGCAGACCCAATTCTTGAAGGTTTGCCGGCCCGTTTTCACGCCATCGTAGGCCACAAGGAGGCCATCGAAGAGCTTCCAGGCGACGCTACATTGCTGGCAACTGGAAAGGACTGTCCAGTGCAGATGTTCCGGTTGGGCCACAATGCATATGCGACGCAGTTCCACCCGGAATTAGATGCCAACACGTTTGCCCAGCGTCTCCTGATTTACGCCAATCAGGGATACTATTTACCAGGAACAGATCTTGAAGCGGTATCGGCCGCGCGGCAGTTGGATGTTGCACGAAGTGGACGAATTCTTCAGAATTTCGTCCGGCTTCATACCGCTTGTAGAGGCTGATTAGTTTTATCTAGTGGCAATAAGCAAAAGGAATGTGATTGTCGCATGGAGAGGTGGAATCCCGATTCGGCACTTGCCGGACAGTCACCATCAATTGAAATGTCTGTGCTGCGATCCGGTGCGATTATTATTGCCGTCACCGGATTTTTGTGGCAGATTGAATCGGCTATTCGTTCTGTCCCCTTAGAAAACTTTCTGAGCCACTGGTTCCCTTTTGCATCACTACTCATATTCATTCTCAGCGATATGTTGCTGATTTGGGCAGTGATCAACAATACGCGGCGAGGCCTTATTGCCGCACTGCGTGTACCGATGTACATCATGTTGGTTTTCCTGATGTTGGTTTCAACCTATTGGGATCTGCCTCATAACTCCATTGGAAATGCACTCTGGTATAGCCCATTTTCAGGTTTGGCCCTCGCTGCATTTGCGCTGACGGTGCCACTCCACATCAGTTTGTCCGTGATGGTATTTGTTCCCGGACTGATTGCCGTCATTAATTCATGGTTGCTGGGGCACACTTTTTGGCTCGACATGTTGTCGGATGTCGGATTCAATCTCATCAACACTTTTCCATTTGTGATTATCGCGGGCTCTGCACAACCCGTCGCAAGGCTTATTGACTACACCTACGAGAATTCTCGGAAGGTCAATGAGAGAGCGGAGCGTATGCGTGTCCGCGGAGAGGCAATGAGTAGCTTCAACGCCTATGTTCATGACTATGTATTAGCCGCACTGTCTGCAATTGGTAAGGGCTCTAAGATTGACTTCTCGCTAGACGAGCAGACTGGGCTGTTTTTCTCGCCTCGGCAAACAGTAAGCGGTCGAACTTTTGCGGAGGCTGTACGGGCGCAATTGCTGTCGGTGAGCTCTGACATTTCGGTAACGCTAGATACCAGCGAAGAAGGCGGTCCAGTTCGTCTCCCAGGAGAAGTTGCTAACACGTTCCTATTAGCTGCAACTGAGGTGGCAAATAATGCCAAGCGTCATGCAGGTACCACGGCGGAAAAGAAGTGCCACATTCGTGTTGCCTCTGGCGAGGTCTCCATTGATTTTCGTGATGATGGCAGCGGGTTCGACCCCGAAGGAATTGACCCGCATCGTGCAGGTATTCGATTAAGTGTTAAAGGTCGAATGGAGGCCCTTCGTGGCGGAGATGCCGACGTTAAATCAAAACCTGGGAAAGGTACTCAGGTTATTCTCAAATGGCACGGTAATACCTCTCCTGTGGAAGAGGAAGATGTAGTCGATTCCTCGGCTCATACGACATCGCTGTATGACCTCATGGGAATGTCGATTGTTTTTTCCTGGCAGTTCTACGGCGCGATCGTCGGCGTGTTGTTCATGGTCCTAGTCAGTAATGGGCAATTATTTACGACGGCAGGACAAATCAGCCTGGCGTTAGCGATCGGTCTTCTCGGGCTAATTATGTATGGTCGCCATTCGCAATTGCCGTTAAATCGCGCATTTGTAATTGGTGTCGCAATTGTTGTATTAGCTGGGGTTGGGCTTTACCAGCCCATTCCAAATAATTTGGAATGGTCGTATTTCTGGCACTTTAGCTTAATTTCTTTTGCGTCTGCATTGCTCGCCATCCGCGGCCGACCCTGGGTTGCACTGAATTCAGTGCTCGGTGGCGCAATCCTGGTGGAGATACTCAAGTTCTTCCCCTTTGCCCCCTCGGATTCCACCCACATCAGTATCTCTGGAGTCGACCTGCTAGTTCGCTCCGTGATGCTGGTCGCTGGAATTTTGACGTCCATCATGGTCCGCTTCTTTATGCGTACCGTTCCGCAGTCTATTCAGGATTATAATCGTGCGCTGTACACTGCCGGTGCTGCCAAAGAGTACGAAATCAGCAGCCAGAGCAACTACGAATGGCTGCAGCGTCAGGTCGGTCCCATATTTAGCGCCGCTGCAGTTTTGGATAAACCGACCCCGCGATTGCAGTTGCGTGCGCGTCTCACAGAGCAGCTCCTCCGAGACGTTCTACGTTCGCCGCATCTAAATGTCGGGTCACTTCACCAAGCTGTTTGGGACGCGCGGGCCAGAGGCGTTCATGTCCGGCTCCTCGATGACCGCAATCACACGCAGGCCGTTTCCGGTAGCACCGATGTGCGCCGTATTCCGCTTGTCGACGATGATTCCGCGGTGGCTAAGTTGATGCCGAGCTTCCTTGAAGCTATCGATAACGCCGAAGAAGGATCGGTAACAATTCGTCTATTGCCCCCGGGCAGACGTGCATTTGCATCCATTTCTGATGACAATGGAGTGCAAAGGTTTGATGAAGCCGGTGAGAGGATAGTGATGTCACGTGACTAGGGAGAACATTGCGGGAATGAGCAATGCTTCCATCGACGTCTCGGCTGCAATTGACTCCGACAACATCGGAGATTACAGCGTGCAGTCGGATCGTTTGCTTCGCGTTGCTGCGATTGATGATCATGCCTTGACGCTGCAGGGGCTCGAAACCCTGCTGTCTGCAGAGCCAGACTTTGAGCTCGTCGGCTGTTATCAAACTGTGCCGGCACTACTGGCTGATGTGGGCACCGATGATCGCCTGGATGTGGTCGTGCTGGATCTGCGGCTGGCGGATAATTCAGATCCAGCGCAGAACGTGCTCTCGCTGGAATTGGTCACCGACCACGTGCTCATTCTCTCGTCAGCTGAAAGCCCATACCTTGTCCGAAAGGCAGTGCGTACCGGAGTGATGGGGGTTGTTCAGAAATCGGAAACCCCGGAGACAGTCGTGTCTGCGGTCCGGCTGGCGGCGCTTGGCAAGGGCGCGCTGACTACGGAATGGGCATCGGTAGTGGACTCTGATCCCCTGCTCGATTCTGTCGATTTGTCAGAACGCCAGCGTGAGGTACTGGAGCTCTACGCCTCCGGCGAGTCGACGAAGCGAGTCGCGTCGATGACAGGGCTGACACCGAATACCGTGTTGGACTACTTGGGCCGCATTCGAGCCAAGTATGCGGCAGCTGGCCGGGCCGAGAACAGCCTTAACAAGTCGGAGATGTATAGGCTCGCCCAGCAGGACGGTTACCTGCCTGGGCCAATGGATCCGTCTTAAGCCAGCTCGACGATTTCCATGTAGTCGTCACTCCAGAGGTCTTCCGTGCCGTCGGGAAGCACGATGACGCGCTCGGGCTCTAACGCCTTGACCGCACCTGGATCGTGGGTAACCAGTACGACGGCCCCGGTGTATGTACGCAGTGCGTCGAGCACCTGTTCGCGGGACTGAGGGTCGAGGTTGTTAGTGGGCTCGTCGAGAAGCAGGACGTTTGCGCGGGAGCTAACCAGTGTCGCCAGCGCTAGACGTGTCTTCTCACCACCGGAGAGGGTACCCGCTGGCTGCTGCAGCTTATCGCCGGAGAACATAAAGGCACCGAGCAGGCTCCGCAGTTCCGGCTCGTTGACGTCAGGGCAGGCGTAGACGGTGTTTTCCCAGACAGTCTTGTCCGGGTCAATCGTGTCATGTTCCTGGGCGAAGTAGCCGATGCGCAGGCCGTGGCCGGAGACAATGCCGCCTTCGCCATCGGTGCGCTCCACACCGGCGAGTAGCTTCAGTAGCGTCGTCTTACCAGCACCGTTGAAACCGAGGACAACCACGCGGGAACCCTTGTCAATCGCAAGATCCACACCGGCGAAGACTTCCAACGAGCCATACATCTTGGTCAGTCCCGTGGCGTTGAGTGGAGTCTTGCCACAGGGCGCCGGCTCTGGGAAGGAAATGTGGGCGACCTTGTCCTCGACGCGGACCTCGTCGAGACTATCCATCATACGCTCAGCACGAGCCACCATCTGCTTGGCCGCACGGGCTTTCGTCGCCTTCGCACCTAGCTTCTCGGCCTGCTTGCGCAGTGCGCTGGCCTTCTTCTCCGCGTTAGCGAACTCGCGGCGACGTCGAGCCTCATCGGTCGCGCGTGCCGACAGGTAGTTCTTCCAGCCCATGTTGTACACATCAGCTTCGGCGCGCACCGCGTCGAGGAACCAGACTTTGTTACACACGGCCTCGAGCAGCTCGACATCGTGCGAGATCATAATCAAGCCGCCCTCATGCCTGCTGAGGAATTCGCGGAGCCAGGTAATCGAATCCGCATCGAGGTGGTTCGTCGGCTCGTCGAGAAGCAGTGTCGTGGCGGATTTGCCTGAGCCTTCGGTAGCGGCGAAGAGAATCTGAGCAAGTTCGACACGGCGGCGCTGACCACCCGAGAGCGTCTTCAGAGGCTGGTCGAGTACACGCTCCGGCAACCCCAGCGCGTCACAAATGCGGGCGGCCTCAGCGTTCGCCTCGTAGCCGCCGAGATCGTGGTAGCGCTCCTCGAGACGCGAAAACTTCCGAATCGCCGCATCGCGCTTCGTGTCAGTGGTCGCGGTCTCCATGATCTCCTGCTGGCGATCCATGCTCCGGCGGATTTGGTCAAGGCCTCGCGCCGACAGCACACGGTCGCGGGCGGAGATGTCGATGTTGCCTTCGCGTGAGTCCTGTGGCAGGTAACCAATCGAGCCAGAGCGCACCACGGAGCCACCGTAGGGCTCAGTTTCGCCGGAGAGGATACGCATAGTCGTCGTTTTGCCAGCACCATTTCGCCCGACGAGTCCAATCCGGTCTCCCGGCTGGACGCGCAGCTGCTCACCCGGCGCAGTGAGCAGGGTACGGGCGCCGACTCGGACTTCAAGGTCATGGGTCACAATCACGAACGAGTAGCCTACCAGTTATGACTTCATTTCCCGTGACCGCCTCCGTCGTCGGCCTCGGGCCCGCCGGAAGAATCGCCGCCCACCGCGCATCCGCTCGCGGCTGGGATGTCACCGCTTACGACCCCGCCGGTGGCACACTGCCCTCGACGATTGGTCTCTGGTGCGACCAACTCCCCGACTGGTTGCCCAGCGATTTCCTCGCCGCCACTTTTCAACCCAGCGTCATTCTTGTCGACGGCACCGAACGTCAGCTCACCCGCACGTACGGCGTTGTTAACAACGACTGCCTGCAAAAACTTGGCGGTTTCCGCATCGAACGCCGCTCGCTCACCGATTCCGAATCCACGGGTGCTGACATCACGATTGTCACCACCGGGCGCGCACACGCCGCAGTCGGGCGAGGTGGGCAGGTACGGCAGCTTGCCATCGGGCACATCTTTTCGCTTGACGACGTCCCTAGCGCCCACCGCCGCGCAGTCCTCATGGACTTCACTCCAGCAGACCTGAATGCCCCAGAGACAGAGCCGGCTAGTTTCTCCTATCGCATTTTCTTGGATGACAGGACCTTCCTCATTGAAGAGACCATTCTCGCTACTCCGACTCCTATGGTTGCCGGGCATCTCGACGAAACCGGTGCGGCAGTCGGCACCGGCGGTAAGGCCGATGACTCCGTACTTCTAGAGCTGTTGCGGAGACGCCAAAAAGCACGGTTGAAGTCCCTGGAGCTCTCGGAAGATCTGGCCATTGACGAAGAAGTGGTGTCCTTTCCCCTACTGGCAAACTTTCCCTCTCGCCGCGGTGCCTTGACGCACAACGGACCATCCATGGGCACCCTCTTCGGCTTTGCAGGCGGTTGGATGCATCCTGCCACTGGTTACTCGGTGGAGTCGGTTATCGAAGATGTCGACCGTTTCTTGGCCGATATGGAAAAGAAGGGAAGCCGGTCGCTGGGGACGTCGTTAAGCATGCGATTGCAGCGATGGCTACGCGAACGTGGACTCGCGGCGTTGCTGGGGTTCGATGCACGACAGACGGGTGCGTTTTTTCGGGCGTTCTTTTCGTTGCCGGAGAAGGACGTGTTTGCCTATTTGATAGGGACATCCCCACTGACGACGCTTCGCGCTATGGCGAAAGTGGCAGTGCCTTTGCTGAAAAAGAGTCCGCGAACGTGCGGAAAGCTCATCGCAGGGTTTATGCGGGGACCTGGGAGATGGAGAAATCGTTGACGGGAAGCATATACATCAGCCGATTTGTGGGGTGATACCAACAATTAAAGCGGTGTGGTTTTTGCATTCACCGGAGTGGAAACGCTTATGATAAGTGAATGACTTCGACGCAATCTGAGGAGAATTCCTCACACAACCATAAGCTTCAGCGCAGGCTGAGAGCTCGCCACCTGAACATGATTGCCATTGGCGGTGCCATTGGCACGGGCCTGTTTGTTGCCTCCGGTGCGACCATTTCGCAGGCCGGTCCAGGCGGTGCGCTCATCGCTTACGCCCTTATCGGCATCATGGTGTGGCTGGTTATGCAGTCTCTCGGCGAGATGGCCGCCTACCTGCCAGTGCCCGGTTCCTTCCAGGAGTACGGTCGCCGATACGTCTCAGAATCCTTCGGCTTTGCCATGGGCTGGAACTACTGGTTTAATTGGGCGATTACTGTGGCCGCAGAGCTCGTCGCTGCTGCACTGGTGATGCGCTATTGGTTCCCGGATGTGCCTTCAATCGTCTGGTCCGCGCTCTTCCTCGCGATTCTATTCGGGCTGAATGCCCTGTCCGCACGTGCATTCGGCGAGGGTGAGTTCTGGTTTGCGACCATCAAGGTCATTACCGTTATCGTCTTCCTCGTTCTTGGTGTCGGCATGATTTTCGGCATCTTGGGTGGGTCCTCCCCCGGCTTTGAAAACTGGACCACGGGCGATGCCCCATTCGTCAACGGCGGAATGGGACTGCTGGCCGTTTTCGTCGTAGCCGGCTATTCCTTCCAGGGCACCGAGATGGTTGGTGTAGCAGCAGGTGAGGCTGAGGATCCTGAGCGCACCATTCCCCGCGCGATTCGCACTATCTTCTGGCGTATTCTGCTGTTCTACATCGGTGCCATCGCTGTTATTGGTTTCCTTATTGCGTACACTGACCCGAATCTTCTGAACGCGGCTGAGGACAACATTTCCATTTCACCGTTCACTCTGGTCTTTGAACGCGCAGGTATCGCGATTGCCGCTGGCCTGATGAACGCCGTCATTCTGACTTCGGTGTTGTCTGCGGGTAACTCCGGTATGTATGTATCCACTCGTATGCTGTTTTCCCTGGCTCGCCATGGACAGGCTCCGCGTTACTTCGGCAAGCTTTCCGGGCACGGCGTTCCGCTGCGCGCTCTGATCGCCACCGCTGTCATCGGTATGGCTGGCTTCATTACTTCATTGGTAGGCGATGGTGCGGCGTACACCTTCTTGCTGACGCTCTCTGCGCTCGCGGGTTTTATCACCTGGTTTGGTATCTCTTTCAGCCACTACCGCTTCCGCAAGTGTCTGAAGACCCAGAATATCCCGTTGGATTCGCTTCCCTACAAGGCGAACTTTTTCCCCGCAGGTGCTGTGCTGGCACTGATTATGTGCTTCTTTGTGGTGGCCGGACAGGCACTTGACCCGATTCGCACTGGCGAGAATATCTTCGCTATCCTCACTCCGTACCTGGGTATTCCGGTCTTCGTCCTGCTGTGGTTCATCCATAAGAAGGCAACGGGCTCTAAGCTCGTTGACCCGGCCACCGCAGACATGAGTCGCGAATAGCTGCGAATAGCTGTGAATAGCTAATGCATCTCGCATCGAACTCTCACGACTCGGATTAGCAGTCGAAGACAATAGCGACCCCGCTTGGCACTCTTTTAGCGCCAGGTGGGGTCGCTTTTTAACTCTAAATCGGACAACCCTAAAAAATTATGGGCCGCACGTGAGAATACGGGCTGCAAATGTGAAACTGTGCGAGTTTATGACACTTTCAGATCATTTTTCGGGCCATTTTTGACATAAATGCAGTCAGTAACTCTCATCGCCCTACCGATGCCAGCCATAAACGTAGTCAGTAACTCAAAAACAAACGAAAAAGTGCCTAGCTGAACGAGCCAGGAGCTCGTCGCCAAGCACTTTTTACGTAGCGGTGCACTCATCACCGCTGTCACTGATCGTCTAGACCGAGAAGCCGAGAGCGCGCATCTGCTCGCGGCCTTCCTCGGTAATCATGTGCGGGCCCCATGCCGGGGACCAGACCCAGTTGAGGCGGAAGTCGCGGATACCCTCGACCTTCATGACCTCAGAGGCAGTCTGGTCGGTGAGCATATCGGTCAGCGGGCAGGCTGGGGACGTGAGAGTCATGAAGATAGCGGCAATGTCGCCTTCTTCTATCCAGATGTCATAAACCAGGCCCAGGTCCACGACGTTGACTCCGAGTTCTGGGTCAACAACCTCGTACATAGCCTCTTCAACCTGGATGGCGAGCTTGTTATCGGCTTCGGTCTGCTCCGGTGCCGGCGGGACGGTGATGGACTCGTACGCATCCCCCTCATCGATTGGAGCGCCAGTGGTCATGGTGTCCTCGTCGACAGCGTCAGGCTGTGCGGGCGAGGTGGCGTCAATAGCGTTTGGTTCAGTCATGGTGGTGGCCTTCCTCGTCAGCGGTAACAGTTACAGTCGCGGTGCCAACGCCGTTGCCTTCAGCGGCGTTGGCCAGAGCCTCAGCGGTTGCGGCCTGGAAAGCTTTCCAACCGAGAAGTGCGCACTTCACACGGGCAGGGTACTTAGAGACACCAGCGAAGGCAATGCCATCGCCGATAATGTCCTCGTCGCCTTCAATCTTGCCACGGGACGTGACCATCTTCTCGAACTCGGTGAGTTTGGCCATGGCCTCGTCGACAGTCTTGCCGACAATCTCCTCAGCCATAACTGAGGTGGAGGCCTGTGAGATAGAACAGCCCACGGCGTCATAGGAGACGTCATTGACGACGGTGAGGTCGTCGTTCAGGGTGACGCGAAGCGTGAGTTCATCGCCACACGACGGGTTGACATGGTGCACTTCCGCGTTGAAAGGCTCCCGCAAACCTGCGTGCTGCGGATGCTTGTAGTGATCCAGGATGACTTCCTGGTACATCTGCTCGAGCTTCATGTCCCTCTCCTTTCTTAAAGTTACGGGGTGACACCGAAGAACTTCTGGGCGTGGCGCACTGCGTCGGCAAGCGCCTGAACGTCCTCTTCCGTGTTGTAGATGTAGAAGGATGCCCGGGCGGTCGACTGAGCGTTGAGAATCTGGTGAATCGGCCACGCGCAGTGGTGTCCGACTCGGATGCACACACCCTGGTCGTCGAGAACCTGGCCAAGATCGTGCGGGTGAATGCCCTCGACCTTAAAGGACACGGCAGAGCCACGCTGCTCTGGGGTAGTCGGACCGATGATGGTCACGCCGTCAATTTCCTGCAGCTTTTCCAGCGCGAGCGCGGTCAGGCGGTGCTCATGAGCCGCCACCTTATCCATACCGATGGCATCCAAGTACTTCACCGCAGCACCAAGGCCGACGACCTGAGAAGTCATCATGGTTCCCGCCTCAAAGCGCTGCGGAGGCGCTGCGAAGGTGGTCTTCTCCATGGTGACGACCTCAATCATCGAGCCACCAGTGAGGAACGGTGGCAGAGCCTCCAGCAGTTCCCGGCGAGCGTAGAGCGCACCGACCCCGTTGGGGCCGAGCATCTTATGGCCGGAGAACGCTAGGAAATCCACATCGAGATTCTTGACATCGACAGGCATATGCGGCACCGACTGGCAAGCATCGAGGACTACCAGAGCACCGACCTCACGAGCACGGCGCACCATTTCCTCCACATCGGTGACTGCACCGGTGACGTTTGACTGATGGGTAAAGGCCACAACCTTGGTCTTGTCGCTGAGCTTCAGCGAGTCCATGTCAATGCGGCCGTCCTCAGTCACGCCGTACCAACGCAGTGTCGCGCCAGTGCGACGAGCCAGCTCCTGCCACGGCACCAAATTCGCGTGATGCTCCAGCTCAGTGACGACAATCTCGTCACCCTCGCCGACCTGGTACTGACCTGCGCGGTCGTCGCCAAGCACAAATGCCACTGTGTTCAACGCTTCGGTGGCGTTCTTGGTGAAGACCAGCTCGTCGTAGTCGGCGCCGATGAAGCCTGCGATGGCTTCGCGGGCATCTTCGTAGGCGTCCGTGGCCTCCTCAGCAATCTCGTAGGCACCGCGGTGCACCGGGGCGTTGTGGTGGGTTAGAAACTCCACCTCAGCATCGATGACCTGTTTCGGGCGCTGCGAGGTCGCTCCGGAGTCCAGGTAGACCAGCCGCTTTCCGTCACGGACAGTGCGCGACAGAATCGGAAAGTCCTCGCGTAGTGATGGGCTGAGTAGTTCGGCGTTAGGCATTGATGAACTTCTCGTAGCCGTGCTCTTCCAGCTCGTCTGCAAGCTCCGGGCCGCCGGAGGTGATGAAGTGACCATCGTGGAAGACGTGGACGTAGTCCGGCTTCACGTAGTTCAGGATGCGCTGGTAGTGAGTAATGATCAGGATGCCGCCGTCGTTTTCGTTCTGGTAGCGGTTAATGCCGTCGGAGACGACGCGCAGAGCGTCGACGTCAAGGCCGGAGTCAGTCTCATCCAGGATGGCGAACTTCGGCTTCAGCAGGTCGAGCTGCAGAATCTCGTGACGCTTCTTCTCGCCACCGGAGAAACCCTCGTTTACGGAGCGCTCGGAGAACGACGAATCGATCTCCAGGTCAGCCATTGCCTCACGGACCTCCTTGACCCAGTGGCGCAGCTTCGGAGCTTCGCCACGGACAGCGGTTGCTGCAGAGCGCAGGAAGTTGGACATGGACACGCCGGTGACCTCAACCGGGTACTGCATCGCCAGGAAGAGGCCAGCCCGAGCGCGCTCATCGACGCTCATCTCCAGCACGTTCTCGCCGTCGAGCAGAATCTCGCCTTCGGTGACTTCGTAACGGGGGTGACCTGCGATGGTGTAGCTCAGGGTGGACTTACCGGAGCCGTTCGGCCCCATCACAGCGTGGGTCTCGCCAGAGTTGATCGTCAGGTTGACGCCCTTCAAAATCTCCTTGGGCTCAGCAGACTCGTCGGTCGGCAGCACCTGCGCGTGGAGGTTACGGATTTCCAAAGTGCTCATAGTGAAATCTTTTCCTTTAATCGGTGTAAGTGGCCTGCTCCCCCGGTGCTACCGGGGTGACAGGGCGGAAAGGGTGAGAAAGAAGATAAGCGGTTAGAAGCCAGCGGTGTTGAGCTCTTCGTCAACGAGTTGCTCAAGCTTCTCGCGAACGGACTCGACCGGAATCAGGTTGATGACCTCGCTGAAGAAGCCGCGAACCACCAAACGGCGGGCTGCCATTTCGGGGATACCGCGGGAGAGCAGGTAGAACAGCTGTTCCTCGTCGAAGCGACCAACGGTAGCAGCGTGACCAGCACCAGCGATTTCACCGGTTTCGATTTCCAGGTTCGGAACTGCGTCGGCACGCGCGCCCTCGGTGAGTAGCAGGTTGCGGTTGAGCTCATAGGTATCGGTGCCCGTGGCCTCTGCACGAATGAGCACGTCTCCCACCCACGCGGTGCGGGCCTCACGATGAGCGACATTCGGCTCGCCCTGCAACGCGCCCTTGTACATGACGTTGGAGCGGCAGTTCGGCACAGCGTGGTCTACCAGCATGCGGTTTTCGAAGTACTGACCGCCATCGGCGAAGTACACGCCCAGCAGATCGACGTCGCCGCCCGGTGCCGTGAATGCAACGCGTGGAACGATACGGACAACCTCGCCACCGAACGTTGCGACGGTGTGGCGCAGCGTGGCATCACGGCCGACGCGAATATGGTGAGCAGAGCCGTGAACTGCATCTTCGTTCCAGTTCACCATGGTCACGACGCTCAGCTTAGCGCCGTCGCCGATTACGAACTCAATGTTGTCCGCGAACGTGCCGCTGCCACGGTAGTTAATCACGCAGACGGCCTCGGCGTGGGACTGCACATCAATGACGATATGGCCGTAGGAAACGTTGTCCTCGCCCGGGCCATCGATGTCAATGACGACCGGTTCCTTGGAAACCGAATTCTTCGCGAAGGTCACGATGTGTGCATCGTCGAAGTTGGAGTACGCCTGTGCTGCCACGCGATCCGTCGGGGTACCGGCGCGGCCGAGGCGTTCGTCGTCACGCTTGACGACGTCCACAGCGACACCATCCTGACCGCCAGTCTCGACCAAAATCGACGCTGCAACCGGATCGGCGGCGGTGCCGTTGTGGAGACCGCGAAGTTTGCGCAGCGGTGTGAACTTCCACTCCTCATCCTTGCCATGCGGCACGGAGAAGTCCTCCACGTTGAAAGATGAGAAAACGTCGCCCTTGTTCGCCAGCACGCGGCGGCTATGAGCAGCCTGGTTTTCGTTGTTAATCGTCGTAGTCATAGGTATTAACCGACCGAACCTTCCATCTGCAGTTCAATGAGGCGGTTGAGCTCGAGGGCGTATTCCATCGGGAGCTCCTTGGCAATGGGCTCGACAAAGCCACGCACGACCATGGCCATTGCATCTTCTTCTTCGATGCCGCGGCTCATCAGGTAGAAAAGCTGATCGTCAGAGACCTTGGAAACCGTTGCCTCGTGGCCGAGGGTGACGTCGTCCTCGCGGACATCCACGTACGGGTACGTGTCCGAGCGCGAAATCGTGTCGACCAGCAGCGCGTCACACTCGACGTTGGAGTGTGAGTGCTTGGCACCCTTGTTGACCTGCACCAGACCGCGGTAGGCAGCGCGACCACCGTTGCGGGCCACGGACTTGGACACGATGTTGGAGCTCGTGTGCGGAGCCATGTGCACCATCTTGGCGCCGGTGTCCTGGAACTGGTCCTCGCCAGCCATAGCAACGGACAGCACCTCGCCCTTGGCGTGCGGACCAGTCATCCACACTGCCGGGTACTTCATGGTGACCTTGGAACCGATGTTGCCGTCAATCCACTCCATGGTTGCACCCTCTTCGCACTTGGTGCGCTTGGTAACCAGGTTGTAGACGTTGTTCGACCAGTTCTGGATTGTGGTGTAGCGGCAGCGGCCGCCCTTCTTCACGATGATCTCCACAACAGCCGAGTGCAAGGAGTCAGACTTGTAAATCGGAGCAGTACATCCCTCGACGTAGTGCACGTAGGCATCCTCATCGACGATGATGAGGGTGCGCTCGAACTGGCCCATGTTCTCGGTATTAATACGGAAGTACGCCTGCAGCGGGATGTCCACGTGGACGCCCTTTGGGACGTAAATGAAGGAACCGCCCGACCACACTGCGGTGTTAAGCGCAGAGAACTTGTTGTCGCCAGCAGGAATAACGGTGCCGAAGTACTCCTTGAATAGCTCCGGGTGTTCCTTGAGCGCAGTATCAGTGTCCAGGAAGATAACGCCCTGGCTCTCCAAATCCTCGCGAATCTGGTGGTAGACAACCTCAGATTCGTACTGAGCGGCGACACCGGCGACCAAGCGCTGCTTCTCCGCTTCCGGAATGCCGAGCTTGTCGTAGGTGTTCTTAATATCCTCCGGAAGATCTTCCCAGGTCTGGGCCTGCTTCTCGGTGGAGCGAACGAAGTACTTAATGTTGTCGAAGTCGATGCCAGACAAATCCGCGCCCCAGGTGGGCAGCGGCTTGCGGTCGAAGATTTCCAGAGCCTTCAAGCGACGCTCGAGCATCCACTCAGGCTCGTTCTTCTTAGCCGAGATATCGCGAACGACCGCTTCAGATAGGCCGCGCTTCGCGGAAGCGCCAGCGGTATCCGGGTCGTGCCAACCGAACTGGTAGGCACCAATAGACTCAATAATCTCTTCGTCAGTCTGCGGAGTGGCAGCCTTCGTGGATTCAGCCACGTCGGTGGAGTTCTCATGGGCGAGGGTCATTGTCCGCTCCTTTCATGTGGCAATTCAGTAAGTGTCTTTGTTACGGGAGTGAGTGGGATATTTGTGGTGCAGATACCGTTACCATCAGCGATAGTCGCTAACGGTTGGGTGTGCTGCCCTAATAATTTACTAACGGCTTCATGCTCCGCCGCGCAGAGCTCCGGAAACTCGGAGGCTACGTGGCTAATTGGGCAATGGTGCTGGCAAATCTGCACGCCGCCAGTGTTCTGGTTGATAGTTGCCGCGTATCCGGCCCGTCGAAAAGCATCGACGACGGCCTCTACGACCTCTTCCTTCTCTGCGTCCTGCCCCACAGGGGTGACGCCGAGCAGAATGTCATCAATGCGCTGACGGGCAAACTGGGCAACTGCCTGCTCACCGCCGGCCTTGCGCAGTGCGGTCAGAGCTGCGCTAGCAAGATCGTCGTAAGCGTGTCCGAATCTAGCGCGGCCCCGGTCTGTCAGACGGTAGGACTTTGCTGGCCTGCCTCGGCCTCGGGGGCCAGTACTGGGCGCCGGAGCGGTTTCGGCGAGACCTTCGTCCACCAGAATATCGATGTGGCGACGGACTCCTGCAGCGGATAGTCCCAGGGTGTCAGCGATAAAAGTCGCGGACGCCGGGTTGTGTTCCAGAAGTAATTGGAGAATGCGCTTGCGCGTATCACCGTCATTGACGGTCGGTTTCCGATCAGCCATGACTGGTGAGTCACCTCCTGCGATTGGACTGCTGGATCATAAAAAGGTGTCTAGGTGGCTCAGCGAGGCAAATATCCCACTTGCGCCGCTGGTGTATTAGACAACACAATTGTGTCGTAATTGGTGCATAAAGTCCAACGCATTTAAATATCAATGCAACGTCGCTGATTAGAACGCCCTTTCGGCGTGTCGAATCGTCTACTATGTGACCTTGTGAAAACTAACCGACCCGCCCCGCGCCGCTCGTCCACCTTCGACGATGCTCTCGGGGTGCGTGACGTCATTCCGAAAATTGGTCTGGCTGGTTCCAGGTCGGCAACCCTCCACCAAGGCTCAGAACAGCCGCTCCAACACCGCATCAATTACCGCGAACTCCGACGCTTCACCTGGCTGCGTTGGCTGGGTACTCTTGGGTCGATCTTTATTATGGTCACCGGGATTGGCGCAGGCGCGACACCGGTGGTTGGAAATGAGTTTTGGGGTACACCACTCGGGCTGATCCTCGGTCGAATGTTGGTGGCAACGACAATCGTCACCTTCGTGGGGATTGGCATGTTAGTCACAGCCTGGTTGGGTGTCGGAGCTTTTGTTCTGGCCGGTGCGCGGACTCGCGTCACCGCGGTGACCACTCCGATGCTCATACGCACCTACGCGGCATGGGTATTGCCCTTGGTGTTTACCGCTCCCCTGTTTACGCAGGATATCTACTCATATTTGGCGCAGGCTGCAATTGTGGAGCGGGGTATGGATCCCTATCTCGCAGGACCTGTTGACCTATTGGGAGCCAACGACCCACTGGCCCGATCGGTGCCATTGATTTGGTCGCACTCTCCGAGCCCGTACGGCCCCACAGCCCTCGCAGTGGCATGGGGTATCGCCAAGATAACCAGCGACGGGGTGATTGCTTCCGTCTTTCTACACCGACTCGTCGCCATCGTTTCGCTTCTCGTGGTGTCCTGGGCGCTGGTGCAGCTTGGTCGCCGCTGCGGAGTTAGCTCTCAGTTCACCCTATGGCTGGGCACGCTCAATCCGCTGGTATTGCTGCACCTGGTGGGCGGTATCCACAACGAGGCCCTGCTGCTTGCACTCCTGCTCGTTGGCCTCGAACTGTGTCTACGCGCTATCCACGGTCCTGCGCAATCGATGGAGCCCGATGAGCTGCCAGAACCCGGACCAATCGGACACGAGAACCAAAGCCGAGGAAGATCATGGGCGCTGTATGCAGGCGGTATTGTGCTCATCAGCCTCGCCGGAATGGTCAAAGTTACCGGTTTCGTGGCGCTCGGCTTTGCCGGCATGTGGCTGGCCAGAAAGTTCGGCAGCACCTGGAAGGCCGTTGCTCTTTCCGCAGTAGTGACGGGCGCAATAACCGTCGTCACGGCAGTCGTTGTTTCCTTAGGAACTGGTCTGGGCTTTGGTTGGATCACCGCGCAAGGTGGCGCCGCGACGGTGCGCAGTTGGATGTCGCTAACTACCCTGCTCGGGATCATCGCTGGTTTCTTCGGGAGGCTCCTGGGGCTCGGCGATATCAGCGACAGTGCTTTGCTGTTTACCCGTGGCATTGGTGTAGCGCTAGTGGCTGCCTGGCTCCTACGCATGCTGTTAGCGACGTTCCGTGGTCGCATTCACCCGCTCGGCGGCTACGGCCTAGCGATGTTCGCTCTAGTAATCCTCTTCCCCGTCGTGCACCCCTGGTACTTGCTATGGGCCATCGTGCCGCTGTCCGCTTGGGCCAACCGGGTACAATTTCGCATTGCCGTGGTTCTGTACTCGGCAATTTTCAGTTTTGTAGTACTACCACGCGGCCTGGGGTTGCCTCCGGGTACCGTCGCTCAGATTTACCTACTGGCGTTGGTATTCTTCGTCGCAGTCATGCTCGTCATCTTGGCGTACTCGACGCGATCTAAGGTATTTCGCCTTCATTAAAACTGTGAGATTAGACTGACTAACCGTGAATAACGCTGCCAATTCTCCTGCTCTGCGCCTTGAGAACGTAACGAAGAAATTCGATGACGTTGAGGCTGTATCAGACCTTTCGCTTTCCCTGGATCGAGGTAGGGTTCTTGCGCTTCTCGGCCCCAACGGCGCTGGTAAGACCACAACCGTTGAAATGTGTGAGGGCTTCATCAAGCCGGATGAAGGGCGAATTCGCATTCTCGATCTCGACCCGGTCACTCAAACCACAGCACTGCGCAGCCGCATTGGCATCATGCTCCAGGGCGGAGGTGCCTACCCCGGTGTTCGCGTTGGCGAAATGCTGAACCTAGTTGCCAGTTACTCCGCAAATCCGCTGGACACTGATTGGCTCCTTGAAGTCGTAGGCCTAGAACGCCATCGTAAGACGAACTACCGCAGGCTCTCGGGTGGTCAGCAGCAGCGACTGTCGCTCGCATGCGCCCTGGTCGGACGTCCGGAGCTGGTGTTCCTCGACGAGCCGACAGCAGGCCTCGATGCCCAGTCCCGTCTAGCCGTCTGGGATCTCATCTCGTCGCTGCGCCGGGATGGGGTCACCGTAGTCCTGACAACGCATCTGATGGACGAGGCTGAATCGCTTGCCGACGACGTTGCGATTGTCGACCGAGGCCATTTAGTTGTGGCCGGCACCACCGAGGAGATCACTAGCGCAGGCGCATCGGCGCTCCATGGGACGTCGTCAGGCACTGCTATGAAGGTCAGCGTTCGAGGCAGCCTTGACTTCGAAGAGGTCAACCGCAGCTTTAGCGAGTCTGGTCTTTCGCAGCGTCTGCAGCGTTCTGGCGGTGGAGAGTTCTCATTGATTGGTGAGGCTTCACCGCGCGCCCTGACTGTATTGGCCCAGAGTTGCGAGCGACAAGAGGTGTTGATCACCTCGTTGAATAAGGCGACGCAATCGCTTGAAGATGTCTTCTTGCAGATCACTGGAACGGAGATGAGGAGCTAATGACTACCGCACCGAGGTCTGATGCCTCCCGCTTTGCTAAGGGCACTTTCGCCCCGGAGCCGCAGCGTTCGGACATGGCGACGTTGGTCATGTCGCAGGCGCGGTTGGAGACGAAGCTCTTCTGGCGGCACGGTGAGCAAATGCTCCTCACCATCATTATCCCGTTGGCGATGCTCATCGGCCTGGTGATGGTGCCTGTGTTGGAACTCGATGATCCGCTCGAGCGCATCTTCCCCATGGTGCTGGCGATTTCCGTCATGTCTGCAGGTTTTACGGGGCAGGCAATTGCCGTGGGCTTTGACCGTCGTTACGGAGCCCTGAAGCGCATCGGTGCCTCAGGCGTGCCACCGTGGGGCATTATTGCAGGCAAGATTGTGTCGGTCTGCACTACCGTCACGTTGCAATACATACTGTTCAGCCTCGTGGGGCTCGCTCTTGGCGCAGAGCTTTCGATTGGCGGCTGGCTGTTGGCTTATGTGGGGATGCTTCTGGGAACGTTCGTCTTTACTTCATTGGGCTTGCTCATGGGCGGCACGTTGGGGGCCGAGCTAATCCTAGGTCTCGCCAACCTGATCTGGTTTATCCTCATTGGTGCGACTACTTACGTGGCCGTTGCACCATCGTTAGATGGCATCAGCTCTGTGCTGCTGCACCTCTTGCCGTCCGTCGCGCTTACCGACGTAATCTCCGCGGCATTGGCCATGTCTGTCCAATGGTCAGCTGTCGGGGTGCTGGTTGTGTGGGGTGTCCTTGGCGCTGCACTGGCAGCTCGCTGGTTCCGTTTTGATATGCCGAATGATTAGGACGTTGCCGGGGAATCTGCATAGAAAAGCGCAGCCCAACGCAGGGGTTTGGCTTATTACCATTTTCCGCCAGCATGGGTAGAATTTCTTAATGTGAATACTGCAGATCGAAGTTTGCCCCTATCGTTTTTGCCGCTGACACCAATCGGGCGCCAGAAGCTCTATGCGCTTCTCGTATTGATTGCACAGGCGGCAATCGCGGTAACCGGTTCTATCGTCCGAGTTACTGGTTCAGGTCTCGGTTGTGCTTCGTGGCCAGAATGTCACCCGGGCAGTTTCGTTCCTGTTGCCGGGGAAGCAGAAATGCTCCATCAAATTATTGAGTTCAGCAATCGCCTCCTCACCTTTGTACTGGTTGCGCTCACGCTTCTGCTTTTCCTTTCGGTGATGCGTGTTGGGCGCCGTAAGGAAATCAAGCTGTTGGCGTTCCTTAACGGTCTCGGCGTTATCGTCCAGGCTGTTATCGGTGGCATTTCCGTGTGGGTTGATCTGAAGTGGTACGCCGTGGCCCTGCACTTCCTGCCATCGATGATTTTGGTCTGGCTGGCTGGCATGCTTTTCGTTAAAATCTCTGAACCTGACGACGGTACTGCTACCCGCATGTACCCGCGCTATCTGCGCTATCTGGCTGCCGCCTCCGGTTTGGCTCTGACGATGACGCTGATTACCGGAACTATGGTCACCGGTGCGGGACCACATGCTGGAGATGCCTCGGTGCTCCCGGAGGATCGCCTCCAGCTTCCGATTGTTGACTTGGCGCATATCCACGCTGGTTTTATGTACCTCTACCTTGGCCTGGTTATCGGTCTGATTTTTGGTCTGCTGGCCTCGGAAGCGTTTGCACGTGTGCGTAAGGTTGCCATCGCACTCGTTGTGTTCATTTTGGCTCAGGGCGTGGTTGGAATGATTCAGTACTGGTCCGGTGTACCGGAGGCATTGGTGCCGGTTCACGTTGCCGGATCTGGTATCTGCACCGCTTTGACTGCAGTACTTTTCCAGCACGGTTACCGCACTGTCGGCGGTAGCGCAGTAGTGACCGGGTCTCTGGAAGGCGATGCGGCTGCCGCAATTGTCGCGTCGGAAAAGAATGCTGAGGTTACCGCGTAGCTAGCTGCTGGTCAGCGGCTGTATTAACCACTGTGGTTACCGGCTGTTGATTCCTGCTCGAACCGCCTAAACACGCACTTTGATCTCGGCGTGTTTAGGCGGTTTTGCTGTCTGCTCGGCTTTGTGTGCTCGGATGTGTTTTCCCAGTGGCTAGCGGGCTGCGCGAGCGATGCTAGGGGCGGTGCGGGGGCGGGCTGCCCACCTATCGATCCGAGTTACTGACTGCGTTCATGACAAAAATGTCCCGAAAAATGGTCTGAAAGTGTCATAAACTCGCACAGTTTCACATTTGCAGCCCGTTTGCACACACAAAAAGAGGCCCTCCCCGGCATTGGGGAGGGCCTCTTCGAGGATTAACAGCTAACTGGGGAAAGGGCCGGGTCTGGCTCCCAACGCAGCTACCCTAGAACGCAACTACCCTAGAACATGCTTAAAACTGTCTGCAGTCCGAGTACAGCATCCAGCGAAAGCGCCACACACACGATGGACAAGTAGTTGTTCGACATGAAGAACAGCTTCATCGGCTTGATCTTGCCACCGGTCTTAACGTGACGGTGCAGGTCGATGGCGCCCCACAGGAACCAGGCACCAGCGCCAACCGCGCCAATCAGATAAATCCAACCAGCGTACGGAACCAACAGCAGAGTGGTAATCACGGTTGCAGCGGTGTAGTAAATAATGCGCTTGGAAACGATGATTGCCGGCTTGACCACTGGCATCATCGGCACGCCAGCGGCCTTGTAATCCTCCTTGTAGCGAAGCCCCAGCGCCCAGGTGTGCGGCGGAGTCCAGAAGAAGATGAGCAGGAACAGGATGAAAGCCTGCCACCAGTGAGCGAGCCCCGTAATCTCCGGGTTGTTGTCAGTGATGACGGCCCAGCCAACCATCACCGGCATACAACCCGCAGCGCCACCCCAGATTACGTTCTGATCAGTTCGGCGCTTCAGCCACAACGTGTAGACGAAGATGTAGAACGCAATCGTAATCAGTATGAAAACGGCGGCCAGCAGCGAGTTACATAGCAGCCACAGCCAGAGGAACGACGCAATCATCAAGATGGTGCCGAAAATTGCTGCCGCGCGACGGCTAACCTGGTTGCGCGCGAGCGGGCGCCGACGAGTGCGGCGCATCTTCTGGTCAATGTCGTAATCCATGACCATGTTGAAGGTGTGCGCTGCCGCTGCACCCATCCAACCACCGAACAGGGTGAGAAGAATCAGTCCAACGTGTACATGACCGCGATCAGCCTGAAGCATTGCGGGAATGGCCGCGACGAGCAGGAGCTCAATAATTCTTGGCTTAGTCAGTGCAATATACGCCTTGACTGTTTCCAACAAAGCAATGTCCCTTTCACGCGCCATAAACAAAGCCCCCCGTCTACAGATAGTCGGATGCAACGGTCGGAAAGTTCCCGACGAGTTTTTCCGCAAAATAAAATGAGGGGCAGGCAATCAGTTTACCGATAATCATAACGGTTCCAATAATGACCGTCGTAAAGCATGTGCGGCGCGCCCTCTGATGCTTACCTTCGAGCTATTCGGCCCGGTTTAAACCGAGCGCGCGTATTCCTAGTTAGTATGGAAGAGATCTTTACTAATCCATTTGGATACTAGGAGTCATTCACGTGACACTGTCGACTGAGCATGAAGCACGGGTTGTTCGCAACTACCCCTCGGACTGGTCTGACTTGGACACGAAGGCCGTAGATACGGCTCGTGTGCTGGCTGCAGATGCCGTGGAAAAGGCAGGTTCGGGACATCCCGGCACTGCTATGAGCCTCGCACCGCTGGCTTACTCTCTCTACCAGCGCGTTATGCGCCATGACCCGAAGGATACGAAGTGGATCGGCCGTGACCGTTTCATTCTCTCCTGTGGTCACACCTCTCTGACGCAGTACGTCCAGCTCTACCTCGGCGGTTTTGGCCTGGAGCTCGATGACCTGAAGGCACTGCGTACGTGGGACGCCCTCACCCCGGGTCACCCGGAGTACGGCCACACTGACGGCGTGGAAATCACCACTGGTCCGCTGGGTCAGGGTCTGGCTTCGGCTGTCGGTTTTGCCATGGCTTCGCGACGGGAACGTGGGCTGTTCGACCCGGAAGCTGCTCCGGGTGAGTCTCCGTTCGATCACTACGTGTACGTCATTGCTTCTGATGGTGACGTTCAGGAGGGTGTCACTGCCGAGGCCTGCTCACTGGCCGGCACTCAGCAGCTGGGCAACCTGATTGTCTTCTGGGATGACAACGGCATCTCCATCGAGGACGACACCACTATTGCTTTCACCGAGAATGTGGCGGACCGCTACCGTGCTTACGGCTGGCAGGTCATTGAGGTCGACGGCGGCGAGGACGTCGCAGCACTCGAGGCTGCTGTCGAGGAGGCCAAGAAGGATACGGAGCATCCAACCTTCATTCGCGTTCGCACTGTAATCGCTTACCCGGCTCCGACCAAGATGAACACCGGTGCTTCGCACGGTGCTGCTCTTGGTGGCGAGGAGATTGTCGGCATCAAGGAAGCTCTCGGCTTCGATACCGATAAGAGCTTTGACATCGCTGACGAGGTCATTGAGCACACCCGGAAGCTGGTTGAGCGCGGTGCTGAGGCTCACGCGCAGTGGCAGGTTAAGTTCGACGAGTGGGCTGCGACCAACCCGGAGCGCAAGGCTCTGCTGGATCGTCTGACCGCCGGCGAGCTGCCAGAGGACTTCGACGCTGAGCTGCCGACGTGGGAGCCGGATGAGAAGGGCGTTGCCACCCGTAAGGCTTCTGAGGCCGCGTTGCAGGCACTGGGTAAGGCTCTGCCAGAGCTGTGGGGTGGCTCGGCCGACCTGGCCGGCTCCAATAACACTGTCCTGAAGGGTGAGCCGTCCTTCGGTCCGAAGTCCATCACCACCGGCACCTGGACCACCGACCCGTACGGCCGTAACCTGCACTTCGGTATCCGTGAGCACGCCATGGGGTCGATCCTCAACGGCATTCTGCTCCACGGTGGTACCCGTCCGTACGGCGGTACCTTCCTTATCTTCTCGGACTACATGCGTCCGGCTGTCCGCCTGGCATCGCTGATGGGCATCTCCCCTATTTATGTCTGGACCCACGACTCCATTGGTCTGGGCGAAGACGGCCCGACGCACCAGCCTGTTGAGCAGCTGGCTTCACTGCGCGCTATCCCGGGTGTGTCCACCGTCCGTCCGGCTGATGCTAACGAGACCACTCAGGCTTGGTCCGCTGTTCTCGAAGGCGAGGCAGGCCCGAAGGCTCTGGCTCTGACCCGCCAGAACGTTCCGGTTCTGGAAGGCACGAAGGAAAAGGCCGCCGAGGGCGTCCGGCGTGGTGCGTACGTGCTTGTCGACGGAGCCAAGGAGACCCCGGACGTCATTCTCATGGCTACCGGCTCGGAGGTTCACCTCGCTGTCGAGGCCGCTGAGAAGTTGGCTGAGGAAGGTGTCAGCGCCCGCGTTGTCTCCGTCCCGTGTCTTGACTGGTTTGAGCAGCAGGATGAGGCCTACCGTGAGCAGGTCCTGCCGAAGGCGGTCCGCGCTCGTGTTTCGGTTGAGGCCGGTATTGCTATGCCGTGGTACCGCCACCTGGGCGACGCTGGTCGCGCGGTCTCCTTGGAGCACTTCGGTGCCTCGGCTCCGTACAAGGAGCTGTTCGAGAAGTTCGGCATCACCGCTGACGCTGTTGTCGATGCGGCCAAGGAATCTATCGAGGCTGCTAAGTAAGATTTGTTCAACCTGGCGCTATCGGCCGCTGTCGGTACGGGATTTGTGAAAACCGTACCGAGCTCCGGTGGCGCCAGTATTGTTTGTGGCGCACAGTAGTTTAAAGACACACAGTATTTAGAGAAGTCTTTAGACAACGAAGCGGTATAGACAGAAAGGCGTTAAACACTATGGGAAACACCACGATGGAAGCACTCGCCAAGGTAGGAACCTCGGCGTGGCTCGACGATCTTTCGCGCCAGCGTCTCACCTCGGGCGATTTGAAGAACCTCATCGATGAACTGCGGGTGGTTGGTGTCACCACTAACCCGGCTATCTTCTCTTCGGCGATGACCGCTGGTGAGGACTATGACTCTCAGCTGGCGCAGCTCACCGCTGAGCGCGCGAATCCGTCAGATGCTGTGTTCGCCATGGCTATCGACGATGTCCGCGATGCCTGTGACCTCTTCGCCGGTGTGGCTGAGGATACCGACGGTATCGATGGCCGTGTTTCTATCGAGGTCGATCCTCGTTACGCCGACAACTACGAGGCCACGATTGCGCAGGCTCGTGAGCTCTGGGAACGCGTCGACAAGCAAAATGCGATGATTAAGATTCCGGCGACCGATGCTTCCCTGCCGGCTGTCACCCAGGCTCTGTCCGAGGGTATTTCGGTAAACGTCACCCTGATTTTCTCGGTGGAGCGTTACCTGCAGGTCATCGATGCGTTTATCGAGGGTATCGAGCGTGCGAAGGACAACGGCGTGGACCTGGTTTCGGTTCACTCTGTTGCGTCGCTGTTTGTTTCTCGCGTTGACACTGAGATTGATGCTCGCCTGGACAAGATTGGCTCGGAAGAGGCCTTGGCTTTGCGTGGTAAAGCTGGTCTGGCCAACGCCCGCGCCGCTTACGCCAAGTTCGAAGAGACCTTCTCCTCGCAGAATATCCGTTGGGCGCAGCTGGAGAACGCCGGCGCTAAGCCGCAGCGCCTGCTGTGGGCTTCCACCGGTGTGAAGAACCCGGCTTACCCGGACACCCTTTACGTGACTGAGCTGGCTGCTCCGCAGACAGTGAACACCATGCCTGAAAAGACGCTGCGCGCTGCTGCGGGCTTCGAGGGCGAGGTTCGCGACGCCGTCAGCGGTCAGGGTGAAGCAGCCAATGCTGTTATGACCCAGCTCAGCGAGATTGGCATCGACCTGGATGATGTCTTCGCTGTCCTGGAGCGCGAGGGCGTGGAGAAGTTTGTGGATTCCTGGCAGTCCCTGCTCGTGTCGATTGCACAGCGAATGGAACAGCTGCACGAACCCTGCTGATTATCTAGCTTCCTGTTGGAAGCGGCCGCATTTATGGCTGGCGTCAGCGGGTCGATGCACGATGCGAGTTACTGACTGCGCTATGGCAAAAATGGTCCGAAAAATAGCCTGAAAGTGTCATAAACTTGCACAGTTTCACATTTGCAGCCCGTGTTTTTCGGCCCGTAAGCTGCGCACAAAAAGCTCCCTGCGGAGGGGAGCTTTTTTGTGGGTGCTAGGATGCGGCGAAGGCGGGGCGCACGTCGGGCTGTGGGCGTTTCTCTTCCTTTAAGGCCCAGGCCATCACGACCGCGGAGATTACGGTGATGATTGAGGCAAAGATTGGCACAGCCGGCCAGGGAGCGCCCGGGATAGAGTCGGTCACGTCCAGCAGGTAGCTGAACAGGAAGAGCGCGACCAGTGCCAGGCCAATGGTGATCGATCCCGCACGAGAGCCCTTCGCGCCGGCGACGGTGCCGATTGCGGTGCCCGCCACGGAAGACATCAGGAAGCTCAAGAAGACGCACAGAGCGGTAAGCAGGATTGTCGTGTAGTTCTGCCCAGAATCCTGAATCATGTACAGCTCCCCGTTGGTGTCCGGGAACAGGGCCGGTCCAGAGGTGACAATGAAGCTATCGAATCCCCGGTAGTAACCGGACTTATTCTGTTCGGTGACCATCGCCACGACGATGAAGGCGGTAGCCACCAGCGATGTTCCCAAGATTGCAATGATTGCGGAGCGCACCCAGCGGGCGGTGCGCACGCCGTAGTCGCGCAGGGTGACCGAGCGCTGGGCGGTGATGAGGAAGAGGATGCCCAGCGCGATGATGCCCAGCAGGGTGTTGCCGGTGCCGCTGCCCACGAGCATGCGCCCGAAAGCCGAGTAGAGGATGGCCACGGCGGCGACGCCGAGGAAGGTTTTCTTGTTGGTTGCGATGAAAGCCCCGGTGCTCATTTCTTGCTCCTTTCGATGTAGGCGGAGGTGCTAGCGAGGTCGATGAGGGCCGCGGGGTCGAGGTAGCTAACCTCAACACCGAGGGCGCGGGCATGCGCGGCGGTCGATGGGCTGAGCGCTGCAGCCAAAATCGCCTCGCAGCGCTCGCCGAGAGTTTTCTTAGCGAGCACCGAGCCGGCCACCTGCGTCACTAGGTCCGCAGAGCCGCGTAGCACCGGATGGGTAGCGCGCAGCTTATCGACGTCATAGGGTCCGTACGCATCCTGCTTGTGCATGACGATCAAGGTGTCCACCAGGTCTGCGAGATCCTGGGAGTGCTGCGACGTGACCACAATGTCGGCCGATTCGGCGGCGTCGATAAGCATGCCGCGCAACATGGTGCGGTGCTCGACATCGAGGCCGTTGAAGGGTTCGTCGAAAAGCAATGCATCCTTGCCCGATGCGAGGGCGGCCGCAGCGATGAGCAGCTGGCGCTGGCCCAGGCTGAGCTTTTTGATGGGGGTGTCGCCGGGGAAATCTAGGAGGGACTCCGCGTGGGACACATCGAGTTGATCCCAGCCGGTGCGCAGGATGCGGAAATATTCGCGCGGGGTGACGCCGAAGATCTGGGTGTCGGGTGCTGCCTTCGCCACGGCAGCCGTAGGCATTTGCGCGAGGGTATGCAGGTAGTAGGTCTTGCCGGCGCCGTTGGGGCCAATCACGCCGTAGATGCTCA
Source organism: Corynebacterium sp. HMSC074C11 (assembly GCF_001809455.1). NCBI lineage: Bacteria > Bacillati > Actinomycetota > Actinomycetes > Mycobacteriales > Corynebacteriaceae > Corynebacterium > Corynebacterium sp. HMSC074C11. Next base: position 150,750 of record NZ_KV797729.1, read on the forward strand.
TTTCTCCTCCTCCAGCATGGCGATGATGTCGTGGAGCGTAAGGCCGAGGATGTCGGCCTCCGCTTTTAACGGCTCGATGTAGGTGCGCTGGAACGCTTCACGACGCTCAGCTCGAATGCGCTCACGAGCGCCTGGGGTGACGAACATGCCGAGTCCTCTTTTCTTCTCCACGAGCCCCACCATCGACAGTTCCGTCATGGCCTTGGCAGCCGTGGTTGGGTTGACCTGATAGAACTCCGAGAGTTCCTTGGTTGAAGGGGCGCGACTCTCAGCCGCGAGCTCCCCGGACAGAATCATTGATTTCAGATTCTCGGCGATCTGGACGTAGATGGGCCGAGAATCCGCCTCCTTCGCCTGCATATCCACCTCCATGGTGTACGGGTATACCACCTATGCCATAAACCTAAAGCAGAAGAAAGGGGCCCGTCAAGGCCCCATCGAAGGAATCGGAAACGATTCCACCGGACTTTTCTCGATATGACATTATGTAAACCGTGAGTGATTCTCTGCAACGCAACGATCCGAACTCCCCTACTGCCAGTTCTCCGCACAACGGAGATGGCAGCACCAACCACGACGGATACGTCAACCCGCTGCGCGACCCGCAGGATAAGCGCTTGCCGCGTATTGCGGGGCCGGGTGGCATGGTAATTTTCGGAGTGACGGGCGATCTGGCCCGAAAAAAGCTCCTGCCTGCCATTTATGACCTGGCCAACCGCGGTCTGCTACCTGCCTCCTTCGCGTTAGTTGGCTACGGTCGTCGCGAATGGTCGAAGCAGGACTTTGAGGATTATGTGCGTACCGCAGTGGAACAGGGCGCCCGCACAGACTTCCGTGAGAGTGTCTGGCAGCGCCTGGCTGAGGGCATTCACTTTGTTACCGGTACCTTCACCGATGACGAGGCCTTCGATCGCCTGGCCGCGCAACTTGAGGAGCTCGATCGCTCCCGCGGCACCGCTGGCAACTGGGCCTACTACCTGTCCATTCCGCCAGCTAACTTCCCCGATGTCTGTCATCAGCTCGATCGTTCGGGGCTCGCGCAGTCGGGCGAGGATTATTGGCGTCGCGTGATTATTGAGAAGCCATTCGGCCACGACCTGGCTTCGGCCCAGGAACTCAACCGGATTGTGAACTCGGTGTTCCCAGAAGACGCTGTGTTCCGCATTGACCACTACCTGGGCAAAGAAACCGTCCAGAACATTCTGGCCATGCGTTTTGCCAACCAGTTGTTCGATCCGATGTGGAATTCTCACTACATTGACCACGTTCAGATCACCATGGCCGAGGACATCGGTTTGGGTGGTCGCGCCGGTTACTATGACGGTATCGGTGCAGCTCGTGACGTAATTCAGAACCACCTACTCCAGCTGCTGGCACTGGTGGCAATGGAAGAGCCCATCGCCTTTACCCCGGAAGAGCTGCAGGCGGAAAAAATTAAGGTTCTGCGTGCCGTCGAGCCAGTGCGTCCGTTTTCGAAATACACCGCACGTGGCCAGTACACCGCGGATTGGCAGGGCAGCAACTTTGTGCCAGGGCTGCGCGATGAGGAAGGATTCGACCCCGAGTCCACGACCGAGACCTACGCCGCTTGTACGCTCCAGATCAATTCTCGTCGTTGGGCCGGTGTCCCCTTCTACCTGCGCACCGGCAAGCGCCTCGGCCGTCGCGTCACTGAAATTGCGCTGGTCTTTAAGTCCGCACCGCACTTGCCTTTTGCGGAGACAATGACTGCCGCTCTCGGTCAGAACGCCATGGTGATTCGAGTCCAGCCTGACGAGGGCGTGCTCATGCGCTTCGGCTCGAAGGTTCCGGGCTCGGCCATGGAGGTGCGCGATGTCAACATGGACTTCTCCTACTCCGAGGTGTTTACCGAGCAGTCGCCAGAGGCCTACGAGCGCCTGATTCTGGATGCGCTTCTCGACGAGGCCAGCCTCTTCCCCACTAATGAGGAAGTCGAGCTGTCCTGGAAGATTCTTGACCCCATCATCGAGTACTGGGCCAAACGCGGCCGTCCCGAGGGCTACCCCGCAGGTTCGTGGGGGCCGTCCTCCGCTGACCACATGCTTGAGCGCGACGGTCGCGCTTGGCGACGGCCATAGGTTGCCGACCTCTCAGTTCTTAAGAATTTTCTGACAGAAAGAACACTTTCATGATTGTCAATTTGCCAGACACTGACACCGCGAGCATTGCTCGTCAGTTGGTGCAGCTTCGAGAGCAGGGCGGCATCGTTACCACGGGCCGTGTCCTTACCCTGATCGTTTTGGCCAAAAGCGAAGACGACCTGGAAAACATTATTTCCACGGTCAACTCCGTTTCCCGCGAGCACCCATCCCGTGTGCTGGTATTGGTCTCCGATGATCCACGCCTGGATAATCGCCTCGACGCGGAACTCCGCGTCGGTGGAGATGCCGGTGCTGCTGAGATCGTGGTTATGCACATGTCCGGTGAGATTGGTCAGCACCACAGCTCTGTGGTGACTCCCCTGTTGCTGCCCGATACGCCGGTCGTGGCGTGGTGGCCGTCTGAGGCGCCTCAAGTCCCAGCGGCGACACCAATCGGCAGGATTGCCCAGCGCCGTATCACCGATTCGTTGTGTGACCCGAATAGTAACGCTATCTACACGCGCCGTACGGGCTACACGCCTGGCGATTCCGACCTGAGCTGGTCGCGACTGACGAACTGGCGCGGTGTGTTGGCCTCGGCTTTCGACTTGCCGCCGCACTCGCCAGTGACCTCCGTGTCTATCTACGGTCCACAGGAGTCGCCATCGGTGGAGGTCGCCGCCGGCTGGTTGGCAGATCGCCTGGGGCTGCCGGTCAACCGCTACTCCACCGGGGAGAAGAAGATTCCGGTGGACGAAAAGGGCCGCGCCAAGCCACCGGTGACCTCGGTCGCGTTTGAGCGTGAAAATGGCCAGACCCTGCGCATCGATATTGAAAGCGCTACCACTGCATCGGTCACCAACGGAGAAAAGCCCCCGTTCAAGGTCGCATTGTCGCGTCCTACACGCTCCGAGTGCTTGGCAGAGGAGCTGCGTCACCTCGACCACGATACTGCCTACGGACGTGCCCTGCGTGGTCTCAGCCAGATTCACACCGTAGGCATGCAGACCCCAACGTCCACGATCACCAGCTTCGCGAACGAACCAGGAGTCTCTGACAAGTGACAACCGATAACGTCTTGAATACCGTCCCCGCCCCTCAGTTCCACCGCGCCGCCGACCAGGCCGGCATCGTCGAGGCTGCACGTCAAAGCTTCATCGATGCGGTTGTCGCCGTCCAGAATGGCAACGTCTCTCCGGTCACCGATGACGGTTTTGTACGCGTCGTTCTCACTGGTGGCGGCGCGGGTACCGCTTTGCTCAGTGCGCTTGCCGACGATTCTGGAGACATCGACTGGAACCGAGTCCTGGTGTTTTTCGGAGATGAACGCTTTGTCGCTGCCGACTCGGTAGACCGCAATGCGCTGGCTGCTCGTGAGCGTCTCTTGTCCCCTGTCGGCGTGCCGGAGGACAACATCTTCGAGTTTGCTGCTGCCGACAGCGGCGTGACCACCACGGAGGCCGCCGAAAGCTACGAAGCTATCGTTCGCCAGAAGGCTCCAAACGGCTTTGACCTGCACCTTCTTGGTATGGGCGGAGAGGGACACATCAACTCGATCTTCCCGCATACCGCAGCGCTCGCTGAGCAGGAACGCTTGGTCGTGGACGTGCATAACTGCCCGAAGCCACCACCGACCCGCATCACGCTGACTATGCCGGCCATTGCCAGTTCGCAGCGTGTGTGGCTACTGGTAGCCGGTGGTGAAAAGGCCGAGGCAATTGCAGCTATCGCTCAGCAGGACGACCCAGCGCAGTGGCCAGCGGCCGGAGTTCGCGGTGTCCAGGAAACCATTGTCTTTGTTGACGATGCTGCGGCTGCACAGCTTTAGGCTTCCGCTTCACCGTTAACAGCCAAGAAACAACAAATTCCCGTCGATAAGCGAAATGCTATCGACGGGAATTTTTATTACTTAAAGGCCTTCGGTGGGGCGTGCTGCGTGCGGAACCTACCAGCCGAAGGTATTGAACAGCAGCAACAGGACAATGCAGAGCAACCAGATAATCATGGTCACAATAGTGACGCGGTCAAGGTTCTTCTCCACCACAGTCGAACCGGACAGATTCGACTGCATACCGCCACCAAAGAGGCTGGACAGTCCGCCACCCTTACCCTTGTGGAGCAGGATGAACAGCGTCATCAGGATGGATGTGATGACCAGGACAATCTGAATGGCGAGGTACACGCGCACTTCCTTTTGAAACGTCGCTTCTTTAAGAACTCCAACTATACTAGCGCAATTGCTCCGCTGGCTAGGTATTCCCCAGCCGCCTTTTCTAACCGGAGTTGCGCAGTGCAGTTGCCAGACCGTTCATGGTCAGCTGAATGCCCCGACGCACCTTGTCGCGGTTATCGCCAGCACGGTAGCGACGCAGCATCTCCAGCTGGATGATGTTCAGCGGCATGAGGTATGGGAAGCGCATGTCCACCGAGCGCCTGAGCAGCGGATTGTCTTCAAGAAGGTCCTTGTACCCGGTTACCTTCAGGAACATCTTCAGCGTCAGGTCGAACTCAGCCTTGATGATGCTGTAGATGCGCTCACCGTCGGCCTTATTTTCGCACAGGCTAGCGTAGGCGCGCGCCAGGTTCAGGTCAGCCTTGGACATCACCTGCGCCATGTTCGACAGCACCGAGTTGAAGAACGGCCAGTCCTCGTTGAGCTGACGGAGTTCGGCTAGGCGGGAACCGTCCTCGTCCTCACCAATCCACTCCTGCAGTGCAGAGCCGACACCGAACCAGCCCGGCACCATAGAACGCTGCTGCGACCAGGACAGTACCCATGGAATTGCGCGCAAATCAGAGATGGTCTGAGTCTGCTTGCGTGAGGTCGGACGCGAACCGATGTTGAGGCTACCAATCTCATCGACCGGAGTCGACGACGTGAAGAAGTCGATAAAGCCCGGGTCCTCGTGCATGAGCTTCGAGTAGGCCTCACGAGACAGGTCGGAAATCTCCGACATGATCTCATGGGCGCGAGCTGGGTTCTTCAGGTCATCGACATCGAGCAGAGTCGACTCGATAGTTGCCGAAACCAGCGCGGCGAGGTTCCTGCGCGCCGCCGCAGGGTGACCGTACTTCGCAGAGATAATCTCGCCCTGCTCGGTGACACGCACCGAACCCTGGACTGCGCCGGAAGGCTGCGCCAAGATTGCCTCGTAGGACGGTCCGCCACCACGGCCGACAGTACCTCCGCGGCCGTGGAAGAGACGCAGGCGAATGTCGTTGTCCTTCGCGGCTGCCACGATGGCGACCTCCGCGTCGTAAAGCGCCCAGTTTGCAGCGAAGTATCCGCCGTCCTTGTTCGAGTCGGAGTAGCCGAGCATGACTTCCTGCAGATCTCCGCGCGCAGAGACGTATGCGCGGTAGACCGGAATGTCCCACGCAGCACGCAGCACGTCGGCGCCAGCCTGCAGGTCTTCGATGGTTTCAAACAGCGGGATGACGTCTACAGAACCGGTCGGCTGGGATCCATTCGGACGAATCAGACCGACCTCCTTAAGCAGAATCATCGGCTCCAGCAGGTCGGAAACCGATGTACACATCGAAATGATGCAGTGCGGTACCGCGTCGCGACCGTACTTGCGCACCGCACGAGATGCCGCACGCATAATGCCCAGCTCGCGGGCCGTGGCTTCAGAAAGATCTGCGGAAGTCGAAACCAGCGGACGGGAGGACTGCAGTTCCTTGGTCAGCAGCTCGACCTTGTCAGCTTCCTTCAATCCCGCGTAATTGTCCACCACACCAGCAGCGGAAAATAGCTCGGTGAGAATTTCCTCGTGAGAGTCCGAATTCTGACGGATATCAATCGAGTACAGGTGGAAACCAAATACCTCAACTGCATCCATCAGATCGCGCAGACGGTGATCGGCGATGAGATCATCGTGGCTGGAACGCAGTGAGTCGTCGATAATCGAGAGCTCTTCAAGCAAGTCCTCGGCGCTGTCATACGGAGTGAACTCCGACCAGTCGCCCTCGATGATGGACTCATCGAAGAAGTTCACCGCTGTTGCCGCCACGCGACCGCGGATACCGTGAACCGCACGACGGTACGGCTCATCTTCACGGTTTAGTACGTCATTGTGGCCCCGGCTGGCCAAGGCGACCAGATCGACGGTGACCTTAGTCAGGCGGTCGCTGAGACTGAGTTCGCGCTCCAGCAGGTGCAGCTGCGAGAAATAGTGACGCAGGATGGTGCCCGCTGCTCGATCGGAGGCGTAGCGCAGCGTCTCCTCCGTCACGTATGGGTTGCCATCGTGATCACCGCCAATCCACGAGCCCATACGAATCGTTGGATTAGCCTGCAGCTTGTCGCCGCCGAGCTGACGCAAGTGCTTGACGACGTCCCGGTTAATCTGTGGCACAGCTTCCAGCAGAGAAAGCTGGTAGTAGCGAAGACCAACCTCGACCTCATCGCGAATATCCGGGCGGTTCATGCGAATCAGAGCCGTCTGCCACAGCGTCAGAATACGGCGGCGGATATCGGCATCAATCTCAGCGAGTCGGTCCGCGGTGCGTGCATTCAGCGGGGCTGCCTGGATCTCGTGGCGGCGCCGCATTGCGGCCGTGATGTGCTTCTGCACATCGAACACTGTACGACGACGAGTTTCCGTTGGATGTGCGGTCAGAACAGGGACGACCTCAATGTGGTCCATCATGTCCGCAATAGCGCTGCCAGAAACCTTGGCGTCGCGAAGCTTCTGCCATGTTGCCTCCAGCGTGGAGTCCTGCGGCGGATCGCCAGCATCGAGAGAGGCCTCGATGCCTAGTTCTTCGTGCAGATCCTCAGCGAGGTTAGCCAAAAGTGCGAAGTGCGTGAAAGCACGGATGACCGGGCTTGCCTCGGCCGGGTCTATGTCACGGAAGAGGCCGGCGAGTTTCTCGATATCGCCATCGCCACGATGGAGTTCGAAGGCTGCGCGGCGAGCATTTTCGACCAGGTTAAAGACCTCGTCACCCTCTTGCTCGCGGATTACCTGTCCGAGAATTCGACCCAGGTGGCGAATATCCTCCCAGAGCAAGTCCTGCTGCTTCGCGGTAGCGGTCGATGAGGATTGCTCATTGCTTGCAGTGTTTCGGTCAGCGTCACGATGTACTTGTTCGTTCATTGAGCACGTCCTTTTAAAATTGCCGGGCATTCAAAGTGGAAAGCCTCGGGAAATGTATTGCGCTGAATTATTGCCATTCGGTGTGTCTGGGTTGAGTCCGCCTAAAGGCAATAACCCCGAATCGGTTTTATGAGAATCAATAAAACCAATCCGGGGTCGCGCATGGCGCCTATCTTATCAGTTGATCTGATTTTATATGTAGTTAGGCGTTCTGAGCAGCATCTGCAGCAAGTGCACAGAGCTTGGCGAATGCCTCACCGTCGAGCGAAGCACCACCGACGAGGCCACCGTCGACGTCGGGCTTGCCGACGATCTCAGCGACGTTCTCGGCCTTGACGGAGCCACCGTAGAGAATACGCATCTCCTTGGCGATGGTCTCATCCGCAATTTCAGCGATGGTCTCACGGATAGCTGCACAGACCTCCTGCGCGTCTGCAGCCGATGCGACCTTACCGGTGCCGATAGCCCAGACCGGCTCGTAAGCGATGACGGTCTTGGCCAGCTCAGCGTTGGTCAGGTTAGCCAGGGAGCCCTTGACCTGAGAGACAACGTACTCAACGTGCTCTTCGGCTTCACGGACCTCCAGTGGCTCGCCGACACAGACGATTGGGTTCATACCCTCGCGCAGTGCTGCCTTAGCCTTCTTTGCGACCAGCTCATCGTCTTCTGCGTGCATATCGCGACGCTCGGAGTGACCGACGACGACCCAGGTACAGCCGAGCTTTGCCAGCATCGAGGAGGAAATCTCGCCAGTGTAAGCGCCGGACTCGTGGACTGAGACATCCTGAGCACCGTAGGTAACGCCGAGCTTATCGCCCTCAACCAAAGTCTGGACCGAACGAAGGTCGGTAAACGGTGGGATGACGGCGACGTCAACCTTGTCGTAGTACTCCTTCGGCAGAGCGAACGCGAGTTTCTGCACCACACCGATAGCCTCGAGATGGTTCAGGTTCATCTTCCAGTTACCAGCAATAAATGGTGTACGTGCCATAGTGGTGGAATTCACTTCCCTATCAATTAGTGGATTTTTAAGCGATGAAAACCAAGTGGTGGGAAAATCTTAGTCTTCCAGGACGGAGACGCCCGGCAGAGTCTTACCCTCGAGGAACTCCAGCGAAGCGCCACCACCGGTGGAGATGTGGCTGAAACCTTCCTCGTTCAATCCCAGGGTACGTACTGCCGCTGCGGAGTCGCCGCCACCGACGACGGAGAAGCAACCGTTGTTAGTGGTGGCATCGATGATGGCCTGTGCAACCTCGCGGGTGCCAGCTGCGAAAGCCTCCATCTCGAACACGCCCATCGGGCCGTTCCAGAACACAGTCTTGGACTCAGCCAGCACCTTGCCGAATGCCTCAGCGGAAGCCGGTCCAATGTCCAGGCCCATCCAGCCTTCCGGAATCTCGGTGGCGTCTACGACCTTGTTTTCAGCGTCTGCTGCGAACTTGTCGGCCACGACTACGTCGGTTGGCAGAACAATCTTGTCGCCGTAGCGGTCCAGCAAATCCTTACAGGTGTCAAGCATCTCTTCCTGCAGCAGGGATGCGCCAACGGCGTAGCCCTTGGCAGCCAGGAAGGTGAAGCACATGCCGCCGCCGATGACCAGGGAGTCAACCTTCGGCGCGAGAGCCTCAATAACACCCAGCTTGTCGGAAACCTTGGAGCCGCCGAGCACGACGGTGTACGGCTTTTCCGGGGTCTCTGCAACCTTGCGCAGAACCTCAAGCTCAGCCTGAACCAGGTTGCCGGCGTAGTGCGGCAGCTTCTTCGCGACATCGAAGACGGAAGCCTGGGCGCGGTGAACAACACCGAAACCGTCAGAGACAAATGCACCGTCCGGAACAAGTGCAGCCAGCTCGGCTGCGAACTCGGCGCGCTCTGCCTCGTCCTTGGAGGTCTCGCGCGGATCGAAGCGGACGTTCTCCAACAGAAGTACATCGCCCTCGGTCAAACCATTAGCGCGCTCGTGCGCGTCCTCACCGGAGACATCACCGGCGAGCGCGACGTACTGCTCCAGACGCTCAGAGAGAGCCTCAGCGACCGGGGCCAGGGAGAACTCGGACTTAACCTCGCCCTTCGGGCGACCCAGGTGAGCCATAACAACGACCTTGGCACCGGCGTCGACAAGAGCGGACAGAGTGGGCAGCGAAGCATCGATTCGACCCGGATCGGTGATTACGCCGTCCTTCAGCGGAACGTTAAAGTCGGAGCGGACGAGGACGTAACGGCCTTCAATACCTTCGTTGATCAGGTCTTTGACAGTCTTAACAGTCATCTCAATGAAATCCTTGTGAAAGTGTGTAAAAAACGGGCCGTGGGTGGCGTGCCCTACTCAGGCACAACCACCCCGGCCCGTTCGGGGTCTGGGATTAACCAGGTGTGTTATTAGAGGCGCTCACCGACGTAGACAGCCAGGTCGACGAGGCGGTTGGAGTAGCCCCACTCGTTGTCGTACCAGGAGACAACCTTGACCTGATCGCCGATGACCTTGGTCAGCGGTGCGTCGAAGATCGAGGAACGCGGGTCGCCCTCGATGTCCTTGGAAACGATTGGATCCTCGTTGTAGCCCAGAACACCCTTGAGCTCGCCCTCAGCAGCTTCCTTGATGGCAGCGTTGACGGACTCGACGGTGACCTCGTTCTTAGCAGTGAAGGTCAGGTCGGTGACAGAGCCGGTCGGGGTCGGAACACGCAGTGCGTAGCCGTCCAGCAGGCCCTTGAGCTGCGGCAGAACCAGAGCAACTGCCTTTGCAGCGCCGGTGGAGGTCGGAACAATGTTCAGAGCAGCAGCGCGAGCGCGACGCAGGTCCTTGTGCGGAGCGTCGTGCAGGCGCTGGTCACCGGTGTATGCGTGGATGGTGGTCATGAGACCGCGCTCGATGCCGAACTTGTCGTCCAGAACCTTAGCCATCGGAGCCAGGCAGTTGGTGGTGCAAGAAGCGTTCGAAATGATGTTGTGCTTCTCCGGGTCGTAGTCAGTGTGGTTGACGCCGACAACGAAGGTTGCGTCTTCGTTCTTAGCCGGAGCGGAGATGATGACCTTCTTGGCGCCAGCCTCGATGTGAGCCTTGGCAGCGTTGGCATCGGTGAAGAAACCGGTGGACTCAATGACGATGTCGACCTTGTGCTCGCCCCACGGCAGGTCCTTCGGGTCGCGCTCAGCGTATGCGGCGATGCGCTTGCCGTTGACGGTGAGGGACTCATCGTCGTAGGTGACCTCTGCGTCAAGCTTGCCCATGATGGAGTCGTACTTGAGCAGGTGAGCCAGGGTCTTGTTATCAGTGAGGTCGTTTACAGCAACGACTTCCAGGTCAGCGCCCGCAGCGAGCAGAGAGCGGAAGAAGTTGCGGCCAATGCGACCAAAACCGTTAATACCTACACGAACCGTCACAATAATCTCCTTAATGGATTGGCGAATCGATGCCACTTGTCAGGGCGCTGATTGCGCTCCAACAGGTTCACTACAGAAGTGTACGTTGGGTTTTTCATTCGCGCAGCGATGCTTTGGCGCAAAAGTCCCAAATAAACGGAGATTCATCCAAATTTCCGCACCTGACTAGGCATAACAGGTGCTTTACTCGTCAACTTCTTTGTCAAAAAGTTCGTCTGTAACGACTGCAGTTGTGGGGGGAATTCCGAGTTCGTTTGCTCTTTTGTCCGCCATGGAGAGCAAACGCCGGATGCGTCCTGCGACTGCGTCTTTGGTCATTGGCGGATTGGCTAGCTGTCCAAGTTCTTCTAATGATGCCTGCTTGTGCTCGATGCGCAGCTGTCCTGCAGACACCAAGTGATCTGGTACATCGTCGCCGAGAATCTCTAGAGCGCGTTCTACTCGTGCCGCCGCAATAACGGCCGCACGAGCTGAGCGCCGCAGGTTGGCATCGTCGAAGTTTGCCAAGCGGGTGGCCGTAGCTCGCACTTCACGACGCATTCGCTGTTCTTCCCATTGCAGGCGAGTAGTCTGGGCTCCCATTCGCGTGAGGAGCGCACCAATCGCATCGCCCTCCCGGATGATAACTCGATCGCCACTGCGGGACTTATTTTCCTTGCTCTTAGCCGTAATTCCGAGCCTACGAGCACATCCCACCAATGCGAGTGCCGCTTCAGCTGAAGGAGCAGTGACTTCCAAAGCTGAGGAACGCCCAGGCTCAGTCAGTGAACCATGTGCCAAAAATGCACCCCGCCATGCAGCTTCCTGATCAATCTTCTGCCCCATGATCAGCTTGCGTGGTAGCCCACGTACGGGATGTCCTGCAGAGTCAATCAGGCCAGTTTGCCTAACGACAAGTTCCGCGCCATCGGTTACCCGCACGATGTACTTCGAGGTCTTTCGCAACCCACCGGGAGACAAGACATTGAGGCTGGCTTTGACATCGTAGAGTTCGGCCAGCATGGAGCGCAGGCGGCGTGCGACAGCGCCGGAATCCAACTCAGCCTCCAGCACAATCGAACCTGCCACCAGGTGGAGTCCTCCCGCGAAGCGGAACAGGGTCGCAATCTCCGCTGCCTGAGCGCTTTCCTGCGAAACTGACACGCGGGCTAGTTCGTCTTTGACCTTCGCCGTCAATGCCACGATGCTGTCGATCCTCATTTCATGTGTACGAGCTGGGTTTGGGCCTGGCTAATTTAGGTTTAATTAACCCCATTTGAACTCTAGCAATAAACCTCAAGGATAGTATCCTGAACCAATCGAGTGGCAATTAGCTGATCGCCTGCTGCATCCCCGCAGGAGAATGCAGAAATACCCTCGATTCGCCGGACGCTTTAGAGGAACTGACGAAGTGCAGTAGCTAGCTTCTCCGGCGAATGCCGACCCGTCAGAGCTCCGTAGTCGTCCACTTCTTGCACATCGGCGAAGACCACTTTCGCATCTAGGCTGTCCGCCGCTCGCTGCAGGTATTCCCGTTCGGTATCCGCGAGCGGCGTGTTGTCGTCGACAAGCACGTAATTGAGCTTCAAGTTAGGTGCATGCTGCGTGAGCATATGGATGTGCCGTTCGGAAGAAAAGCCGGCGGTCTCCCCCGGCTCGGCGACCAGATTAAGCACCACGACGGTTGTGGCATTGGTTTCTTGCAGAGCGTCCCGCAACCCGGGCACCTGAAGATGTGGCAGAACCGAAGTGAACCACGAACCCGGACCCAGCGTCACCAAATCAGCATTGAGGATAGCTTCAATGGCCTCCTCGGATGCCGGCGGCGCCTCAGGAATCAGCCGGATTCGACGCACCTGGCCAGGCGTGGTGGCCACTGCGACCTGGCCACGGACTTGGCGCACGACGCGAGCATCCTGCTCCAGGCCAACGACTTCGGCCTCAATCTCTAACGGGATTGGCGACATGGGCACGACGCGACCTTGGATTTGCAACAACCGGCCAATTTCGTCAAGCGCGTCGACTTCATTTCCCATCACACTGGTGAGGCCAGCAATGATCAGATTCCCAATCGCATGCCCTGCGAGTGCGCCAGTTCCGCCAAAGCGGTGCTGCAGTGTCTTTTCCCACAGATCTCCTTTTTCCGTATCTGCGGAAAGCGCGGCGAGCGCCATGCGAAGGTCTCCAGGGGGAATCTGCCCCAGCTCACGACGAAGGCGACCGGAGGATCCTCCATCGTCGGCAACTGTGACCACCGCTGTGACATGGTCCGCAACTTGACGGTCAGCTCTCAGCGTGGCAAATAGACCATGACCGCCGCCCAGACTGGTAATTGATGTCAATTTCTACACCTCCACGGAAACCGCTAATTGCGGTCAATATCGCGGTGAACGACGTTGACGTTGATCCCGGAAACTCCCTCGAGCTTCTTAGCCAGCGCCTCCGACATGGCCACACTTCGGTGGTGGCCTCCGGTGCATCCCACAGCGATAGTCATAAAACCCTTGCCCTCACGCCGGTAACCGGGCAAAACCAATTCAATCAAGTTTGTGACGTTGTCCAAGAACCCCTGAGACTCCGGTTGGGACAGTACGTAGTCGGCCACTGCTTTGTTGGTACCACGGCCCGCACGCAGCTCAGGTACCCAATAGGGGTTGGGGAGAAAACGGACGTCGAAAAGCATGTCGGCATCGCGCGGTGCACCGTGCTTAAACCCGAAGGACTCGATGGTAATCTGTTGAATCTTGCTAGCGGTATCCGACAGCTGATGCTCTAACTCACGGCGCAAATCGTGCACGCTCATGTCAGAGGTATCCACTACCAAATCCGACATGCCCTTTATGGGCAGCAGCATCTGACGTTCAGCTGCAATACCCTGTGAAAGCGTGCCATTTTCCTGCAGCGGATGTGTGCGGCGGACTGAGTCGTAGCGGGCGATGAGGGTGTCGTCGTTAGCATCGAAGAAGATGACATAGGGCTGGCGCCCCTCATTGCGGAGTCCGTCGAGCACCTCCCCCAAACTGCCCGCGAATGCGCGCGAGCGAACGTCGGTGACGATAGCGAGGCGCTCTACTGGAGAGTCCGCCTCAAACGACAACTCGACCATGCGCATAATCAACTCCGGGGGCAGGTTGTCTGCGACATACCAGCCCATCTCCTCCAAGACGCTGGCGGCCGTATTGCGTCCGGAACCGGACATGCCGGTAATCAGCACAAGTGACTTTTCAGCCTGAGGGGAATAACCCGAAGTAATCATGCCAATACTCTAATACAATTTCGGCCAACCGCTCTCGGTTTTACTAGCGGAAGTAAACCCGCTAGCACTGTTTCAAGTGCGGTTTTAGCCACTTGTTTACCTACTTCTACGCCTATTCTCCGGTACCGACATCCGAGTTTGGTTCTGAGGATTTTTCGTCTGGGTGGAGGTAATCGTAGACAGTTTTCGCGAGCGTCGGCCCGAAACCAGCTACCTCTTCTATCTGCACGACGCTGGCCTTTTTCAGCGCCGCAACGGAGCCAAAGTATTTGACCAACTCACTGCGGCGTGCTGGCCCCAGCCCTTTAATGCCATCGAGTACCGAAGAGCGCATGCGCTTAGAGCGCTGCTGACGGTGATAAGTAATGGCAAAGCGGTGCGCCTCATCACGAATTCGCTGGATAAGGTACATCGCTTCCGAATTGCGCGGAAGAATGAGTGGCTCATCATCGTCGGGAATCCACAGCTCTTCTAAGCGCTTGGCAATACCCACGAGCGTCACATCGGTGACCTCGAGTTCATCGAGGACTGCCTGAGCGGCTGCGACCTGCGGTGCACCACCGTCGACAATGAACAACTGTGGCGGGTAGGCAAATTTGCGGCTACTCCTCGACTGCTCATCGACGGCATCAGTCGTCTCTTCGACGAACATTTCGCTGGCATCATCGGGCATGGCGAGCTTGTCCTCGTTATGGCGCAGAAAACGACGGCGCACCACCTCAGCAATGGAGCCGACGTCGTCGGAGCGACCGTCACCCGCTGCATCCTTGATACGGTAGCGGCGATAGTCGGACTTCTTCGGCAATCCGTCCTCGAAGACCACCAACGAGGCCACCACATCGGTGCCTTGAATATGCGAGATGTCAGTGCATTCGATACGCAGCGGCGCTTCATCCATAAACAGCGCGTCCTGAAGTTCGGAGAGAGCCTGCGATCGAGTAGTTAGATCTCCACTTCGCTTTAGTTTGTGCTGGCGTAGCGCTTCAGCTGCATTTTTCTGCACGGTCTCCATGAGTGTCCGCTTGTCACCGCGCTGCGGGACCCGAATGTCCACATTGGTGCCACGAATATCGGCCAAAAATGCAGCAACCTCGTCAAGATCGTCGGGCGTGGCCTGGACGAGAATTTCGCGTGGCACAACTTGGGCAGCAGTGGTCGATTCATCGCCGTCGACATCCGCGTGCTTGGCGGCATCGCCATAGAACTGTGTCAGGAACTGCGTTAGCAGCCCACCCAAGCTGGGGTCTGTCTCTCCCTCTCGAAACTCTGTAGTCGCGTATTCGCCGGACTTCTCCACTACCCAGCCGCGCTGACCGTAAATACGTCCTGCTCGAACGTGGAAAATCTGCACGGCCGCTTCCAGTTCGTCGGTTGCTAGCGCAATAAAATCGGCATCGGCGGCGTCGGAAAGCACGACTGACTGCCGCTCCATGACCTTGTCGATGGCAGCGAGGTTGTCGCGCAGGCTCGCGGCGCGCTCAAAGTCTAACTCGGCGGCAGCTTCCTCCATTTCCTTCTTCAAGCGCCTGGTGACCGGACCCGTATTCCCGGACATGAAGCTGGTAAAACCACGGACAATTTCGCGGTGTTCTTCGGCACTGACACGGCCGACACAAGGCGCCGAGCATTTGTCGATATAGCCGAGCAAACAGGGCCGTCCCAGGGCCTGCTGCCGGTTGAAGACTCCCCTGGAACAAGTGCGGGCCGGGAAAACTCGTGTAAGCAAGTCGAGGGTTTCTCGGATGGCCCACGCGTGTGAATAGGGGCCGAAATAACGCACGCCATTCCGGCGCGGTCCTCGGTAGAGAAACAGCCGCGGGTACAGCTCGCCGACGCTGACGGCCAACATCGGATACGACTTATCGTCGCGGTACATCACGTTGAACCGCGGATTAAAGCGCTTGATCCAGGTGTACTCCAACTGCAGCGCTTCGACCTCATTGTGGACAACAGTCCACGTCACCTTCGAAGCGGACTGCACCATCTGGCGGGTGCGGGGATGCAGCCGAGTTAAGTCCTGGAAGTAGTTAGACAGACGCGCACGGAGATTCTTCGCCTTGCCGACGTAGAGAACGCGTCCGGTTGAATCGAGAAAACGGTACACCCCCGGCTCCGTGGGAATGGTGCCGGGGGCGGGACGGTACTGAGAAGGGTCAGTCACTTACGGTGTCCTTAAAACATGTCCTTGGGTTAATCCTCCGGCATGAACTTGTCTTCAAGTTCACGGAACCGGCGGATGTCTTCCACGAC
Source organism: Corynebacterium sp. HMSC074C11 (assembly GCF_001809455.1). Taxonomy (NCBI): domain Bacteria; kingdom Bacillati; phylum Actinomycetota; class Actinomycetes; order Mycobacteriales; family Corynebacteriaceae; genus Corynebacterium; species Corynebacterium sp. HMSC074C11. The sequence goes on from NZ_KV797729.1 coordinate 166,826, forward strand.
GCGGCTGCCGTCGGCTGACTGGAGCGCGAGCATCGGCACAAACTCAAAGTCTGGCAGCTCCAAGCGAGCCCAGCGGGACTTCTTTGGAAAACTCAGGCCGTAGACATCGACCCACGGGTAGAACTTCGCATTGAGCAGATTGCGGACTTCCACGCCCGTGGCATTTACGCGAACGCGAGCCCGAGTCAGCAGCAGGATTACCCCGGCGATGATCAAACCAATCATTGGGAAAGCCAGCTGGTCAATAGTCGTCACCGAAGCGCCGGTGTTACCAAAGTCCACCACGATGCCCATGAAGATATGGATAGCGAAGACTACAACTGCAGCGATAATCGCCCACAGACGCAGCTTTTGCGAGGTGATTTCCAATAGCCATTTGTCTTCACTACCGGTGTCGACGGCAGTCGAATTGCTGTGGCGTTCGGAGTTACCCATTCTTACTCAGCTCCACCTTCACGAAGAGACTTCAACACGGCGACGGTATGCAGCGCTGCGGCCATGGCCTCGCGACCTTTATTCTCCACAGCTCCCTCACCGCCGGCACGATCAATTGCCTGCTGCTCAGTGTTGCAGGTCAATACACCATTGCCAACAGGCGTCTCACAGTCCAGTGCAATCCGCGTCAGCCCCTCAGTCACCGAGTCGCAGACATAGTCGAAGTGCGGCGTACCACCGCGGATAACGCATCCCAGCGCCACCACGGCGTCGTGAGTTCGCGCGAGCTGCTGTACCACAACCGGAATCTCCAGAGCACCGACGACAGTCACATCCGTGACTACAGCGCCGGCCTCCTCAGCCTGTGCCAGCGCTTCACGACGAAGCTGCCCAGTAATCTCCTCGTTCCAGTGAGAGGTGACCAGACCGACGGTCACACCAGTGGAATCGGGAACGGTAATTTCAGGAAGACCTGCGCCGCTCATCTACTGTGCTCCTTCTGTCGAAATGCCGTGGGTCTCCATGTACTCATCCAACCAAGGAAGTTCATGGCCCATGCGTTCGCGCTTTGTCAACAAGTATTTCAAGTTATCCTCGTTGACCTCAACTGGCACCGGTACCCGGCGGCTCATCTCCAGTCCATAACCACCTAGGCCGGCGCGCTTGGTCGGATTGTTCGTCAGCAGCGCCATAGAGGTGACCCCAAGATCCTGCAGAATCTGTGCACCAGTGCCGTACTCGCGGGCGTCCGACGGCAAACCGAGTGCGAGATTGGCATCAACGGTGTCAGCGCCTTCATCTTGCAGGTGGTAGGCCTGCAGCTTCGGCATCAGACCAATGCCTCGGCCTTCGTGACCGCGCATGTAGAGAATGACGCCGCGCCCTGCCTCGTGGACCATGCGCATGGAGTTGTGCAGCTGTTGCCCGCAGTCGCAGCGGCGAGATCCCAATGCGTCGCCGGTGAGGCATTCGGAGTGCACACGCACGAGGACATCCTGGCCATTGTTGGAAGACACATCCCCCACAACGAGAGCGACATGCTCGACACCGTCGATAAGGCTGCGGTAACCAATGGCACGGAACTCGCCGTAGTCGGTCGGCAGCTTGGTTTCGACAACGCGCTCAATCAAGTGTTCGTTGTGGCGACGGTATTCGATGAGCTGCTCGATGGAAATCAGCGCTAAATCGTGGTCGTCGCAGAAGCGACGTAGTTCCTCCGCGCGCGCCATGCTGGTCGGGTCTTCCTCGGAGACAACCTCACACAGCACACCGGCAGGACGAAGCCCTGCCAGGCGGGCGAGATCGACCGCAGCCTCGGTGTGGCCGGCACGGATGAGGACGCCACCATCGCGAGCTCGCAACGGAACCACGTGTCCCGGTCGGGTGAAATCGTGCGGGCTGGACGTGGGGTCAGCCAGAGTACGAATGGTGTTCGCACGATCTGTGGCGGAAATACCGGTCGTACCGGTGTTGGCATCCACGGTCACTGTGTATGCGGTACCGCGGGCATCCTCATTCTCCGACACCATCGGTGGCAGATTCAGACGCTCGCAGTCCTCGGCGGTCAGCGGTGCACAGATGTAACCAGAGGAATAGCGAACCATAAAGGCAACAAGTTCAGGCGTTACCTTCTCTGCGGCGAAGATGATGTCGCCCTCGTTCTCACGATCTTCATCGTCGACGACGACCACGGCCTTACCGGCTGCGATGTCCGCAATGGCCCGTTCAACAGAATCGAACTTAATCACAGTCTTGTAGCTTATCTTTCCAACATTTTCTCGACGTACTTGGCTAGCACATCGACTTCCAAATTGACCTTGGTGCCTACTGCGGTTGAACCAATAACGGAGTCCGTCAGCGTCGTCGGTATCAGGCTGACCTCAAAGAACCTCTCGCCTACTGCAGAGACAGTCAACGAGGTGCCATCCACGGCAATTGAGCCCTTTTCCACGACATACTTGGAGAGCTGCTTCGGCAGAGAAATCCGCACTACTTCCCAGCGTTCCCCTGGCGTGCGCGAAATAACCTCGCCGGTGCCATCGATATGTCCCTGCACGATATGGCCGCCGAGGCGTTGCCCTACTGCGGTTGCACGTTCGAGGTTGACCTTGGAACCGACCTCAACCTGGCCGAGACTCGACCTATCCAGAGTCTCTTGCATGAGATCAGCGGTAAAGAAGTCATTGTCAAACTCCACGACGGTCAAACAAACGCCATTGACAGCAATGGAGTCACCGTGGTGCACGTCGTCAAGCACGGTGGTCGCGCGAATGGTCAGCGTAATGGAATCGGCTTCGCGGTGGATTTCGCGAATTTCGCCGAGTTCCTCAACAATTCCCGTAAACATAGTGGTCAGGAAAATCCTTTACCGTTTGTTATAAATTGAAAGATTTTTTCCAAAATTAACTCTAGCCGGTCTACCCGCGATCTTTGCCACTGCGGAGTGCCGTGATCAAAATGTCATCCCCCAGAGTCTCTACCGCGACGGTACGGAAACGGGAGATGTCAGTGATGGTGGTCTCGTGGTTGGCCGATGTCACTGGCAGACCAGCGCCGAGAAAGGCCGGGGCAATATAGGACTCAATCGCGTCGACAGCATCGGCTTCTAAGAAAGCGCTGGCGAGCCGTGGACCGCCTTCTACCAGCACGTCAATAAGCCCCATATCCGCCATTGTCTCCAGCGCCACTTCCACATCGTGAGTGCGAATGTGGCGGAAGTTATCGCCACGGATATTCGCATCGGCGGCGACCTCCGAAGTGCCAATCGCGATGCGCAGAGGTTGTGTTGACAGCTCCTCGCCGTCTGGTGTGCGCGCGGTCAATCGCGGATTGTCGGCGAGCACTGTTCCCGTTCCGACGACAATCGCTTGCCGACGTGCACGATCGATATGTACCCGTGCCCGCGCCTGCTCCCCTGTGATCCACTGCGAGGTGCGGTCGGTAGCGGCAGCGAAACCATCCAGCGTGCCCGCAGTCTTCAGCGTGATGTGTGGGCGCCGAGTGCGCTGCCAATGTAACCATGGACGTAGGTAGCCAGCGGCTACTCGGTTACGCTGGAATTCTTCAACGACCTCGATGTCTTTATAACGCAACCACTCGCTGCCGCCAGCGGCCACGGGATTCGGATCGGCGACTGCAAATATGACGCGGGAAACACCGGCTGCCGCAAGTGCCTCGGTGCACGGTGGTGTACGGCCGATATGATTGCACGGCTCGAGTGTGACCACTGCAGTGCCGCCCTGAGCTCGTGGCCCCGCCATCTCCAATGCCTGTGGCTCTGCGTGTCGCCCGCCTACAGGCTCAGTTCCGGCCACACCTACCGCGATCCCTGCGGTATCGAGGATGACGCAACCAATCGGTGGATTGGGATAAGTGGTGCCTCGAACTCGCTGGCCGGCTTCTATGGCCAATGCCATCGCTTGTTCGTCAGTCAGCGGCTGTGCGGAGACGAGATCCGGAAACTGTGCCACCGTTTCTCACCGCCGTCTACTTAGTTGCAGCAGCGGTGGCCAATGCGCGCAGCTCATCGACAGCCGCCGCACGATCATCAGCGCCGAAAACGGCCGACCCTGCGACAAAGGCGTCGCAACCAGCGGCGGCAGCGGATTCGATGGTCTTGGCGGAGATACCACCGTCAATCTCGATCAGAGTATCCAGACCTTCGGCATCAATGCGTTCACGTAGCTTCTCGACCTTGGCCAGCTGATCCGGCATAAAGGACTGGCCCCCGAAACCGGGCTCGACACTCATGACCAGCACCTCGTCGAATTCGGCGAGGTGATCCAGCCACGGCTCAATTGGGGTACCCGGGCGCAGTGAGAACCCGGCCTTCACGCCCTGGGAACGAATGTGGCGTGCCAGTGCGATGGCGTCGTCGGCGGCTTCCACATGGAAGATAACGGAGCTCGCCCCCGCCTTAATGTAGGTGTCGACCCACTTCTCCGGGTTTTCAATCATGAGATGGACATCCAAGTACTTGTCCGTCACCGCAGCTACGGCCTCCAGCACCGGAGCGCCGAAGGACAGGTTGGGAACGAAATGGCCATCCATGACGTCGATATGTAGCCAATCTGCATTGGCTACAGCCTCAACCTCGCGGTCGAGGCGAGCGAAGTCAGCAGCGAGAATGGACGGGGCAATAATTGGTGCGCTCATAACCTCTGAGCCTAGTCGTTCTTGCGCAAAACTGAGAAGAACATCGCATCGGTCCCGTGGCGGTGTGGCCACATCTGCACAGATGGATACGGTCCGACATCAGTCATCGGCGCTACCAACTCGTGTGCACTCAGCTCAGTCGCCGGTAATTCCGTCACTGCCCTGTCGACAATGCCCCTGGTTTCCCGCAGATGCGGCGAACACGTGGAATAGACGATGATGCCACCCGGCCGTGCAAGACGCACAGCTTCGCTGAGCAGTTCAAACTGCAGCGTAGTCAACGAGTTCAGATCGGACGGCGACTTCCGCCAGCGCGCTTCCGGGCGACGGCGGAGCGAGCCCAAGCCAGAGCACGGCGCGTCTACCAAGATGCGGTCAAAGCCTGTCTCGAGCCCGGTATCACGACCATCCGCAACCGTTACAGTCACTGGTAGCCCGGTAGTAGCCTTCTTCACCAGTTCTGCGCGAGTCGCCGATACCTCAACAGCATCGAGCTTCGCGCCCTCAATAGCTGCAATGCCGCCGATGAAAGCTGACTTACCACCGGGGCCGGAACACAGATCTAACCAGCGGCCGCTGTCTTCACCGGCAACGGGTGCCATGGTGACGGCACGCGCAATGAGCTGAGAACCCTCGTCCTGCACCGCAGCCAAACCCTGTCGGACCGGCTCCAACTCTCCTGGGGCACCGGAGTCCAAGCGCACGCAGTACGGCGACCACTGTCCCTCTTCACCGCCAGTGATCAGTGCCAATTCTTCAGCAGTAATCTCGCCCGGACGAGCGACCAAGTGCACCAGCGGGCGGGCATCGTCGGCAGCGAGTGCCTGCTGCAGCTCACCGGCTTGTGCACCGAGTGCGCGGGCAAACTCCATAGCAATCCAGCGCGGGTGGGCATGCTTCATTGCCACGTAGCCAATCGGATCGGTCGCGGGATCCGGCGCAATCTCAGCCACCCATTCGCTTTCGGTCTTCGAGGAGACCTTCCTCAAAATGGCATTGACAAAGCCGCGCGCGCCAGGTCCCGCCACCTTCGCCACTGCCCGCACCGAGGTATCGACCGCTGCGTAGGCGTCGACGCGCGTACGCAGCAGCTGGTACGTGCCCAGGCGTAGCACGTCCATCACCGGTCCAGCAATATCGCTTAACGGGCGTGACGACGATGCCTCAATCACGGCGTCCAACAGGCCTTCCGCCCGCAGTGTGCCGTACGTCAGCTCCGTTGCAAAAGCAGCATCCCGCCCCTTGAGCTTGTGTGTCTTCAGCAACTTGGGCAGCAGCAGGTTTGCGTAAGCATCCTTCTCGCGAACGTCAGCTAGTACCTTCAGCGCGACCTTGCGTGGCTGGTCAATGCCACCGCGATTATCCCCTCCTCGGGTGTCACGGTTACGGTTGCGGTCATCGCGGTTCTGTCCGCCGCAGTTGCTGCGCTGCCGTCCGCCACCGGTGTGGCGGGGTTTGTCGTTGTCCATTTACTCGCAGACCTTTCCGCCGGGTTGGCTACCTCGCGCCCAGTCGGACGCATCCATCATCTTCTTACCCTGTGGCTGCACCTTCACCAGCTGCACATAGCCATCGGCACAACGCACGGATACCCGGTGTTTCTCCACTACCAACTCACCTGGTGTGGCGGCTGCCACCTCTGGAGCAGCTGCCTTTCGCACCTCGTCGACCGCAGCGCTGTCCTCGTCGGAAAGCGGGGTGAGCTCTCCGACCTTCAAACGTGAGCCGTCGAGGGTCGTCCACGCACCTGGAGCAGGCGTGAACGCGCGAGCGCGGCGGTCGAGAAGATGTCGCGGCTGAGTCCAAACGATTCGGGCATCCTCCGGCCCGAACTTAGCGGCGTAGCTGACGTCCTGTTCCGGCTGAGCAGTCGGACGCAACGCACCTGCTTCGATGCCGTCCATGGTGGCGGTTAGAAGATCCGCGCCGGAGAATGCGAGGCGGGTCAAAAGGTCGTCGGCATTATCGGTCGAGCGAATCGCTTCGGTGACGGTACCGAAAACTGGTCCGGTATCCAGGCCCTTTTCAATCCGGAAGGTACTGGCACCCGTGACTTCGTCGCCAGCGGCGATAGCTGCCTGCACCGGCGCGGCACCTCGCCAAGCAGGAAGCAGTGAGAAATGCAGATTTACCCAGCCGTGCATCGGTACATCGAGCAACTCCTCCGGCACGAGATTGCCGTAGGCGACGACCGGGATGCAGTCGGCGTTTAGTTCGCGGATCTGCTGTTGGATTTCCGCATCGCGCAGGGTAGTCGGGGTGAGAACGGGAATGTCGTGTTCCAAGGCCAGAGCCTTCACCGGCGAGGGCGAAAGCGACTTACCGCGGCCACGGCGGGCATCGGGGCGAGTGAGAACAGCAACGATCTCATGGTGGGAGTCTTCGAGTAACTTCTTCAGTGCAACGACAGCGGGTTCCGGGGTTCCGGCAAAAATCAGGCGCACAGTAAGTGGATTCCTTCCTGGTGGACCTAGTTGTTCTAGTTAATCTAGTGATGAAACTCGGGGCGCCACGCCCGGGGGGGGCTAGGCGCAGGTGAGTTAACCGCGGTTGAGGAACCATTCCTGCTCACGCAGAGAGCGCATCGCGGTCTTGCGCTCGTCGCCCTCGAGACGCTTCAAAAACAGCACACCGTCCAGGTGGTCGCTTTCATGCTGCACGCAGCGAGCCAGCAGATCGTCAGCTTCGAAGCTCACCGGTGTGCCGTGGCGATCCTGGCCAGTAACGCGCACACGTGCGTGCCGAGTCACGGGTCCATTAATCCCCGGGATAGACAGGCATCCTTCGATTTCGTGGACAGTCTCATCGCCGATGGCTTCCCATTCCGGATTGACGATGTGCCCGCGGGTGCCATTGCAGTCGTAGACGAAGACGCGCTGCAGCACGCCAACCTGGTTTGCTGCGAGCCCGACACCCTGTTGCTCGTCCATGGTGTCGAACATGTCATCAATCAGGTGCGACAGCGTCGCGTCGAAATCAGTGACGGTTTCCGCCTTGGACAGCAACACCGGATCGCCGAAAAGACGTACCTCACGAACTGCCATGAACTTAGAGCCTCCAAGAAAACTGGTGTGAATCAAGCAATAACGCGCTCATTTTAGCAGCTAGCCGAAATTAATCGGATCGACGACAACGCGCACCGGCGTCGGGTCCTTCCTAGTCGCGCGAACGACCTGTGCTGCCTTCAACGCCGCTCCCACTACCCGTGCTTGACGACGGTCACAGCGAATCAACATCCGCTGAATAGGTGCACCCGGCTCCACGCCCGCTGGTGGCCTGGCGTTGCGGGGAAGGTCTACCGGCCCCAGAATTTCCGCACCCGATGGGACTTCCAGGGACTCCATGAAGTTACGCAGGCCCTCTTCAGTCCCATCCACCGCTGCCACGTGAAAGGCCGGAGGCAGAGCGGCAGCTGTGCGGTCGGCCAATTCCCTGTTCGCAGCGCCTACCGCGTCCCATGCCAGAAGATCGGCCACAGTCGGGACTGCAGCATCCGCATCGATAACCACCGCCCCGCCTTGCTCCCGCGGACGGGCAAGCGTGACAGCCCGAGACCAATGCGCATAGGCCTCTTCATGAGCGCGCAAGTCCTGCCGGCCAAGCATCGCCCAAGTGTCCAGCAGCATCACTGCACCGTAGCCCTCCGGCGAATAAGGCTCGGCTCCCGGCGTGGCCACCACGACCCTCGGGCCTTCGGGAATGTCGTCAACAATGCGTTCTCCAGAGGAAGCGATGACCGGGAATGGACTGAAAATACGGCCAAACTCCTCTGCCGTACGTTCACTGCCGACCACGACCGGCCGAATCTTGGTGGAACCGCAGCTATGGCAACGGTGGTGAATGTCAATACGACCACACCACCGACACGTCGGTGGTGCCGGGTCGTCCGGGCTATCGGACGGTGGAATTCCCAGTGGACCGTTACACCAGCGACAGCGCGCAGGCGCGCCACAGGAGCGGCACGACAGTGTCGGCACATATCCCTTGCGAGGTACCTGGACCAGGATCGGAAGCTCTTCGCGCAGCGCGGCCTTTGCCCGTCGAAAAGCGATGGCAGGAAGGCGTCCCCTACTGACGTCATCCGGGTCTTCGGAAGTGTCCGTCGAGGCAATCATCTCCGGCATGGACTCAGCCAGGGTGTCAGTTCCCGCGACCAGATTGTGCGCCCAACCTGAGGAGACGAGCAGCTGCACCTCGGCTGTACGGCTATACGACGCAAAGATGAGAGCGCATCCTTCCTGCGCACTACGCGTCACCAACACCTCGCGAGAGTGCACGTAGGGTGCGCGGGGATCCACGAGGTTGTCATCGCCATCATCGATAATCACTGCTAAACGCAGATTCTTCACTGGCGCGTATGCTGCCGAACGCGTGCCGACGACTATGCGCCCCTGGCCGTGAAGGATATCCAGGTAGCGGCGATAGCGGGACTCGGGACCGAGGCCAGCCCCGAGAAGAGTGAGCTGACGGGCAGAAATAAGCTCGCGAAAAGCGCTCTCAAAGCGCGCCTGTGTGCGTGCGTCCGGCACAATGATGAGAACACCGCCACCATCGCGCGCGACCGAAACGCTGAGTGCGCCGAGCATGGTTGCCACCTGTTCGCCTGGAACTGGCTGCCACGCTGCGCGTGCCGGGGCACCCTTGCGGACGGAATCGACAAAGGATTCGCCGAAGACATAGTTGCCCCAAGCGGAAAGGTCCGGATCTTCGGTGGCAAGCTTTCCCAACTCCTCCCACGTCGGGGGCATGTTCTCCTTGCGAGCACGTTCGGCCCGTGCATGACGGGTTGGGATGGCGGAGCGAATGATGTTTGAGCGCGTTGCGCCGTAATACTCCGCCAGAGAATCCACCAACCGTCGAAGCTGAGGCGGATAGACAACCTCAGAGCTGATGACATCCTTGAGATAGGACAGTTTGCCGTCGTGAGTGGGCGTGGTACAGCGCTCCAGCACCAGCGCATTGACCAACTGGCCGTGGAAGCGAATCCGCACGCGGCAACCGACGACCGCTTCCTCCGCTAGCGCGCGCGGAACCAGGTAGTCGAAGGGGCGATCTAACTGCGGCAGCCCCAAAAGCGGAAGCACCCGCGCGACTGGCAGCTTCTCAGCTGCGGCGGCGGGTGCGAAGGGGGCGGCGGTCATAGAATCTTACTCTACTGCCCTACCCCAGGGTAATGCTGGCGGGTGGTGTTTATCCCAGGCCAGCGGCTGCGCGGAGCTCTTCAACGCGGTTGAGCTGCTCCCACGGCAGGTCCAAGTCAGTTCGGCCGAAGTGACCGTAGGTGGAGGTCTGTGCATAAATCGGGCGCAGCAGGTCCAGGTCACGAATAATAGCGGCCGGACGAAGGTCGAAGACCTTGTTGATAGCCTCGCGGATGGCGTCGTCTGAAACGTGACCAGTGCCGAAAGAGTCGACGTAGAGGCCCACTGGGCGAGCGCGACCGATAGCGTAGGCGACCTGAATCTCGAGGCGGTCAGCCAGACCCGCGGCCACGGCATTCTTCGCAACCCAACGGGTGGCATAAGCGCCGGAGCGGTCCACCTTTGACGGGTCCTTGCCCGAGAACGCGCCGCCACCGTGACGAGCCATACCGCCGTAAGTGTCGACGATAATCTTGCGACCGGTCAGGCCGGCATCGCCCATCGGGCCACCGATAATAAACTGGCCAGAAGGGTTAACCAGCAGCTTCAATTCATCGGTAACAAAACGCTCGCGCAGGTTAGCGTCGTCGAGCACCCAATCGACGACGTGAGTCTTAATCTGCTCGGTGATCCACTCCTGGGTGACGTCCGGGTCGTGCTGCGTGGACACCACAACGGTGTCCAAGTACGCCGGGCTATTGTCTTCGTCGTAAGCGAAGGTGACCTGAGTCTTACCATCCGGTCGAAGCGATGGGACGATCCCTTCCTTGCGTACCTGCGTCAAGCGGCGAGCCAGGCGGTGCGCCAGTGCAATCGGTAGCGGCATATACTCCGGCGTTTCGTTGGTAGCGTAGCCGAACATCAGCCCCTGGTCGCCAGCGCCCTTGAGATCTTCTGCTTCGACTTCTCCACCAGAGCTGCGTGCTTCCAGAGAAGTGTGCACACCGTCGTGGATGTCTGAGGACTGCTCACCGATCGAAATGGAGACACCACAGGTTTTGCCGTCAAAGCCCTTTTCAGAAGAATCGAAACCGATCTCCTTCAATCGACTCCGGACAATACCGGGGATGTCGACGTAGCTTTTCGTGCGAACCTCGCCAACAACATGGACTAAACCGGTAGTCACCACAGTCTCGACGGCGACCATCGATGCAGAATCCTGCGCGAGCATAGCGTCAAGGATGGAGTCCGAAATCGAGTCGCAAATCTTATCTGGGTGCCCCTCGGTAACAGATTCACTGGAAAACAGCCGAAGATTAGAGGCCACGAGCAGTACAACTTTCTTCTAGATTATTTCCCCACCCCTGCGGTGTCGCTGCGGCGTGGGTTTTCGTTTGATTCGATAATTATAGACCAAGCGGTTCAGTCGCCGTAGTAGGCACCGGCTACTCCGCTGGCTGAGGTTCCTGTCGCAGCTCGGAAACTGCATCCAAAATCGAACCGGCCACCGAGAATTTTGAGCCCCGCGGCACGTCCCACTGCTCGCCATCGAGAGACAGCAACCATCCGACATTGTCAGTCGCACCGAAAGTTTGCCCACCCGAGACGTCGTTACACATGAGCAAATCGCAGCCCTTGCGAACAATCTTCTGCTTCGCAAGCTCGAGCGGCGTCGTCGTCTCGTCACCGGTCTCAGCCGCAAAGCCCACCATCGTCGTGGTCGCCGGAATCTCGCCCGCTTTACGACGCTCCACAGTGGTAGCCAGAATATCTGGGTTTTCTACGAGCTGAATGTTGCTCAACGCGTCGTCTGCGACGCCCTTCTTCATCTTGGCCCCAGCGGTCGATGCCGGACGGAAGTCGGCGACGGCGGCGGCAAAAATGCAGACATCGGCCAGCTTGGAGTGTTCGTGCGCGGCCTCGGCCATCTCCAAAGTGGAATCAACCCTTACAACATTCGCGCCCAGTGGTGTCGGCAACTGATCCGTATGTCCTGCCACCACGGTGACCTGAGCGCCACGCTGTGCTGCCATCTCGGCTAGCGCGAAGCCCTGACGACCTGAGGAGTGGTTGCCGATAAAACGTACCGGGTCGATAGCCTCACGGGTGCCACCGGCAGTAATCATGAAGCGTACGCCCTCGAAGTCGCGGCGGAAGTGGCGTGGATTCTCGACCGCTGCCAATGCTAGTGAAACAATCTGCTCTGGCTCCGGCAGGCGACCTGGACCGGTGTCCTTACCAGTCAAACGGCCATGGGCCGGATCGAAGACAATAGTGCCATGGCGACGAAGAGTCGCGACATTATCCCGCGTAGCTGGATGGTTCCACATTTCGGTGTGCATCGCAGGGGCCAACACCACTGGGCAAGTCGCCACAAGCAAGGTTGCGGTGAGCAGGTCGTCGGCACGCCCGTGCGCGGCGCGCGCCATAAAGTCGGCAGTCGCGGGAACCACGACGACGAGGTCGGCCTCCTGCCCCACGCGGACATGCTGAACCTCATCGACTGCGTCAAAAACTGTAGTCGACACCGGGTTCCCCGACAGCGCCTCGAAAGTAGCTGCACCTACAAAGTTCAATGCGGACTCAGTGGGAACGACACGAACATCGTGACCAAGTTCCTTGAAGCCTCGAACAACGTGTGCGGCCTTATATGCAGCGATGCCGCCGGCAACCCCGACGACAACCTTTAAACATTCGGATACGTCAGCATTACCGGCGGCATGCATACAGATATCTCCCCTTAAGGAAATGCTCTAGCCCTCAGTGTGGTCCAGCAGACCAGCGTTGATTTCACGAAGAGCGATGGACAGAGGCTTCTCAGCGACCCCCGGAGTAACCAGCGGGCCAACGTACTCCAGCATGCCTTCGTCAATCTGCTGGTAGTAGTCATTAATCTGGCGTGCACGCTTGGCAGCGAAGATAGCCAGAGCGTACTTCGAAGAAGCCTTACCAAGCAGCTCATCGATCGGCGGGTTGGTAATACCAATTGGCGGGTCGAACACTGCCTCGGTGGCGGTATTTTCCTGGGTCACGAGAAATCTTTCCTCAATAGAACGTGAGTTACTGGGGTGACAATAAAAATCGTCATAGCAATAGAAACACCATTGCTCGAAAGCGATTTCTACTATCTATGATGTGGAGTCGCCCTGTTACTTACCAGTAGTCAGCGCCCGAGCGATGGCCGCGACAGCATCATCGACGTTGTCGTTGACAACGACCTCATCGAATTCGTGCTGAGCATCCATTTCCACTCGTGCGGTTTCCAGGCGACGCTTGACTTGCGCCTCGGTTTCCGTGCCACGACCAGTGAGCCTGCTGACGAGAATCTCCCAGCTTGGCGGAGCCAAGAACAGCAGGTGAGCATTGGGCGCTACCTTACGGATGGAGCGGGCTCCCGCCAGATCCACCTCAACGAGTACTGGACGCCCCTCGGCGAGAGCTTTATCCACCGGGCCGCGCGGCGTACCAGAACGCTGCAGACCACCGTGGATTTCGGCCCACTCGAGCATCTCTCCTGCATCAATATGCTGTTGGAACTTCTCTGGGGTCACGAAGAAATAGTCGCGGCCATCGACCTCCCCCGGCCGTGCGGCGCGGGTGGTCATGGAAACGCTGAAGTACAGTCCGGGAACCTCGGCACGAAGCCGACTGACAACAGTGGATTTTCCTACACCGGCAGGGCCGGCGAGGACTACCAACTGACCGTTTTCATTCCCGGCCACTGCGACTAGTCCTCCACTGCGTAGCCGAAACGCTCCAGCAGAGCGCGACGCTGACGGTCACCCAGGCCACGCAGACGGCGGGTCTGAGCAATCTCCAGGTCATTCATGATGTCCTGCGCCTTGACCTTGCCGACCTTCGGCAGAGCCTCGAGCAGAGCGGAGACCTTCATCTTGCCGATGATCTCGTTCTCGTCAGCCTGCTTGAGAACCTCTGGCAGGTCGATAGCGCCACGCTTCAGCTTGTCCTTGAGCTCTGCGCGTACCTTGCGGGCCTGAGCTGCCTTCTCGAGTGCTGCTGCACGCTGCTCCGGGGTCAACTGCGGAAGGGCCACGTGTTCCTCCGTAAAAATAGATTGGTTAGCTTCTTATTTACTAGCACGAGCCTCGCGTCCACCAAAGGCAGGCAACGACACCGTGCTTAACGATTGGAGACCGTACCGCACTCACCGGTTGTTGAGGCAAATGCTGACGGGGTGTCGATAAAAATGACACCGGGGCTTTATCCGCCCCACCTTTCGGTCGTGGTCAACCAACTCCGGCGATTGTAGCACCGTTTGCCCAGGAGAATGGAAATTGACCACGGTTTTTGTACGAAATCTCCTAGGAATTGTCACAGTAACTTGCCTATACCTACGCCACCGCCATCCGAGGGTCATTAGGAAAATCCCGGCAGCTAGGTACGGAAGAGCCCGCAGGGGCACCTGTTCTATGAGGTGTCCCCGCGGGCTTCTGACAATTCGGCGAACTGCTGCTAACTCTCGGAAAGGAACGGAGCTGCAGCTTCAATCGTTGCGCGCCGCAGCGCAGCAGGATCAGGTCCAGCGGAGAGAATCGCACGCGAAATATTCGGCAGTGCAAGCCCCTTGGATTCCCCTGCCAGACGATCTACATCTGCCGGGGTTCCACCCTGAGCTCCCACACCGGGCATGAGAATGGGACCGCGCAGGTCACTGAGCACCGGGGCGTCGTCAAGCGTTGCGCCAACAACAACGCCGATGCTGCCCGCCTTTGCACCACCGTCAATTTGGCGAGCATTAATAGCGGCTGCCTGGTTGACCATGGTCTGAGCCAGAGTCTCACCCGAAACCATCGCCTTTTGCACTGACGCACCTTCCGGATTGGACGTCGCGGCCAGCACAAACAAGCCCCGTCCGTTCTCCAACGCCAACGAAACCGCCGGATCAAGAGCACCGAACCCAAGGTACGGAGATACCGTCAGTGCGTCGGCGGCTAGCGGCGAGCTATCCGACAGCCAGGCTTCGGCGTATGCAGCCATAGTCGAACCGATATCGCCACGCTTGGCATCTGCAATCGACAGCGCACCTGCGTCCTTCAGGTCCGCCAACGTCCGCTCCAGGACGGCAAAGCCCTTGGAACCGTAGGCTTCGAAGAACGCCACCTGGGGCTTGACGACGGCAACGATGTCACCAAACGCTTCGACGCATGTGGTGGCAAAGCGCTCTAGACCTTCTGCCGATCGCGGTAGCTGCCAGGCATCCAGCAACCTAGGGTGCGGGTCGATTCCCACACAGAGCCGGCCGCGCTCGGCGACAACCTCGCTGAGGCGATCGCCGAAACCCTTAATTGTCCGCACTGCGGATCCTTCAGCCTTCGCGGTCATGTTAGACCTGCTCCTGAGCAGCCAACTCTGCCGGGTGGAGCTCCTGCAGAGCCTTAACGCTCATCTCACCGTTGCGCAGTGCCAGGATGCCTTGCAGTGCGGCGACAGCACCCTGAGCGGTAGTCACACAAGTTACGCCCTGGCTCACCGCAGCGGCGCGAATCTCGTATCCGTCAGAACGTGCGCCAGCGGAACCGGATGGGGTGTTGATAATGATGTCAACCTCACCGTCGCGGATCATGTCGACAATGTCGCGCTCGTCAGACGGCGCTTCGGAATCAGTCGTACGCTTTGCGACGACCTCACACTCGACACCGTTGCGGCGCAGCATGCCGGCAGTACCCTCCGTTGCCAGGATGCGGAAGCCCATATCCGCCAGCGTGAGAATCGGGAATACCAGAGTGCGCTTATCGCGGTTGGCCAGCGAGACGAAGATCGTGCCCTCGGTCGGCAACTCACCGAAACCGGCCAGCTCTCCCTTGGCGAAAGCAGCACCAAAGTTGTCGGCCAGACCCATGACTTCACCGGTGGACTTCATCTCCGGGCTCAGCAGGCTGTCGAGAGCGCGGCCCTCAAAGTCGCGGAAGCGGTTGAACGGCAGGACGGCTTCCTTAACCGCAATCGGAGCGTCAGCGGGCAGAGAACCGCCGTCGAAGTTGGACGGAATCATGCCCTCTTCGCGCAGTTCCGCGATTGTAGTACCCATCATGACGCGGGATGCGGCCTTAGCCAGCGGAACCGAGGTTGCCTTGGAGACAAACGGTACGGTACGAGATGCACGCGGGTTGGCTTCGATGACGTAGAGGGTCTCGTCCTTGAGTGCGTACTGAACGTTCATCAGGCCCTTCACACCGATGCCGTGTGCCAGTGCCTTGGTGGATTCACGCACCTTGTCGATGATGCTTCCGGACAGAGTCATCGGAGGCAGCGCACACGCGGAGTCACCGGAGTGAATACCGGCTTCCTCGATGTGTTCCATGACGCCGCCGAGGTAGACCTCTTCCCCATCACACAGTGCATCAACATCGATTTCGATGGCGCTGTCCAGGAAGCGGTCAACCAGTACCGGGTGCTCATTGGACAGCTCGGTAGCGCGGTTGATGTAGTCCTCCAGGGTGGCCTCATCGTAGACGATTTCCATGCCACGGCCGCCGAGGACGTAGGACGGACGGACCAGCACCGGGTAACCGATGCCAGCGGCAACCTGGCGAGCTTCTGCGAAGGAGGTGGCGGTACCGAACTCCGGCGCCGGCAGGTTGGCCTCAGCCAGGACCTTGCCGAACTCACCACGGTCCTCAGCCAGGTCGATTGCCTCCGGGCTAGTGCCGACAATCGGAACACCTGCGGTCTGCAGACGCTCAGCCAGGCCCAGCGGAGTCTGGCCACCGAGCTGAACAATGACGCCTGCGACCTTTCCAGACTGGCTCTCAGCGTGGTAGACCTCAAGGACATCCTCGAAGGTCAACGGCTCAAAGTAGAGACGGTCTGCGGTGTCGTAGTCGGTGGAGACGGTTTCCGGGTTGCAGTTGACCATGACGGTCTCGTAGCCAACGCGGGAGAGCTCGAGGGCTGCGTGAACACAGGAGTAGTCGAACTCAATGCCCTGGCCGATGCGGTTCGGACCGGAACCGAGGATGATCACCTTTTCCTTCTCGGTCTGCGGAACGACCTCGGACTCAGCAGCCGGGTCCAGTTCGTATGCCGAGTAGTGGTACGGAGTCTGTGCTTCGAACTCGGCGGAGCAGGTATCGACTGTCTTGAATACCGGGTGGATATTCAGGCGCCAGCGCAGCTCACGCACGCCGCCTTCCCCGGCCAACTCCGGACGCAGAGCAGCAATCTGGGCGTCGGAGAGACCCCAGTACTTAGCTTCGCGAAGTAGATCGGAGGTCACCACCGGAGCGTCGATAAGCTCCTTGCGGATATCCTGCAGGTTTTCCATCTCGGCAATAAACCACGGATCGAGGCCAGAAGCTTCGTGGATCTGCTCAATGGAAGCACCCAAACGCTGAGCCAGCTCAACGTCGTAGATGCGGCCTTCAGTCGGACGCTTCAGGTCCTCAAGGACAGCGTTGACATCGTTTGCGCGTTCACCTGCGAAGTCCTCATCCGGAACGGTCCAGAAACCAGCTGGCTTGTTCTCCAGCGAGCGCATGACCTTACCGAGCGCGCCGATGTAGTTGCGGCCGATAGCCATGGCCTCACCGACGGACTTCATGGTGGTGGTCAGCGTGTCGTCAGCACCAGGGAACTTCTCGAAAGCAAAGCGTGGAGCCTTGACAATCACGTAGTCCTGCACCGGCTCAAACGCAGCTGGGGTTTCACCGGTGATGTCGTTGGTGATCTCATCGAGGGTGTAGCCGATAGCCAGCTTGGCAGCAATCTTTGCAATCGGGAAACCAGTTGCCTTGGAAGCAAGCGCCGAGGAGCGGGAGACGCGCGGGTTCATCTCAATGGTGATGATGCGGCCGTCATTTGGATTGATGGCGAACTGGATGTTACAGCCACCGGTGTCAACGCCGACCTCACGCAGGATTGCGATGCCCTGGTCACGCATGGTCTGGAACTCGCGGTCGGTCAGAGTCATCGACGGAGCGACAGTTACCGAGTCACCAGTGTGGACACCGAGGGCATCAACGTTTTCAATGGAGCAGACCACGACAACGTTGTCGTCGCCATCGCGCATGAGCTCGAGCTCAAATTCCTTCCAACCGAGGATGGACTCCTCAATCAGAACATTGGCCTCGGGCGATGCGGCTAGGCCGCCACCTGCAATACGGTCGAGGTCTTCCTGGTTGAAAGCCAGACCGGAGCCCAGACCACCCATGGTGAACGAGGGGCGAACAACGACCGGAAGACCGAGCTCTGCAACAGTCTCATGGACTTCTTCCATGTTGTGGCAGACGCGGGAACGAGCGGACTCGCCACCAATCTTGGCGACGATGTCCTTGAACATCTGGCGATCCTCACCGCGCTGAATGGCCGGAATATCAGCGCCAATCAGCTCGACATTATACTTTTCCAGAATGCCCTCGCGGTCCAGCTGAATAGCTGCGTTCAGTGCAGTCTGGCCACCGAGAGTTGCCAGGACAGCGTCAATCGGGTTGCCCTCTGCAGCTTCCTTGGCCAGGATCTTTTCGATGTACTTGGTTTCAATCGGCTCGATGTAGGTGGAGTCTGCGAACTCCGGGTCAGTCATAATCGTTGCCGGGTTAGAGTTAACCAGCGTGACTCGCAGGCCCTCTTCGCGCAGCACGCGGCAAGCCTGGGTGCCGGAGTAATCGAACTCGCAGGCCTGACCGATAACAATCGGGCCGGAGCCGATAACCAGTACGTGGTTGATGTCTGTACGACGTGGCATGGTGTTAGGTCCCTTAGCCCTTTCCTACTTGTTCGAGTTTCCGGTTGCGGACTTGTTGAAATCGACCTTCTGAATCAGCTCCAGGAAGTCATCGAAGAGAGAGTGCGCATCGTGCGGGCCGGCTGCGGACTCTGGGTGGTACTGCACAGAAAAGGCCATGCCGTTCTTCAGTGCGACACCTTCAACGACGTCGTCGTTAAGGCAAGTGTGCGTAACCTCTGCCTCGCCCCACGGAGTATCGAAACTCTCGCCGGCCTTGCCTTCAAGTGCGAAGCCGTGGTTCTGAGCGGTGATAAAGATGCGGCCAGTGCGGTGGTCCTTCACCGGAACATTGACGCCGCGGTGGCCGAAGACCAGCTTGTAGGCGTTCAGGCCGAGTGCCCGACCAAGAATCTGATTACCGAAGCAGATACCGAATAGCGGCATGCCGTCATCGAGTGCGGCCTTGGCGACCGCAACCATCTCATCAGCAGTTGCCGGGTCACCCGGGCCGTTGGACAAGAAGACGCCATCCGGCTGGTATTCTTTCTTAATATCTTCGTACGGAGTGTTAGCCGGAACCACTACGACTTCCAGGCCACGCTTAGCCAGCTCACGCGGGGTGTTGGACTTAATGCCCAGGTCGTAGGCCACAACACGTGCCTTCTTCTCCCCCTGTGCTTCCACAACATAGGCCTGATCGGTGCTGACCTCGCGAGCCAGATCCGCGCCCTTCATCGCAGGCTGAGCGCGAACGATTTCCACCAGCTTATCGACGGGTTGCTGTGCGTCCTCACCAGAGAAAATACCAGCGGCAATCGAGCCATTGTCGCGCAAATGGCGAACCAGCGCGCGGGTATCAATCTGGCGGATACCGATGATGCCCTGTGCCTTCAGCTCATCTTCCAAGCTGCGCTCGGAGCGCCAGTTGGAGGGAATACGCGATAGATCGCGGATAATAAAGCCCGCTGCCCAAATCTTGTTTCCACGGGACTCGTAGTCCTCGTCATTCCAACCGGTGTTACCGATCTGTGGTGCGGTAGCCACAATCAGCTGTCGGTGGTAGGACGGGTCCGTCAGGGTTTCCTGGTAACCCGTCATAGCGGTGGTAAAAACTGCCTCCCCCAGGGTCGTACCGGTGGCGCCAAAACCGCGTCCGCGGAACACTCGTCCATCTGCCAATACCAGGACTGCCGCTGTAGCGGCCGCGGCCTGCGACTCGTTGCTCACGTTATTGCCTTTCAGTTGGGTAGCGTGCGAGGAATTTACATTAATCATACGGGACGCATATGAATCGTTATGCGTTGACATGAATATTATCCAGCGACCTCTCCGTTAAGAGCGGTCACCTTACCGCGCAGCACGGTAGCTGCCACGGACACGGCCATCTCCATTTCCTCATAAGGAGTGTTCTCGGACTTCGACGCCAGGTCTTCGCCGCGGACCGTCCACTTTTTGCCCGGGTCAACAACGGTCAGGTTGGCAGGCTCACCGACAGCGATTGGTCGGCCGTGTCCCGGCAGCTTCACAATTTGAGCAGGACGCTCACTCATGACCTTGGCCAGCCAGCGCCAATCACAATCGCCCTTCAAAACGAACTCTTCGGCGATGATTGGCATCGAGGTCTCCAGACCAAGCATGCCGGGCTTAGCGTGCTCGAACTCGCAGCACTTTTCTTCAGAGCCGTGCGGAGCATGGTCGGTAGCGACACAGTCAATAATCCCGTCAATCAGAGCCTGACGCAGAGCCAGGGTGTCGCGCTGCTCACGCAGGGGCGGGTTGACGCGGTAGACGCCGTCGTAGGTCTCCAGCTTCTCATCGGTGAGAATTAGGTGATGTGGGGTAACCTCGGCGGTCAGCGGAATGTCATGCTCCTTTGCCCACTTGACCAGCTCAACAGTGCCTTCGGTGGAAGCGTGGCAGATGTGCATGCGTCCGCCGTAGTCGCGAGCCATGATGGCATCTCGGGCCACGATGGACTCCTCGGCTACGCGCGGCCACCCGGTCAGGCCCAGACGTGCGGCGGTCGCACCTTCGTGGGCCGATGCATCTGCGGTCAGACGCGGATCTTCGCAGTGCTGCGCCAGCAATACGTCTTCGCCGCGGGCGTATTCAATCGCGCGGCGCATAATCAGCGGATTGTCGACGCACTTACCGTCATCGGAGAACATGCGTACCTTCGCCTGCGAGTCTGCCATCATGCCGAACTCGGTCAGCGTCTCGCCCTTCAGGCCCTTAGTAATAGAGCCGACCGGGTGAATGTCGCAGAGGTTCAGCGCCTGGCCCTTGAGCCATACCGACTCAGCAATCGAAGGGTCGTCGGTTACCGGAGCGGTATTGGCCATAGTGAACACTGCGGTGAAACCACCGCGTGCTGCGGCAGCCGAACCAGTGGCCAGGGTTTCCGTATCTTCACGGCCCGGCTCACGCAGGTGCACATGGATGTCGACCAGACCTGGCAGAAGAACGAGGGAGTCGAACTCCAGGACCTCTACCCCGTCCTCGGCCGTGAGGTTTTCGCCAATCTCAGCGATAACGCCATCGTCAATCAAGACGTCGACATCTTCGCCTTCACCGTAGGGACGCACACCCTTCAGCAGTAGTTGTCCCCGTGCAGGTGCTGCCAATGGTCCTACCTCGGGGTACGAGGCTTCGTCATATTCATTGCGATTCGACATTTATGCCTGCCCTTCCAAGTTGGCGGAAACGCTTGAGGTCAGCAGTGTGAAAAGAACTGCCATGCGGACGTGGACACCGTTGGCTACCTGCTGCAGCACGGCAGTGCGCGGCAGATCAGCGACGGCATCGTTAATTTCCATGCCACGAAGCATCGGACCTGGGTGCATCACAATGCAGTCGTCGCGAAGCATCTTCTCACGAGCCTTCGACAGCCCGTAGCGAGTGGCGTATTCGCGATGGGATGGGAAGAAACCTCCGTTCATGCGCTCCTGCTGAACGCGGAGCATCATCACGGCATCAGCATCTCGGATCTCGTCTTCCATGCGGTAGGCAACACGCACCGGCCAGGTCTCGATGCCAAATGGCAGCAACGTCGGTGGGGCGACGAAGACGACTTCGGCGCCGAGCTTGCTCAGGAGATCGGCGTTAGAGCGGGCGACGCGAGAATGCAGGATATCGCCAACGATGACGACCTTGCGCCCCTCAATTCCACCGAGACGCTGACGCAACGTCACCGCGTCCAGGAGAGCCTGCGTCGGGTGCTGGTGCTTTCCGTCACCCGCGTTGATGATCGATGGGCCGTTGCCAAATTCCTCAGTCCACTTGGCGATCAGCTGTGCCGCTCCCGACGATGGGTGCCTAACGACGATGGCATCGCCGCCGATAGCATCCAAAGTCAGCGCGGTGTCTTTCAGGCTCTCGCCCTTCTTCACAGAGGAAGAGGAAGCTGAGATATTAATAACATCGGCGCTCATCCACTTACCCGCAGTCTCAAAAGATGAGCGGGTGCGCGTGGAGTTCTCGTAAAAGAGGTTGTAAATAGTGCGGCCGCGCAGGGTCGGCAGCTTCTTAATTTCCCGACCGCGGATGACCTCCTTAAAACGATCGGCCTCATCCATCAGGCCGACAATTTCATCCTTGGTCAAATCCGCAATGCTAATCAGATGTTTCACTGTTCCTCCGCCCGGGTGAGAATAACCGCGTCGCGGCCGTCAAGCGCCTCGACCAGCACATCGACGTCTTCGTCGCGGGAAGTTGGCAGATTCTTACCGACGTAATCGGCGCGAATTGGTAGTTGGCGATGACCACGATCGACCAGCACTGCAAGCTGGATTACTCGCGGGCGACCGATATCAGCAATAGCGTCGAGTGCGGCACGAATCGTGCGACCTGAGAAAAGGACATCGTCTACGAGAACAACGGTGGTTCCGTCAATTCCGGAGTTCGGAATATTCGTGGGCTGCAGGGCGCGGTGCGGGCCCTTGCGCAAGTCATCCCTGTATAGGGTGATATCGAGCGATCCAGTTTCCGGACGTATGCCGGAGAACTGTTCAATCAAATCGGCTAGCTTTTCCGCCAGCGGCACGCCACCAGATGGAATGCCGAGGAGAACTACGCGCCCAGCATTTGGGCTATCCAGCGCAGTTTTTTCAATAATTTGGTGCGCGATGCGCGCGACGGTACGTGCAACTTCGTCTGCATTGAGCAGCTCGGTTGTTTGCGGCGTTCCTTCGCTCATCGTGACCTCCTTCCCCGCCTCTCAGTGCGGTCCGTTAAAGGATGTCTTGATTGTGGATATTTGATTATCAGTCTGCATGACCCGCAACTACGGTCGCGGTGCAAACTTCCGCTGACCAGAATAGCACCCACGCTTAGATTGCCTCTAAATGCAACAAAGCTCCAAGCCCCCAAAAAAGGGACTTGGAGTTTCAGACAATCCGCGAGAAACGACTGCGATTGACTCGCAGTAATCCCGGCCGCTTTTACTGGCTAGGACCCGTTCTCGCTCTTAGCCACGTCTTCAGCCACCAGCTTGGCAATATCGCTCATGTCCAGGCCGGTAATCTTAGCCATCTCATCGGAGTCGACCAATGCCTTGTCAGCTTCCTCATTTGCGGCAGCCTGTGCCTGGATAGCTTCATCGAACTGGGACTCGCCCACCGAAGTGCTCACAGCTGCAGCTGCCAGGCGTGCCTGGTCGGCAATCTTGGCTTCAGCATCGAGTACTGCGTTGATGTACGGTGCCGCCACATCAGTGGAGTATTCCGATGCCAGCTCAACGCCTTCCACCACGGCCACACGCGGAGGCACGTCGGAGTTGTAGAACAGCTCCCAGGTGGAAAGACGCAAAATAGCGCGGTCGACTGCCGGTAGGCGACGCAGCGGCCACTCCTCCGTCAGGTACGAAGAAATCGTAGAGTCGATACCGATGATCTCCGCAGCTACACCGCGCACAATCTGCTCGGTGTACTCCGCAATTGGATTCACATCCAAATCGGGATTACGGACCATTTCCAGCCGCTCTTCAAGAAGCTTGACGACGTCGACGCCTCGCTGCTCGGCCTCAAAAAGCAGATCTACTGCACGACGGCGCGCACGGTAGCGCGCGCCGTGGCGCTTGTAGTTAGGTTCGCGAACGTTCGCGGACTCCTGCGCATCCGAGGTGTCAACGGACTTGTGATCCTTTTCAGTCATGGATGTGTATGTATCGCTCTCAACAAAAGGGTGAACTAGATGAGGGAATTAGTGGTTGACGCGGGACAGGTAGGAACCGTCACGGGTGTCGACCTTCAGAACGTCGCCGGTTTCGATGAACAGCGGCACCTGAATCTCAGCGCCAGTCTCCAAAGTTGCCGGCTTGGTGCCACCGGTGGAGCGGTCGCCCTGCAGACCCGGGTCGGTCTGCTCAACCTTCAGTTCGACCGAAACAGGCATTTCAGCGAAAAGAACGTTGCCCTCATGGAAGGACACCTGGCAGGTGGTTTCCGGAAGCAGGAACTTAGCACCCTCCGGCATCTGAGCATCCAGGATGGAAATCTGGTCGTAGGTCTTGTCGTCCATGAAGACGTATCCTTCACCGTCGTGGTACAGGTACGTCATGTCGCGGCGGTCGACGGTAGCAGTCTCAATCTTGACACCAGCGTTGAAAGTCTTGTCAACAACCTTGCCGGTCAGAACGTCCTTCAGCTTGGTGCGGACGAATGCCGGACCCTTACCTGGCTTGACGTGCTGGAACTCCACGATCTGCTGAAGCTTGTTGTCGTGCTTGATAACTAGACCGTTTTTAAAATCTGCGGTGGTAGCCAACTAAACTCTCCTGAAATTGTTAAAAAGCTCTCTGACGAAACCACGATACTCCGTATCTCATCGAGAGAAAAATAAAAACGCCGTGATGTTAGGCTCGCGGTTTCGGCAGCTGTGTAATAATTTCCGGCTCGGTGTCAGTGATAATCAACGTATCTTCGATGCGCACACCGCCGAACCCCGGAACATAAATACCAGGCTCGATGGTCAACGTCATGCCAGCTGCCAACTTCCCCTTGCCGGTGCGAGCGGCAAATGGAGCCTCATGCACCTCGATACCAATCCCGTGGCCGGTGGAATGGACGAAGTGTTCCCCATAACCAGCATTTTCAATAATGTCCCGGCATGCTGCGTCAACAGCCACAACATCGGCCCCTGGCACGGCCGCTTTTACGCCGGCCAGCTGTGCTTCCAGTACGACGTTGTAAATCTCTCGGGCTTTCTCGTCTGCGAACTCCACACCGGCAACGATCGCGCCGGCCAGATCCGACGACGTACTGTTCGGATTGTTTTCGCTTGACGACGTTGCCGTCTCACCGGCAAAGAGGGTACGTGTCATATCGGAGTTGTAGCCCCCGGCAAAGGCACCAAAGTCAATAGTGACCAGGTCACCTGCCTCGATTACGCGATCTTCCGCTCCGTGATGTGGCTTGGCGGAATTCGGGCCGCTTGCGACAATCGTGTCGAAGCTGGGCCGATCGGCACCATGCATGCGCATCCGGTACTCCAACTCTGCGGCGACTTCGCGCTCCTTGCGGCCGGCGACCACGATGCCGTCGTGAAGCAAGTCCTCGAATGCGCGGACCGCGATGTCGGCGACGTGGCGCAGAGCGACGAGTTCCGTATCGGACTTGATTTCCCGCAGTTTAGAGACGACGCCCGTAGTCGATACCAGCTCGAGTGCCTGTGGACGGGCATCCTCTAGCTCTTGGTAAGCAGCCATGGTGAGGAACTCAGATTCAACACCAAGACGCGAAATATCCAACTTTCGGGCTTGACCGACGAGTGCCACGCCGGTGTTGCGGGCGGTGAGTAACTCCACGTCCGGTGCCTGCTTGCCAGCCTGAACCGTATAGCGGCCGTCGGTGGAAAGCAGCGCTTCCCCACTGGCCGCAACAATCAAACCAGCATTCGAGCCGTGGAAACCCGTAAGCCAACCAACATGCGTCGGATTGACTGTGAGGAAACCGTCGCAGTCGTTGTCGGACAATGCGTCGATAAGAGCGGCTCGGCGGGCGGCGTAGTTCGTGGAGATATCTGTCATAGTGTCGTACTCACCCTTCTCAGTGCCATGGAATAGCCATCAGTTCCACATCCGACGATAACGCCCGCGGCAAGCGCCGAAAGATACGAGTGATGCCGAAACTCCTCCCGGGCGTGAATGTTTGAAATATGAACCTCGTGGAAGCCCGGGCCGTCGGCAATCTCGGCGAGCGCGTCACGTAGGGCGACGGAGGTGTGTGTCAACCCTCCTGGATTGATAATTACTGGCCAACCGTAATCAGCAGCTTCGTGAACCCACTCGATGAGCTGACCTTCATAGTTGGATTGGCGGCAATCCACTACGACGCCAAGCTCCTTGGCTAGGGTACGAAGTTCAGATTCGACATCGGCCAAAGTAGTGGCACCGTAAATTTCTGGCTGACGCTTGCCCAGACGATCGAGGTTCGGGCCGTTCAAAACAAGCACGGTCGGAATCGCCGTCGTGGCATCCGTTGCTGCACGAAGAGAGGTCATTAGCGGGTTGACTCCTCAGATGCGGCCTGCCCACTGTTGCAGAGCAGTTCGTATGCACGCTCGAGGTCATCCATGCCCGGGCCTTCAAGACGGGCTGTTTCACCGGGGTTTTCCAGAATAACGAATCGGATCGCACCATCGCGGTTCTTCTTATCCCTGGTCATAGCATCGTAGAGCTCGGTAAAACGACCCGCCTGGTAGGTCGTTGGCAGCCCAATGGACTCTAGGATGCGACGGTGGCGGTCTACAAGTTCCTGATTAATATGTCCGGTGATCTTGGCCAGCTCGGCGACATAAACCATGCCTACAGCTACGGCGTGGCCATGGCGCCAACGGTAGTTTTCAAAGTGCTCAACTGCATGACCGAAAGTGTGGCCATAGTTAAGGATCTCGCGGAGGCCAGATTCCTTCAAATCCTCAGCGACAACGCGTGCTTTGACAGCAATCGCGCGCTCGACCAGTTCTGGCAAGTCACCGTCAACATCGAGGCAGGTCTGCGGGTTTGCCTCGTAAAGATCGAGAATCTTCGTGTCCGCGATAAATCCAGCCTTGATGATCTCTGCCGTGCCCGCAATCAGTTCAGCCTTCGGCAAGGTGCGCAGGACATCCAGGTCACAGAACACCGCGGCAGGCTCGTGGAAGGCGCCGACCAGGTTCTTTCCGGCTGCAGTGTTGATACCGGTCTTACCGCCGACAGCTGCGTCGACCATGCCGAGCAGCGTTGTCGGGACCTGGATAACCTTCACTCCACGCATCCACGCGGCGGCGACGAATCCACCGAAATCTGTGGCTGCACCGCCGCCAATCGCGATTACCGCGTCACGCCGGCCCAGACCGCGTTCACCAAAAGTGTCCCAAACTGTTTCAGCAACTGTGAGCGTCTTGCCCTCCTCCGCATCAGGAATCTGGATGCTGAAGGCATCGACTCCCTTGTCCGCCAGTGCCTTGATGACGCCGAAGCTCAGCTCTTGAACGCTCCCCTGGTGAAT
The DNA here is from genome assembly GCF_001809455.1 of Corynebacterium sp. HMSC074C11. NCBI lineage: Bacteria > Bacillati > Actinomycetota > Actinomycetes > Mycobacteriales > Corynebacteriaceae > Corynebacterium > Corynebacterium sp. HMSC074C11. The sequence continues at coordinate 193,669 of NZ_KV797729.1, forward strand.
CACCGCAACCTGGGAGGCAAAGGTAACGGCCTCCGCAATCTGCTCGGTGAGTCCATGCCCCATGGTCACCGTGTACGGGGATGGGCCTTCAACACGGATTCTGCGGGTTGAGTTCATTGTCAGTCCCTAGTCGTTAGCGTAAGAAATGTATGGAGTTGCTGGTTATGCGGCAGTGATTAGCTACCGCCATTTAATAGTCGCCGGTTAAGCCTCGTCGCAGGTTTCATCGAGGTAGCTGAGGATCTCGGCTACAACGCGCTGCGGGGAACGTTCGTCGGAACGCACCTTGAAAGTGGCTGCATCTTCGTAGAAAGCTCGGCGAGCCTCATAGAGTGCGCGGTAATGAGCCTCTGGGTCAGCCGCCTGGAGTACCGGGCGCGAATTGTTACCCGCGGTACGGCGGACGCCCTCTGCAATGCTGATCTCGAGGTAGACGACGTTATGGTCTGCCAGCAGGTCACGGGTCGCCTGCGAAATCACGGCACCACCGCCAAGTGAGACGATTCCGTCGTGGGTCAGAGCCTCCGCCACAACTTGTTCCTCGATGCGGCGGAATTCCGGCTCTCCCAGCTCGGAAAAGACTTCCCCACAAGTCTTGCCCATGCGCTGTTCAATCATCTCATCGGTATCCGTAAGTCTCGTGCTCAATGCACGAGACAGTCGACGACCGATGGTGGACTTTCCCGATCCGGGCGGTCCGACAAGGACAATAGTAGGAACGGACATTCCCCTCGTTTTACCCTTCTTCGTGTGCGCGACAGTGGCGCTATTTCCAATCAAGGCGACGTCGAGTCTGCTCCAAGTAGCCCTCAACGTTACGCTTGGTTTCCTCCAGGCTATCGCCGCCGAACTTCTCCATTACTGCACGCGCCAGTACTAGCGCGACCATTGCCTCTGCGACAACACCGCCGGCCGGGACCGCGCAGACATCAGAGCGCTGGTGGATCGCGGTAGCTGCATCGCCGCTGGCCATATCAACGGTCTTCAACGCACGCGGAACGGTCGAAATTGGCTTCATCGCAGCACGTACAACGAGAGGTTGAGCATTAGTCATGCCACCCTCCAGGCCACCGGCGCGGTTAGTTTCACGATCCACGCCGTCGTCGGTACGCACCATTTCATCATGGGCCTCGGTGCCACGGCGACGGGCTTCCTCAAAACCGTCGCCGATCTCCACGCCCTTGACGGACTGAATTCCCATCAAGGCACCTGCAAGCTGCGAATCCAGACGGGCATCACCGGAAATGTGCGATCCCAGCCCCACCGGCAGACCGTGGACAACGATCTCGACGATGCCACCGAGAGTGTCGCCCTGCTTCTTGGCGGCCTTGATTTCGTCAATCATCGACTCCTCCGCAGCTGCGGAGAATGCACGCACTGGCGACTCGTCAATCTTGTCCTGATCGGCGAAGGTCGGCAGTGGCCCCTCGTAGGGCTCGGAACGACCGATGGAAATAACGTGGCTGACAACTTCCACACCGAGAGTCTCACGCAGAATTGAGCGGGCCACAACTGATGCCGCCACACGTGCTGCAGTCTCACGAGCCGATGACCGCTCCAGGATGTTTCGAGCATCGGTGTGATTGTACTTCAGCATGCCGTTGAAATCGGCATGCCCCGGGCGCGGGCGGGTTAAGGTGGCGCCACGAGCTGTATCCAAAACAGCTGGCTCAACCGGATCCGGGCTCATGACCTCAGTCCACTTGGGCCATTCGGAGTTGCCGACCATTATGCCAATCGGCGATCCCAGCGTCTCACCATGTCGAATGCCAGTCAGCAGCGTGACCTCATCAGCCTCAAACTTCATTCGCGCGCCGCGACCATAACCGAGACGGCGGCGTGCGAGGTGGCGTGATACGTCATCTGTAGTCAGGGGAAGTCCGGCTGGCGCACCTTCTACGAGAGCGATAAGCGCTTTGCCGTGAGATTCACCCGCGGTAGTCCAACGAAGCATAGGTATCATAATGTCACGTTTGCCGTACTTCTTGTGCATTTGGGGGCATACAAGTTTCAAATATGCCCCATTTTATCGCCCCTGGTCTACCGCTTCAGGGGACTTGTAGGTGCCCTCCGCTTATCCCCCACACAATGGCAGTTGCTGCAAGCATTGCAGGCCCATGAGGCACGCTCGCCGGCACACGCGCGGTTTTTGCTTTACGACGGTCACCCCAGCCCCGCTTTCCCGCCGTGACTACTGCGATGAGGAGAGTGAGTCCCGCAGCCAACAGAATTGCCACTGCAATCCAGATCGCTGCCGCCACCGGCTCGCCCGATACCACACCGACACCGCCACCGAGAATTGCTGCGAGCTTCACATCTCCAGCCCCCATAGAGCGTCGGTTGATTATGAAGACTGCTACATAGAGGCCAAACCAGAGGCCTATTCCTGTTCCTATGGCTGCGACTGCACTGGCGAAATCGTCAGCCAAGGTGCCTTTATGCTGGAGCACCATTCCAGTGATCGCTATCAGGCCCACTCCCCCTAGCATCAACCACCAGTTCGGCAGTCTTCGCCGGATCACATCCAACCAGCAGCCAGTACCGCCCCAGCCGAGAACAAGCAACACGACTAGGTAATAGAAAACCCGGTCAAGGTAGACCGGGTCAATCCTGTGCTGTCCAATCGGAGACAGCCCTATCTCAGTTATGTCCCACCCCATAACTTTGGGATTGTAACGGGTGTGAGTTAGATCGGCAGCGCTGCACGCATCGCCTCGACATCGGGAGTGCGCCCAGTGAACTGCTCGAACTGTCCCACCGCTTGATGTAGCAACATGGACAGTCCACCGACCGCCTGTGTCCCTCCGCGTTCGGCTGCTTTCACAAGTGGGGTTGGCCAGGGATTGTAAATAACATCGAGAATCTTCGGTGCTCGAGCGAGGTAGCCAGCAACCGATTCAATTGCGGCTGACGGCACCGTAGAGACCAGCACGTCGGCATTGCCAGCAATATCTGCCAGGTTTGGAGCGTCAAAAGTCACCCAAACAAATTCCATCCCCAGCGCGGCAGCTAGCGGTTCAATGTCATATGCGCGCTTGGAGCGCGCTATTACAGTCACATGATTGACACCCAGCTGCGATAGCGCCCAAAGTGCCGGTCGTGCCGTGCCACCGGCACCAACAACAACGGCGCGACCACGTGGTGCGTTCGTGCAGTCAATCTCGCGCAGTGCTCCCAATACACCGTCACCATCAGTGTTGTCGGCGAACCAGCCCGAATCGCGACGGACCAGGGTGTTCGCCGAACCAATTAGCCGTGCGCGCTCACTGACTTCATCGGCGAAGTCCAGCGCGGCAAACTTGCCGGGCATCGTGACGGAAAACCCCTGGAAACTGGGGTCTGCGCCACCAACGACGTCGGCAAGCTCTTCGGCGTTGCACCGAATGCGGTCATAGTGCCAGTCATTCATTCCCGCAGCGCAGTAACCGGCGTTGTGAATAGCCGGCGAGTACGAGTGATCAATCGGATCTCCCAGCACGGCTGCGCGATGAGTTATAGGCATAGGAGTTCTACCTCTTAGCGGTTCGAATCCAGCACGCCATTGCTGCGTGACTCGTCAATAGCGGCCTCGTGCTCTTCGAAGGTCGTGCTAAAGACGGTATTCCCTTCCTTGTCCACCGTGACAAAGTACAGCCAGGTGCCGTCAGCCGGATTTTCCATGGCACGAATCGCCTCGATGGAGGGCGAAGCAATAGGGGTTTCCGGCAGCCCCTCCTTGGCGTAGGTGTTCCATGCGGTCTTTCGCGCGCGGTCCTCATCCGTGGTTGCGATTTCCTGATCCGGCAGATCGTAATTGACTGTCGAGTCGAACTGCAGCTGCATCGGCTCCTCCAGACGGTTCAGAATAACGCGAGCGACCTTATCGAAGTCACCATCTGGCGACTCCATCTGAATCAGAGAAGCTGCGGTAATCAGCTCGTATGGAGACAGACCAACCATGTCCGCTGAAGCCATGAGCCCTGTGTCCTCATAGTTCTTCACCGATTCCTTGACCAATTTTGCCAGCATCTGTTCGGGCGTCTGCTGCGGGTCAAGGTGATGAACACCTGGCGTAATGAGTCCCTCAAGACGACGAGGGTCGTTGCCACGCGCAGTTACCGCGTCCCGTGCCCATTCTGGAACACCGAGCGCGGCCAAATCAGCCTCGCCAGCAGCACGTTCGAGATCGGTCTTGGACACGCAGTCATTGTCCTCAACGCAAGTGGCCTCTGAAATAAGCGAGAAAATTCCCTTACGCACATCCGATGAGGACACAATGCGGGTATCGGCGAAACGGGCGCCAGTCGGAATGTCAACGGTACCGACCTGATTTTCGACATCCAGAAGAGCCTCGACGGTCTCATCGGCCTTCATCCGCTGGTGGAGTCGGTAGAAACCCGGCTGCAATTCACTTGAATGGGAGTTTTCATTCGCGGCCTGGATGAATGCACGGGAAGACTTGACGACGCCGCTTTCCACCAATTGGTTGGACAAATCAGTAAGTGACGTGCCTTCACTGACCTCAACAATCGTCATTGGCCCCTCGGCTTTGCCGTCGTAATCGTCTACAATGCCCCCACGATTCCAGACGAGGCCAATCACTGCGAGGACGAACACGCATAACAGGACAGAAGTCACATTGATTGCCACTGCCGTTTGGCGGTGGCGAACCCGAGGCTTTGTCCCACCGCTGCGAGCACCAGCGCGGTCCCGGTCGTCACCGCCGCTACCAGTGCGGCGCGCAGTCTGCGCGTCTTTACTCATCAATAATCTCCTCGAACGCAGCTCACTCTCCCATCGGTATCAGCGCGGAGTCTTCCCATTTGGGTGCGACACGCGACTAACAGCGACTGGTACGACATAGCTTTACGACGAAGTCGTAGCACTAGGTTGCATTGTAGGTGTGAATCGCCACTTCAACTTTTCAAATCCCATGCACGCAGAAACGTGCTCAGATATTACACACTTAATAATTGCGCAAAGGTGGGTGAATTGTCACCTTTCGGTAACTTTTGTGTGCCCCTAGTCGGTATTTTCGTCCAAAGATTTTGCCCGTCTGTCCAACCAGGATTGTAGAATTTCTACTGCCGCAGCCTGGTCAATAATCTTCCGCCCGGACTTAACATCAATACCTGCTGCGTGCAGCCTTGATTGAGCCATTACCGTCGTCATCCGTTCATCGGCGTAATGCACTACGACTCGGTCACCGAGTCGGCGCTGCAGCCGGAATCCAACGTCAGTAGCTTTCCGCGCAGAAGTCCCGAACGTGCCGTCGAGCATAAGGGGCATCCCGACAACAATCTCGACGACCTCAAGTTCAGTGGCGAGTCCCACGAGCCGGTCAATATCCGGCCCGTCAGGATCTTTTCGCCCCGTTGCTCGAGTGACTGTTTCAACCGGGGTCGCCAGGATACAGTCGGGGTCAGAGACTGCGACACCAACGCGGACATCGCCGACGTCGATTCCGAGCCGCCGACCCCAACCGGGATCATCCTGACCGGGGGTATCAATGCGGGGCTTAGCCATTGTTTACTGCTCTTCCGATAGCACAGCCGTTAATTGACTACTTGGACAGTTCGGCCTCAACAGCGGCCAATGCTGCGTCGATACCGGAGGCATCAGAGCCGGAGCCCTGTGCCATTGCCGGTTTACCGCCGCCCTTGCCGCCGACCTCGGCGCCCATCAGCTTCACCAAATCGCCGGCCTTAATACCGCGATTGACGGCTTCATCCGAAACCGAGGCCACAAATGGAACCTTGCCGCCAGCGTTGGAAATCAACGCAATAACGCTTGGGCGATCCGCAAGACGCTTCGCCAAGTCATTAGCCAGCGAACGGATGTCCTTCATCTCCGTACCGTCGGGAAGCTTAAGGCCGAGGTAAGTAACATCGCCGATGGTGCGAGCGGACTCCAGGTGAGATGCGGCATTGGCCAGCAGCTGTCCGGCCTTGAAATCAGCGAGCTGCTTCTCTGCAGCCTTGAGCTTCTCAGCCAATGCTGCGATGCGGTCTGGCAGCTCAGCAGACGGAGCCTTGAATTCAGTGGCCAGTCGTTCAGCCAGGAGACGCTCGGTGGACAGGTAGCGGAAGGAATCCATACCCGAGTAGGCCTCAATACGGCGCACGCCCGATCCGACAGAGGACTCGCCCAGCACAGCTACCGGACCAATCTGCGAAGAATGCGAAACGTGGGTACCGCCACACAGCTCAATTGAGAACGGGCCACCGACCTCGACAACGCGGACGATGTCGCCGTAGTTTTCGTTGAACAATGCCATGGCACCAGCGGCCTTGGCCTCTTCCAACGGCATCTCGGCAGTATTGACAGCCCAGTCGTTGTCGACAGCCTCATTGGTAATCTGCTCAATCTCACGGAGCTGTTCCGGTGTGAGCTGCTCACCGTACTTGAAGTCGAAACGGAGGTAGCCCGGCTTATTCATGGAACCAGCCTGAGTTGCAGTATCCCCCAGTACCTGACGCAGAGCACCGTGAATCAGGTGAGTTGCAGTGTGCGCCTGACGAGCACCGTGACGCCACTGCTCGTCTACCAAAGCTTCAGCGGAGACGCCCGGGGTAAACTCACCGGCTGTGACGATGCCCTTGTGCAGCCACAGCTTCTTGCCCACCTTTTGGACATCGTTGATGTGGACCACAGCGCCGGAATCAGTCACGATTCGACCACGGTCAGCCAGCTGACCTCCGGCCTCGGCATAGAGCGGAGTGCGGTCGAGGATAACCTCAATCTCATCGCCCTCTGCGGCAAACGCCTGCTTCTGGCCATCGGCAATGATGCCGAGAATCGTGGATTCGTCGGCAAGCCGATCGTAACCAGTGAAGGACGTCGGGTGTTCATCGATGAACTCGCGGTAGACGTGCAGGTCGGTGTGCGACTGTTTCTTTGCCTGGCTGTCGGCCTTTGCACGCGCACGCTGCTCAGCCATCTCGCGATCGAATTCCTCGCGGTCGATGGTCAGGCCAGCTTCTTCGGCCATCTCGATGGTCAGGTCGATTGGGAAGCCGTGGGTGTCATGCAGGGTGAAGGCATCGTGACCGGATAGAACGGTTTTACCCTCTGCCTTGGCCTTGGTGGCCGCGCGCTCGAACAGCTCCTCACCAGCGGACAGAGTCTTGGTGAAGGTCTTTTCCTCGGCGACGGCGACGCGGCGAATACGGTTCCAGTTCTCCGCGATCTCTGGGTACGACGGGGTCATGGTCTCGGCCGCGATACCAATCAGCTTCTCCAGCACTGGACCGTTAGCTCCGAGCAAGCGCGCAGAGCGGATAATACGGCGCAGAAGGCGACGCAGAATATAGCCACGATCGGAGTTCGAGGGAGTGACGCCGTCGAGCATCAGCATCAAGCCGGTACGGCTGTGGTCAGCGATGACGCGGAAACGGATGTTGTCCTGGTGGTTCGAGCTGTATTTCGAACCGGTGAGCCGCTCTGCCTCGTCGATAACCGGACGCAGTAGGTCAGTTTCGTAGACGTTGTCGACACCCTGCAGCAGGAAAGCAACACGCTCGATACCCATACCGGTATCGATGTTCTTCTTCGGCAACGGGCCAAGAATCTCGAAAGAGTCCTTGCCTGTTCCTTCGCCACGCTCGTTTTCCATGAAGACGAGGTTCCAAATCTCGATGTAGCGATCCTCGTCGGCCTCTGGGCCACCATCAGCACCGTACTCCGGGCCGCGATCGTAGAAAATCTCTGAGCACGGACCACACGGGCCAGGTACACCCATGGACCAGTAGTTGTCCGCCATACCTCGGCGCTGAATGCGCTCCTCCGGTACACCAACCTTCTCGTGCCAGATGTCATGGGCCTCATCGTCGTCGAGGAAAACCGTTACCCACAGCTTCTCAGCCGGGATGCCAAAGCCGCCGTCCTCAACAGCACCAGTCAGAAGGCTCCATGCATGAGTGATGGCACCTTCCTTGAAGTAATTTCCGAATGAGAAGTTACCCGCCATCTGGAAGAAGGTGTTGTGGCGAGTGGTGATACCCACCTCTTCAATGTCCAGTGTGCGCACGCACTTCTGAATCGAGGTCGCGGTGGAGAAGTCCGGAGTCTCATTGCCGAGGAAGTAGGGCTTGAACGGCACCATGCCGGCATTAACGAACAGCAGGTTCGGGTCATCCAAAACCAGGGAGGCACTGGGGACCTCGGTGTGTCCCGCCTTTACGAAATGCTGGATGAAGCGATTTCGAATTTCATGAGTCTGCACGGTGTTCTACTTCCTCGTTTCACGTCGAGCGTCCGAGATGTTTAATACAAAACTAGCAGTCTACCCGCTCGGTTCGAGCAACTTTAAAACCACCCCACCGGCACCCCGTAGATCCCGACCGATCTCGCCTACTTCGATTTCCGGCGGCTCCCCCGGATAATTCGGCGAATGCGTCCGAGGTACTCAGCCATGCCGTTTTCACGACCATGATTGGATGGAACGAAATAATCAGTGCCCACCAACTGATCTGGTGGATACTGTTGGGCAACGACACCCATGGGGTCATTGTGCGGGTAGATATAGTCCACCGCGTGACCAAGGTCCTTAGCCCCGCTGTAATGTCCGTCGCGCAAATGCGGTGGCACCGGCCCGGTCTTCCCGGAACGAACATCCTTCAACGCCCCGTCGATTGCGCTTATGACCGAATTGGATTTCGGTGCCGTGGCCAAGTGAATCGTGGCCTGCGCCAGCGTCAGCCGGGCTTCCGGCATGCCTATCAAGGCAACGGCCTGCGCCGCGGCGACGGCGGTTTGCAGTGCTGTCGGGTCTGCCATACCGATGTCTTCGCTAGCCAGAATTACGATTCGGCGGGCAATAAACCGAGGGTCTTCCCCACCCTCAATCATCCGCGCCAAGTAGTGCAGGGCAGCATCGACATCAGACCCTCGAACGGACTTAATAAACGCGCTGGTGACGTCGTAATGCTGGTCGCCATCGCGGTCATAGCGAACCACGGCCCTGTTGATCGAATTGGCAAGCGACTCAGAGGTAATCTGCTCACCGTCGGCTACGGCTTCTGCGGCTGCCTCGAGGTACGTGAGGGAACGACGAGCATCACCAGCTGCCAGCGCAATGAGTTGATTACGTGCATCGTCTGTCATACTGACGCGACCATTGAGGCCGCGCTCATCAGTAAGTGCTCGATCAATGAGCGTGCCGACGGCTTCGTCATCCAGTGGCTGCAACTGTAACAACAGTGATCGACTGAGCAGCGGGGACACCACTGAGAAGGATGGGTTTTCCGTCGTTGCCGCAACGAGAAGGACAATCCGATTTTCCACGGCACCCAACAGGGCATCCTGCTGGGTCTTAGAGAAGCGGTGCACCTCGTCGATGAAGAGCACCGTTTGAATGCCCTGATTAACGAGCGTGCGACGAGCAGTATCGATAACCGCACGCACTTCCTTCACCCCGGCATTAAGCGCGGAAAGCGCTTCAAAGTGTCGACCGGTCGCCGCGGAAATCAAACTGGCAAGAGTGGTCTTGCCAGTTCCAGGAGGGCCAAACAGAATAACGGAGGTGTCGCCGCCCCCCTCGACCAGACGGCGCAACGGTGCTCCGGGTGCTAGCAGGTGGTCTTGACCAACGACTTCATCCAGGTTTCGCGGTCGCATCCGAACAGCCAATGGCGCATGTGCACCTGGGTGGAAATAGGTGTTCGCATCGGAGTTCAGGCCAGTGCTTGCTGGCCCCGCACCCCGACCTTGGCTCTTGGCCGCCGCAGGGCCGGCAATCGAAGGCTCGTCGAAAAGCCCTGGAGCGTCATCGGCGGAGCCGTTTGCACCGCCTGTCGGCAGCTTATTCGGATCCGCCACGTATGCCCTAGCCTTCCTCTTGCTCTAAGAAATCAATTACAGCATGTGCGAACTTTTCCAGCTCGTCGGCACGATCGTCCTCACATCTATGGGCGAACTGCGCAATGGCGCGAGCTGTGTTAGCCATGTCGCGTCGCTCCAATGCTGAGCCACCAACTTCCGGCTTCAGGTCCGTACGTCCTTCATGCCCCACCCACAGCGCTTGCTTCGGAGAACCGAAGACGGAAACCGTTGCGGAGATGAAGAACCAACCGAGCAAAGCCGCAGCAATGAACGCCATCATACGGCGGTCGCTCGTGTCGCGATACCAATGGTCACGAATCTCTTCCATCCATGCACGGACAAATGCGTCGACCTCTGCCTCCGATGGGCGCTCCACGAAAACGTGCAGCGGGAAGCCTGCGACGACGCTGGCCACGTCGAAGATGACATCGCGGTAACCAGCCCACTCATAGTCGAGGAACTGGACCTTGTCCGCCAGCAGAATGTTGTCCGGGGCGAGGTCAAACGGAGTAAACGCCCTATGCGTGCCCTTCTCAATTCGACGAGCAGCATCCTCACCGAAAGAGCGCACAGCGTCGGGAACAGGAATACCGGAGCCTTCAATAGCTCGCATGCCAAAGCGAATCCCCGACACAATGCCGTGGTCACGCGCCTCGAGAGCCTCACGATCGACCTTGTTCTTCACCCACATACGACGACGCAGGGTCTCAAACCCCTCTTCGCGAGTATGCGTGTGAATATGCATCCGGCCCAGCGACGCGCCGAGACTGCGGAACGCGCGCAATCGACGCTCTTCATCGCCACGAAAGAGTACGTCCGCAAGAGTGTCCACGACACCGACGTCGCTGAGAACCAATAGCTGCTTTGAAACATCGTAAGCAAGAAGCTGAGGCCCCGGGCGAACGTCGTCAGGCAGCGTATTGATGAACTGGTACGCCACGACTTCCCGTAAAACGGCGGGATCGACACCTTCAGTCATCGTAGGAATTTGCTTTACGACGACCGTGCGCTCCTGCATAAAGGGATTTGTGGCGACCCGTACGCGGACAACAAGAGCGTTTGACTGGCCTGTAAGTACTTCTGGATCCGACAACACTGGAGTGCCGCCGAATCGTGCGGAAAGCAGTGTCTCTGCATCTTTAACTACACTGTCAACTTCTGCTGCAGCGTCGTCCGAGTACTCCATTGAATGCCCTTTCAATGAGCCAGTTTCAGTCAGGCGATACGGATGTCGCGTTGTGGCCCGTACCGCCTTAGTTAGGAGGAATCGACCCCGCTCGCGCTGTTCACGCTGGAGTGGCGGAGCACATTCCTCGCAATGTGATTTCTTTGTTTACTTGCTGTCGCCTGCGTCGGCTGCTGCCTTAGCGGCGTCTGCCTTCTGCTTTGGCTTCGGCTTGAAGTCGATACCGGTCTCCTTGCGCTGCTGAGCGGTAATCGGAGTCGGGGCGTCAGTCAACGGATCAACGCCGCCACCGGACTTCGGGAAGGCGATAACATCGCGAATGGAGTCAACGCCGGCCAGCAGGGAAACGATACGGTCCCAACCGAATGCGATACCACCGTGCGGCGGAGCGCCGTACTGGAAAGCGTCCAACAGGAAGCCGAACTGCTCCTGTGCCTCTTCCTCGCCGATGCCCATAACATCGAAGACGCGCTTCTGGACATCTGGGCGGTGAATACGAATGGAGCCGCCACCAATTTCGTTACCGTTGCAGACGATGTCGTAGGCGTAAGCCAGTGCGTTGCCCGGATCCTTGTCGAAGGTATCCATGTGCTCTGGCTTCGGCGAGGTGAAGGCGTGGTGCACAGCAGTCCACTGGGAGTGGCCCAGGGCAACGTCACCGGAAGCGGTAGCGTCGGCAGCCGGCTCGAACAACGGTGCGTCGACGACCCAGGTGAATGCCCAGTCGCCTTCCTTGATCAGGCCGAGCTTCTTGGCAATCTCTCCACGAGCAGCACCCAGCAGTGCACGGGAGCTCTTAGCATCACCTGCAGCGAAGAAGATGCAGTCACCCGGCTTTGCGCCGACGTGCACCGCGATGCCTTCACGCTCTGCGTCAGTAATGTTCTTGGCAACCGGGCCACCCAGAGTGCCGTCCTCCCCGACGAGGATGTAGGCCAGGCCCTTCGCGCCGCGCTGGCGGGCCCAATCCTGCCAAGCATCGAGTTGACGACGAGGCTGCGATGCGCCACCGTCCATAACAACTGCACCAACGTAGTCGTTCTGGAAGACACGGAAAGTGGTGTCCTTGAAGAACTCAGTGCACTCCACCAACGGAATGTCGAAGCGCAGGTCTGGTTTGTCAGAACCGTACTTCTCCATGGCCTCCTTGAAGGTCATGCGTGGAATCGGAGTCTGAACAGTGACACCGGCCTCGGCGAAGATAGCAACCAGAATCTCTTCTGCCAGCGCAATGACATCGTCCTGCTCGGCGAAGCTCATCTCAACGTCGAGCTGAGTGAACTCTGGCTGGCGGTCAGCGCGGAAGTCCTCATCGCGGTAGCAGCGGGCAATCTGGTAGTAGCGCTCCATACCAGCGACCATAAGCAGCTGCTTGAACAGCTGAGGGGACTGCGGCAGTGCATAGAAAGTGCCCGGCTTCAAACGAGCCGGCACTACGAAGTCACGAGCGCCTTCCGGCGTAGAGCGAGTCAACGTCGGAGTCTCGATTTCTGTAAAGTCGTGGCTGTCCAGCACCTTACGTGCTGCGCGGTTGACAGCCGCACGAAGACGCATAATTTTGGCCGGGCCTTCACGGCGTAGGTCTAGGTAGCGGTACTTCAGGCGAGCTTCTTCGCCCACAGTGCCAGAAGTTCCAACGTCCTCGAGCTGGAACGGCAATGCCGCCGACTCGTTGAGGATGGTCAGCTCCGTAACATTGACCTCAATTTCTCCCGATGCCAGGTTCGGGTTTTCGGAGCCCTCCGGGCGCTTCTCAACGACACCGGTGACCTGAATGCAGTACTCGCTGCGCAGGTGGTGTGCACGCTCAGCAACTTCACTGTTGCGGAACACAACCTGGGCGTAACCGGAGCGGTCACGCATGTCAATGAAGATCACACCACCGTGGTCACGGCGGCGTCCTACCCAACCGGTCAGGGTTACTGTGCTGCCGGCGAGGTCAGCGCGGAGGTCTCCGGCAAGATGCGTACGAAGCACTGCGAATTGGTCCTTCCAAAATTGGTGCTATAGGGATTAACGCTGTGGATAGCGGTTTCGTCCGTGTAGTCTACCTTGAAGCCATTAAGGTGAGAAGAAGACCCCGGTTATTTTGCCTATTACCGGTCATCGCCCCGGTCATCGCCTTGGGTCTACCTCGGGCTTCATGTACTCACTTAGACATAGATTTTTGTAGGCCTTGACGTTGACTTCCATACGGACACTTTGACGCAGCGCTATTCAATGGCCCGTTTTCCGAACCCTATGCAATAGTCTTACTCCTATGACCTTCCGGAATGACTTCCAAAAGAGCTCGGCTCGTGCCGAGCGACGCTCGGGTGGTGGCCGCGCTATTGCAGTAGGCGGTGGCGGCATCGGCGGCCTTGTCCTCATTGGCCTGTACTTACTTCTCGGCGGCGACCCGGGACAATTGGGACAGCTGACAGGTGCCCAGAACAACCAGTCCTCTCAGACTGCACAGCAAACCCCTGGTGAGGATCCCTGTAAAACCGGCGAAGATGCCAACAGCCGCATCGATTGCCGGATGGAATTCACCGGCATTTCGGTCGACCGAGTCTGGGAAGAACAGCTTCCCGCACAGGCCGGCATCGGGTACACGAACCCAGACCTAGTCCTCTTTGAAGGCTCCACTCAGTCGGGCTGCGGCGCAGCGTCCTCGTCCACCGGCCCGTTCTACTGCCCCGCCGATCAAACGGCCTACTTCGACACGGAGTTCTTTAGCACCCTGGAGCGCATGGGCGGAGGCAACGGCCCGCTCGCGCAGGAGTATGTCGTAGCCCACGAATTCGGTCACCATATCCAAAATTTGGAGGGTACGCTCGGCCGCAGTAACTACAACGAGCCTGGCCCCGATTCCGATGCCGTAAAGATTGAGCTGCAGGCAGACTGCTATGCGGGTATCTGGGCTCATTACGCGGACAAGGGGCCGGACGCAATCCTCGAACCGCTTTCCGACGAGCAAGTTGCCGATGCCCTCAAAACTACGAAGGCCATTGGCGATGACACCATCCAGCAGCATTCCGGCGGTGGTGTTCAACCGGACTCCTGGACCCATGGCTCAGCTGAGCAGCGTACGAAGGCATTCCTCACCGGCTACAAGTCAGGAAAGATGTCTCAGTGCGACACTCTCGAGCGCGGTGTCTACAGCTAGACTCCGCACTCAACAAATGCGCGTTTCCTAGATGCGCGACTGCAACTCCTGAACCAGCGCATCTAGGGCCACCGCGTGCTGCTCGTGGGACTCGAGGTCCTTCAGCTGAACCTCGCCCGCAGCCAATTCAGATTCGCCGAGAACCAACGCAAATCGGGCTCCAGCGCGATCGGCACCCTTCATTGCACCCTTCAGCCCGCGGCCACCGTAGGACATATCCGCGCGGATACCCGCTTGGCGCAACTTATTGATCTGCACCGCCATAGTGTGAGCGGCTTCTTCACCGAGCGCAACACCATACACATCGACGCGTCGACCGTCGCTAGCCTGCTTGCCCTCCGCTTCCAGCGCGAGCAGTGCACGATCCACACCCAAACCAAAGCCAATGCCCGACAGCTCTTGGCCGCCGAGCTGCGCCATCAGCCCGTCGTAGCGACCACCGCCACCGATACCCGACTGAGCACCAAGGCCGTCGTGAACAAACTCGAAGCAAGTCTTGGTGTAGTAGTCCAGTCCCCGCACCATTCGCGGGTTGATAACATACGGCACCTTCATGTCATCCAACAGTCCAGTCACAACTTCAAAGTGATTGCGAGCGCTGTCCGAAAGGTGGTCTAGCATCAGCGGCGCGTCAGTGAGCATTTCCTGCATTTCCGGACGCTTATCGTCGAGGACGCGCAGCGGGTTGATGTTTGCACGGTGGCGAGTTTCCTCGTCCAGCGGCAGGTCAAACAAGAATTCCTGCAGCTTAGCGCGGTATTCGGGGCGACAGGTGTTGTCACCGAGGCTTGTCAGCTCAAGCCGGAATCCTTCCAGGCCGATGCCGCGGAAACATGCGTCGGCAAGCGCGATGACCTCAGCGTCCAGCGCAGGATCATCGACGCCGATTGCCTCTACGCCAACCTGCTGCAACTGACGGTAACGGCCGGCCTGCGGGCGTTCATAGCGAAAGAACGGCCCCGCGTAGGAAAGCTTGACCGGCAACTGACCGCGGTCCAGATTGTGCTCAATGACCGCGCGCATCACGCCCGCGGTACCCTCCGGGCGCAGGGTGACCGAGCGGTCGCCGCGGTCGGCGAACGTGTACATCTCCTTGGTGACGACGTCCGTCGATTCACCTACGCCGCGTGCAAAAAGCCCGGTTTCCTCGAAAATTGGCAGCTCAATGTGCTCATAGCCCGCAAGTCGTGCGCGGTGCTGGAATGAGTTTCGTACCGCCTCGAATTCGCGGGAGACCGGCGGGACGTAATCCGGCACGCCCTTGGGCGCGGAGAATGGCTTCAACTTCTTTGGCTTCTGGCTAGAGTTCACTCCGCTAACTCTACCTGCCAACTCTCACGACGTGTCAGCCAGGCTAGGTGAGGTTTTGCAGGAAGGGGTTGGTCTCGCGCTCCTCGCCTATCGACGATGCGGAGCCATGGCCCGGAAGAATCATGAGGTCATCCGCCAGCGGGAGAACCTTATCCTTCAACGACTGCTGCATGTGCTCCGGACTACTGCCCGGTAAATCTACGCGACCGATAGCCCCCTTAAAGAGGACGTCCCCGCTGAAGATAATCTCATCTTCCCCATCGGAAGCGCGCAGCATTACGCACCCCGGTGAGTGACCCGGTGCGTGAATGACTTCGAAATTCAACCCTGCCCACTTTACTTCGTCGCCATCCTCGAAGAAATCGGCTTTCGTATAAGCCTGCATGGACTCGATGTCAAAGAGGTGTCCGAAAGAAGAACCGCCGAGTTTCGGATTGGCCAGCAACACATTGTCGCTTTCGTGAATGAAGACGGGGATATCCCAGAAGTCGGCAGCCTCCGCGACATCGCGAATGTGATCGATGTGGCCATGCGTCAACAGAATTGCCTCCGGCTTCCAATTTCGTTTCTCAACCTCAGTGCGCACAACCTCAAGTGCCCCCATGCCCGGGTCAATAATGACGCACGGGGTAGCCAAGTCGTCCATCTCCGGAGTGCCTGTTGCCACGTAGCAGTTGGTCTGAAAAGGGCCGGCTGCAAAACCAAAAATCTCCATAGCACACATTCTATCGAGTGTCTGCTTGGCTCGAGCTGGGTTCATTTATCACGCTGTTAAGTTCCCGCTAAAACGACGGCTGATAGGCGGCGAAACTCGTAGAACTGTTCTTGGCAATTGAAACTGACGATTGGAATCTTTATGCAGAATGTGTACTTAGCAACTATCACTATTTTCATCGTGACAACGGTGGGAACGGCCCTAGCAGGCTATCCGCTGCTGACCTCAATCCTTTTCATGTCAGCCGTGACAATCCTGGGCACGAGGAGTCTAACTCGACATCGTCGTAGTCGTGTTGTCGAAGGTACAAACAGAAGTAAGAGCTGCATCACGCCAGAGAAGGTGAAGAAGTACCGTCGCCAACACCCCGGTGTCGGCATCAAAGAGGCTGTCGAAGCTCTACGTGCTAAAGCGGAACGCCCTTTCCCATGGCGACTTGGCCTGTCATCTCGCAAATGAGAAGCGACTCCGGGCATAATGGTCGATTGTGTACGCGACGGTGACCGACTGAGCTTTCACCTCAAACTCGGTCACTATCTATGGGCAAAATCGTCCGCTGGTGTTCCGTCACCGGCAATAGATGACTAAGAGATACGGAGAGAGACTAGTGGCCAATAATGAGCAAAGGCGCAAAGATGCGATGCGGACGCTCGAGCGCGAACTTAAGCGCCGTGCGCGTGCCGAGAAGCTGAAGCCACTGGGCGTTGTCGTAACCACCTTGGCTATCCTGCTCTTTATCGGAGGCGGAATCTACCTGCTGACCACGGCTGGCGGCGCTGACGACAACGAGGCCGCTAATGAATCTACGACGCCAGTCGAGCCTGCAGCTCTCACAGCTACTCCCGTCAGCGGTGAAAAGGTTCCGATGAAGCGCTCTTCCCCGCTTCCGGAAACCGTGACCTGTGACTACCCGGATGATGGCGAGGCATCGAAGGACATCGATAAGCCAGCTACCGACAATGTTCCCGCCACTGGCACTGTAACCATCACTCTGAAGACTAACCAGGGCGACATTCCGATGGAGCTGGACCGCGCTATTTCACCTTGCGGTGTCAATGCGATTGAGCACATGGCCAAGTCCAACTACTTCGACGACACCGTGTGCCACCGTATCACCGGTGGTGGCCTGAACGTTCTCCAGTGTGGTGACCCGACTGGTACCGGTAGCGGCGGCCCGGGCTTCAAGTTCGCTGGCGAGTGGCCGGTCAAGGATTCCGGTCTGGATCAGAACACCCCGTTGGTGTACCCGAAGGGCTCTATCGCCATGGCAAACCCGAACGACCCGGATGCCAACGGCAGCCAGTTCTTCCTCAACTGGGCAGATTCTCAGCTGCCACCGCAGTACACCGTGCTTGGCTCCATGACTGACGAGGGCACCAAGACGGTTGCGGACATTGCGAAGAATGGTATCGAGGGTGGCGGTACCTCTGACGGTAAGCCAGCTAAGGAAGTCCGTATTGAGAAGGCGGAAGTCAAGTAGTTGACTCAACTAACTGATTGAGAAATTCATCAAAAACAGGGCCAAGGTGTTTCACCTTGGCCCTGTTTTAATACCGACGCGGCCTCAATCTTTATTCACATATCGATGCGCTGATAAACCGGCTACTGACCAGAAGTAATGCGGTAGACATCGAAGACTCCCTCGACACCGCGCAGAATGTTGAAGATATAGCCCATCTGCTTAGTGTCCGAAACCTCGAAGCTAAAACGCATTACGGCAACGCGGTCATCGGAGGTATGGGAGGACGTCGACAGGATTGAGACCTTCTGATCAGAGAAGACGCGAGTGATCTCCGAGAGCAGTCCGTGACGGTCAAGTGCTTCGATTTGCACCGTAACCATAAAGACCGCCCCGGAGGAATCTGTTGCCCAGGAGACCTCGATAATGCGCTCGGGCTCCTGGTGGAGTTTTTCCGCATTGGTGCAATCCGTGCGGTGCACGCTGACACCGCCACCGCGGGTGACGAAACCAAAGATGGCATCGCCAGGCACCGGTGTACAGCACTTGGCCAACTTGGCAGCCATATCCGCACTGCCCTCCACAAGCACGCCGGTGCTGTCGGCGCGACGCGGAGTATTGTGCACACTCATCTTCGAAATCGGAGTGCGCGAGACCAACTGCTCTTCTGCATCGTCTGTGCTCGAGAACTGCGCCATCAGACGGTGCGTCACATGCTGAGCCGATACCTGCCCCTTACCAATCGCGGTATAGAGTGCATCGACATCCGCATAGTGCAGCTCGGAGGCAATCTGCTTGATGGACGCCGGAGTGAACAGGCGGTGCATCGGCAGACCACCGCGCTGTACCTCTGCCGCCAGCGCATCGCGTCCGGCATCGAGTGCCTCCTCGCGTCGCTCCTTGGCAAACCACTGGCGAATCTTTGCCCGCGCACGGGGAGTTTTAACGAACTTCTCCCAGTCCTTGGACGGACCAGAATGGGCATCCTTGGACGTGAAAATCTCGACGCGGTCACCGGTTTTTAGCGGTGATTCCAACGCCACCAACTTGCCGTTGACCTTGGCACCAATACACCGGTGGCCAACCTCAGTATGGACCGCGTAGGCAAAGTCGACCGGCGTGGAGTCCGCGGGCAAAGTGATGACATCACCCTTCGGCGTGAACGCAAAAATTTCAGTGACTGAGAGATCATAGCGCAGCGAGTCCAGGAACTCGTTAGGATCTGCGGCCTCGCGCTGCCAATCCAGCAGCTGACGCATCCACGCCATCTGATCGACTTCGGCGGAATCTCCCTTATGAGAGCCTTTTGTTTCCTTGTAGCGCCAGTGTGCGGCAATGCCGTACTCAGCGTTGTAGTGCATCTCATGGGTGCGAATCTGCACTTCTAGCGGGGCCCCACCTGGACCAATGACCGTTGTGTGCAACGACTGGTAAACCCCGAAGCGCGGCGCGGAAATATAGTCCTTGAATCGCCCCGGCATGGGTTTGAACAGCGAGTGGACGGCGCCCATGGCGGCGTAGCAGTCCTTGGTCGTGTCCACCAGAACTCGAAGTCCGACCAGGTCAAAAATCTCGTCGAACTCGTGGCCGCGGACAATCATCTTCTGATAAATCGACCAGTAGTGCTTCGGCCTGCCCTGTACCTCAGCAGCAATGTGAGACTCCTTCAGATCCTTCTGAATCATCTCGGAGACTTCCTGGATGTACCGGTCCCGCTGCGGCGCTCGGTCTGCGACCAAACGCACAATCTCGTCGTACTTCTTCGGGTACAAAATGGCAAAGGAGAGATCTTCCAACTCCCACTTCACGCTGGCCATTCCCAAACGATGCGCCAGGGGTGCAATCACCTCGAGGGTCTCGCGGGCCTTCTTAGCCTGCTTTTCCGGCGGCAGGAAACGCATTGTGCGCATGTTATGCAGCCGGTCAGCCACCTTGATAACCAGCACGCGCGGGTCCTGGCTCATGGCGATAATCATCTTTCGCACGGTCTCTGCCTCGGCGGCGGAGCCCAACGCAACCTTGTCCAATTTGGTCACGCCGTCGACTAGGCGCGCGACCTCTGGGCCGAAGTCCCGTTCCAGGTCCTCCAGCGTGTAATCGGTGTCCTCGACCGTGTCATGCAGCAGCGCCGCCACCAGCGTGGTGGTATCCATACCAATCTCGGCGGCAATAGTGGCGACTGCAAGCGGGTGAGTGATGTATGGCTCGCCGGATTTCCGGTACACGCCGTCGTGAAGGCGCTCGGCGGTATCGTAGGCACGCTGAAGCACAGCTAAATCCGCGCGCGGATGCACCTGCCGATGCACCGCGACAAGGGGATCTAGCACCGGGCGGGTCTTCGTTCTGTTTCCGGTAAGGCTTCGCGCTAGGCGAGCACCATAACGGCGTGCGGGCCCTTCAGCCATGGCTCATTCACCCCTTATTAACCACGTACAGAGGCAGATCAGCAAGCTTCTCCCGAGCGCCCAGGCCTTCAACCTCCAGCACGGTGCACAGCCCGGTCACCTCGACACCAGCTGTCTCTAGCAGGGCGCGAGCTGCACACAGGGTGCCACCAGTTGCCAACACATCGTCGACAAGTACGGCCTTCTTGCCCTTCAGCTCAAACCCACGAGCCGGAATCTCAAGCGCGGCCGTACCGTATTCCAGTTCATAGGTCTCCGTCAGCACAGGTGGTGGGAGCTTGCCCTTCTTACGAATAGCGAGCACTCCCAGTCCGAGCTTGTATGCCACCGCAGAACCCAGCAGGAATCCACGCGCATCGAGGCTGCCGATAATATCGGCCCCGAACTCTTCCACCTTGGCGGAAATCTCGTCCACAAGCAGGGCGAACGTCGTGGCGTCGGCAAGCGCCGGCGTCAGGTCCTCGAACAGTACGCCCTCAACTGGAAAATCGGGCACAAACCGAATCTGATCAGCTAATGCCTCACGCGCGTGTGCATACGACACAGGTTTAAGCTCCTTTTCGGCAAAAAGAAAAAGTGCGGGTACCTGTCAACGATACCCGCACAATGCGCTTTTAAAGTAGTTTCACCCGAACCACTGGGAGGTGCTACCTCCTACTGCCCCGGACGCCAGGACAGCGGCTTGTCTTCATCGCCCTTAAGCTTCGGGGTCTTCACCGTTCGTTTCGGCGTCGACTGTTCCATTTCGCTTGCAGACGATTCCTTCGCGCCCAAGTCCTCCGCGACATCAGCAGTGGCGGAATCGGTGTCCGATCCGGCCCGCTCAGATGCCTTTGCGCGAGCAGACAGTACCGCCTCGTCATGCTTGCGGTATTCACGCTGACGCGACTTGAGCGTTACCAACAGCGGCGAAGCCAGGAAAATCGAGGAGAACGTGCCCTGAATAATGCCGATGAGCTGAACCAGCGCCAAATCCTTCAGCGTACCGACACCCAGCATGCCCACGGCGATAATCATCAGTGCCAGGATTGGCAGCAGCGTCGACACTGTGGTGTTTATAGAACGCATGATGGTTTGGTTGACAGCCAGATTCACCAGCTCGGCGTAACTTCTACGTGTCGATGAACGATATCCTGCCGTATTCTCGTCGACTTTGTCGAAGACCACGACGGTGTCGTACAGCGAGAACGACAGCACGGTCAGGAGACCGATAATGGTGGCCGGGGTGACATCAAGGCCGATCAGCGCGTAGATGCCCATAATCACGATTGCGTCCACGGCCAGGGCGAGGATGGCAGAAATGGCCATGTCACGCTCGAAGCGGATAGTGATGTAGGCGAATACCAAGCCCAAGAACACTACTGCAGCCAGCAGCATGCGGTTGGTAATCGACGAGCCCCACGATTCCGAAACGGTCGAGTCACCAATCGCATCCGGGGTCTGCTCCCCCTGTGCGTCGACGGGTTTGAATGCGTCGTTCAGTGCGACGCGAGCATCATTAATCTCGCCCTGGGTCAGCTTCTCTGAGGTGATTTCCAGAATGCGGCCTTCGCCAGAACCGATGATCTGCACCAACTCCGGCTTGACGCCGGTGGCGTCGGTGAAGACCTCCTCAGCCTGTTCAGTCGTCACTGACGCAGGCGGCATAGTCATCTTGGTGCCGCCCTCGAAATCGATACCGAAGCTGAACCCTCGAATCAGCATCGATGCTAACGCAACGACAATGACGGCAATCGCAATCTGGTACCAGCGCTTCCGCTTACCGACGATATTGATTCCACCCTCGCCGGTGTAGAGGCGGCGGAAGAATGAGTCCTCGTTAGCCGCGTCATTTTCACTAGTCAGCGCCGGATTCGTCTGAGTAGTATTCATGGATTCCTACTTCCCCTCATTCGCGCCGGAGTCAGCCGAACCGGTGTCGGCAACTGCACTGGCGGCTGCATTGGAGGTGACAGCCTTTTTACCGGTAGCTACGGACTTGTTCCTGTTAGCGACCTCCATGACTGAACCAAAGCCGTTCATGGATGGTTTGGACAGTGCCGGCCACTTGCGAGTAGCCAGAATGACCAGTGGCGCAGTCACCAGGAAGGCGGTCACAATATCGAATGCCGTGGAAAGACCAAGCGTGAATGCGAAACCACGCACATCGCCAACAGCCAGGATGTAGAGGACCACAGCCGCAATGATGGACACAAAGTTACCCGACAGGATCGTACGCCGTGCTCGTCGCCAAGCATGGGGTACCGCAGAGCGGAATGTCCTACCCGCACGAATCTCATCCTTAATGCGTTCGAAGAAGACGATAAAGGAGTCAGCTGTCACGCCGATGGAAATGATGATACCGGCGATACCAGCGAGATCGAGTGAGTAGCCAATCCAGCGACCGAGCAGCACAAGCACGCCGTAGACCATCGCACCAGCTGCTGCCAGTGAAACCAGCGAGATGGCTCCGAGGCCTCGGTAAAGAACGATTGCGTAGACGACAATCAGAGCAATACCGATAATGCCGGCAAGCAGACCGGCCTCCAGGGAGGCCGACCCCAGCATGGCTGGAATGGTCGTAGTGGTACCGCCCGGCTCGCCGTCCTCACCTGCGAAGGACAGTGGCAGTGCGCCGTAACGCAAGTTATTCGCCAGCGCCTGTGCCTCATCGATAGTGAAATCACCCGTGATTCGAGTAGCTGAACCGACCGGGGTTGCCTCCTGAATCACCGGGGCGGAAATGACCTTCGAGTCCAACACGATAGCGACCTGCCGCTGCAGGTAGTCATTGGTCAACTTGGTCCATGTGCGAGCGCCGGTGTCGTTCTTACCGGACTTGAAGCTAAAGGAGACCTGAATCTGACCAGACTGCTGATCGTAGCCACCGGTAATCGGCGCGTTAGTATCAATAGCGTCACCGGACAGACGCTGGCCCTTGGCCTCGTCGTTCTGCCCAATCAGCAGCGGAGCCTTGCCCAGGAAGATTGCCTTACCGCCTTCTGGCGCACAGGTCACCAGCGGCTTGGCCGGGTCATCGGCACCCTGTAGCGAATCAACTGCATCGCGGTTATCGCAGGTCATTAGCGCAGCGGCTGCAAACTGTGTCGTTGGATCTTCGGACTGGCGAGTCGCCAACAGCACGTCACGAACCTTCGTACGCAGCTCTGCCGCTTCAATCGAGTTCGCCGGCTTTGCCGGAGCCGTTGCGTCCAGCTTCGGGGCCTCGCCCAGCGACGTGGACAATTCCTCCGGGACCGGCTGGTCCGGGTTCTGTTCCTTGAAGGCATCAATTGCACGCTTCTGCGTTTCATTCATGTCCTTGTACAGGTCATCGACGCGCTTGGTGGCATCCTCCTTCGACAGGACACCGACTGACACCCAATCTTCAGCAGTCTTCTTAACTACCTCGCCAAAGGCAGCCTCATCAGGGCCCTGCGTGGGCTGCTCTACCGGACGGAAGAAGAGCTGCGAGGTCTGGCCGAGCGTACGCGCCTCCTGTGAGTCTTCACCCGGCACGGTAATGACCAGCGTGTCACCGTCGGTGACAACTTGAGCGCCACTGACGCCCATGCCGTTTACGCGGTTCTCCAGAATCTTGCGAGCCTGGTCCAGCTGATCGCGCGTCGGCTTTTCGCCCTGCGGTACCAGGGTTACTCGGGTACCACCCTGCAAGTCGATGCCCAACTTTGGCTTGGCTGATCCGCCGCCGGTGAAAAAGACGAGTGCGTACGTAAGAATGAGGAAGCCAACAAACAGTGCCAACAGCCACTGCGGCCAGTTCCTCTTGAATGTATTCGCACCGGATCTGGATTTGCTGTTCAAAGCAAAGTCTCCTGAATCGTGACGTTTAGGTACTTAAGCGCTTCGGGAAGAAACGCATGTCTATAACCACACCGCGAACTCGCGCGATACCAGGCAGGGGCATTGCGGGCGTCGCTAAGCAAAGCTATAAACACCAACCGCTCGAGAATAACCGATTTAGCGGCCTGCGCCGGTTTTGACTTGTACCTATTTAGTGAAAATCTTGCCCACGCTTGCCGACGGCGAAACCTGGGGCGCGCCCGTAGCCCCACGGCGCACGCTACAGCTTGGATGCATGCAAACCGGCAGGGCGTGGGCGTACGAAAACTGCTACTGCTTCTCGGTGGAAGTGGATCCGTCTGGATCCGAGGTATCCGGATTACTCGGGGTATTCGGGTTCTCGACCTGCTCATTGATGTCCGAAGCTTTATTGTCAGCCGGGCCGTGGCCGGTGATTTCTTGAACATCGCCGACGTGGTCATCTGGCGCATCGGAAACACGGCCACGTCGATCACGGTGAGCGTAGCTAGCTCCGGTACCGGTGGTGAGGTTGCGGGCAATGGCACCCTTTTCCCAACGGGTCACGATGCCGTCAGCGATGATTAGGTCGACGGTTGTTTCGGTCGCATCAACGACCACACCATGCATACCGGAACCGGTGATGACCTCCGCGCCCGGGGCCAACTTATCCTGCATGTCCCGGATGGTGCGCACCTGCTTGTTCTGCTTGATGATCTGCCAAATTGGCAGCGCCAGGAACAAGAAAATAAGTAGGAGGAGAATAGTTTGATTCATGTCTGCCGAGTTTAACGAATTGCCAGCTAGCAATTCCACACTGACCCGGGCGGGTCGATGAGAAAGCTATTCTCCGATAGTTCCCTCCGGGGGCTGCAGCCCCAAGTGCCGCCATGCTCGGGCAGTTGCCACGCGTCCGCGCGATGTACGTGCAATCATCCCGGCACGGACCAGGTAGGGCTCGCACACTTCTTCCACAGTCGAGGGCTCCTCACCCACTGCCAACGCCAGGGAATTCACGCCCACAGGGCCGCCACCGTGCCCCTTGACCAGGGCCGTCAGCACTGCCCGATCCAGACGGTCGAGCCCCAGCTCATCGACATCGAAGACAATCAATGCCGCCTTGGCCGCACCAAGATCAATAACGCCACCGGAGTGGACATCGGCGAAATCGCGGACGCGACGCAGCAGGCGGTTGGCAATTCGCGGTGTACCGCGCGAACGCGACGCAATCTCCACTGCAGCCTCCGGGCTGATGTCTACCCCGAGGATCCCAGCGGCACGGGTAACCACCTTTGTCAGATCTTCGACCTCATAGAACTCCATCTGCGCGGTAAAACCAAAGCGGTCACGCAGTGGGCCAGTCAGCATACCCGAGCGCGTCGTCGCACCGACCAACGTGAATGGTGGAATCTCGAGTGGAATCGACGTAGCTCCAGGCCCTTTGCCTACGATGACATCAATACGGAAATCTTCCATTGCCATGTACAGCATTTCTTCCACTGGCCTGGCAATGCGGTGAATCTCATCGATAAACAGGACATCACCCTCGAGCAGGTTCGACAGCATTGCTGCCAAATCGCCAGCGCGAATAAGCGCCGGACCGGAGGTCATTCGCAGGGAGCTCCCCATCTCCTGCGCAATAATCATGGCCATGGTGGTCTTACCCAGCCCGGGAGGTCCCGACAACAGAATGTGGTCCGGAGTCACATTTCGCCCCCGTGCCCCGGAAAGCACTAAATCCAGCTGTTCGCGGACCTTGGGTTGGCCGATGAACTCCCCTAACGACTTTGGTCGCAGGTTCGATTCCGCATCGGCTTCCTCGACCTGAGCGCGGGCATCGACATCACGTTGTACACCATTTCCACCACCGCCAAAATGGTCGTTGGCTTCCCCACCTAAAGAGTCCCTGAAGGGATTGCCCGACACGTTAAACTCCGTGCGCTCGATATCGCTCATAGTCCCCTCATCCTAGTGCACTGCCAATTTTCATCATCAATGTAGCTGCAGGTCCTCGACCTGGATTTACTTGTCACCCAATGTCTTTAGCGCCGCCTTCAGCGCCATTGAAGTATCCAAGGTCGGATCAATCCGAACAACGGTCTCCGCTGCCTCATTCGCGTCAACTTCCGGGAACCCAAGCCCGACCAAAGCACCAACGACCTGATCCAGATCTGCCTTCAAAACAAGGCCAGGTGCTGCTCCGTTTGCAGCTTCCTCCGGCGGCGATACCGCCCTGTCCGCGAAAACCTCGACCTTATCCTTCAATTCAACCAACAGGCGCTCCGCCAATCGCTTGCCGACGCCGTTAGCTGCTTGCAAGGCCTTCGCATTCTTTGAGGCGACCGCATTGGCAATCTCCGCCGGCGACAGTACCGAAAGAACAGACATCGCGACCTTTGGCCCCACCGTCGAGACAGTGCGCAGGAGCGCAAACATCTCACGTTCCTGTGAATTGGCAAAACCAAAGAGCGTAATCGCGTCTTCACGAACCGCCATTGTGGTCAACATAAAAGTCTGCTCATGCCTCACCAACTGGGAAGCTAGCCTGCCTGTAATGGTGACCAAATGCCCGACACCACCGCACTCGATAACGCAATAGTCCGCACCGAGGTCGATAACTTCACCGCGAAGAGATGCAATCACTTCTCACAATTCCTTTCACTACGGCTTCCCTGAAGACACCGCGATAAACGCCGAACTCACAAGTGTTCTCTAGCAAGCTCCCCTACCGCGAGGGATTCTCACGGCGAGAAAGCTCCAACTCCCGCTCCTCGTGCTGCTTCGCAAGCGCAGCCAAGGTGTCGCGCTGGCGTTGCAGAACCGGACCACGCCAACAGTGGCAGATAGCGATAGCCAAAGCATCCGCTGCATCTGCAGGTTTTGGCGGAGTTTCCAACCCAAGGATTCTCGTCACCATCATGGTCATCTGCTTCTTATCAGCTCGACCGTTGCCGGTGAGCGCCTTCTTTACCTCCGATGGCGTGTACATATGCACTTCCAAGCCGCGTCTCGCCGCAGCGAGGACAAGGACACCAACCGCGTGCGCCGTCTGCATCACGGTGGACACGTTGCCGCGTTCGAATACCCGTTCCATCGCAACCACGTCCGGCTCGTACTCATCCATCCACTGCTCCACGGCATTGGAAAGCCGTAAAAGACGATCCTCCAACGACGCCGTGGTTGGTGTGCGGGCGACCCCCACAGCAATGGGAATGACTTTCCTGCCCTGAGTACCTTCCGCAATGGAGAGACCACAACGAGTAAGGCCAGGGTCGATGCCCATCACCCGCAGAGATCCAGCTCGATAATTCACTCCTCCACTAATACCATATTTCGAACAGCTGTTTGTATCGTAGCTAGAAGGAGTACCAACCGTTGGTTCTGATACGTTTAACACCATGAATTCACCGAAGAAGCTCTACGGCGTTCTCGCTGCAGCTGAAATGGTCACGTGGGCTCTGCTGCTTTTAGGCCTGGCGCTGAAGTACCTGTTCAAAGTCACTGACGCCGCCACCACTATCTTCGGCACCATCCACGGCTTTACGTTCCTGTGCTACGTAGTCACCACCATCATGGTGTGGATCAACCAGCAGTGGAGCTTTGGCCGCGGTGTCATCGGCCTCGCCTCTTCTATCATTCCATTCGCAACCTATCCGTTTGAACGAAACACCCTGAAGGCAGGCCTTCTGGATCGGCCCTGGCGCTTTACCGACGAATCCGAGGAGCCACAGGGCATATTCGAGTGGGCACTCGCCATGATTATTCGTCGCCCCTTTATCTCGGCGTTCGTCATCTTGATTGTTCTCGCGGTGGTCTTCACACTGTTGCTGATGGCCGGACCTCCGACTCAGTGGTTCTCCTAGGACGCCCATAAAAAAACCAATCCCCATCGGACTGCTTTCCGATGGGGACTTCCTGTTGACACCAGCTCGCCGAGCAATTCAGCGTTGCCGACTGCCCTACCACGGGCACCCTTTAACGCCGAGAAGCCAGTCAGCAGAACCGTCGACAAAAAACGCCTAGTCGTCGAGTTCGGCGATGACCTCGTCGCTGATGTCGGCGTTCGAGTAGACGTTCTGCACGTCGTCGGACTCTTCGAGAGCGTCAATCAGACGGAAGAGCTTGCGTGCGCCGTCAGCATCGAGAGCGACTGTGGTAGAAGCGCGGTAGTCCTGATCTGCGGAGTCGTACTCCATTTCGGCATCGACAAGAGCGGTGCGGACATTCATCAGATCGGTAAAGGCGGAGACAACCTCGAACTTTTCACCCAGGTCGTTGACTTCCTCTGCACCGGCATCGAGAACCGCCATGAGCAGGTCATCCTCGGTCAGCTCGCCCTTCGGCAACTCGACGACACCCTTCTTTTCGAAGAGGTACGCCACGGCGCCGTTGTCCGCCATGTTGCCGTTGTTCTTGTTGAACGCCGAGCGCACATCGGAAGCAGCACGGTTACGGTTATCCGTCAGGCACTCCACAATCAAAGCGACGCCACCAGGTGCATAGCCTTCGTAGACAATGGTCTCCCAGTCAGCACCGCCGGACTCCTCGCCGGAACCACGCTTGCGGGCACGCTCAATGTTGTCGTTGGGAACCGAGGCCTTCTTGGCCTTCTTGATCATGTCATCGAGGGTGGGGTTACCAGCAGGATCACCGCCGCCGGTACGAGCCGCGACCTCGATGTTCTTGATCATCTTTGCCCACTCTTTGGCGCGCTTGGCGTCATTAGCAGCTTTCTTGTGCTTTGTGGTTGCCCATTTTGAATGACCCGACATGTGCTAGTTCCTACCAATCCTCTCGTCAATACCCATATAGCTGGGAATTAGTCAGGTGTTCATTATACAAACTGGGGATTTAAATTCCGACAAGCTCTCGCAAAAAGAACTCGTGGAGCCGAGTCTCCCCCGTCGACTCCGGGTGAAAGCTGGTGGCCATCGCAGCCCCCTGCCGTACTCCGACCACTGTACCGGCGGTCTCTCCAGCCGATTCTGGCACCCGCGCTAGCACCTCAACGTCGTCGCCGACACGCTCGACCCATGGGGCGCGAATAAAGGCGGCGTGCACAGACGACTGGTCACCACCAATCGCCAGCTGCGGGATATCCAAGTCAGTTTCAAAGGAATCCACCTGACGGCCAAATGCGTTACGACGGACCGTGATGTCAATCGCTCGCAGGTTTACGGCATCCGGACGGGTATCGAGCACTTCGTCGGCAAGCAAAATCATGCCTGCGCAGGTGCCATATGCCGGAAGGCCATCGCGGAGAGCTTCCCGCAGCGGGCCTTCAAGCTCATTGAAGACCATCAACTTGCTCATGGTCGTGGACTCGCCGCCGGGCAAAATTAAGCCGCTAAGTCCCTCCAGGTCACGGGGCAAGCGCACCTTTCGGTGCGGGACGCCGAGCTGGTCAAGGACATATCCGTGTTCGGCAACGTTGCCCTGAAGAGCGAGGATACCGATTGTTTCCTGTGTCATTAATCTAGGTTCTCACTGCGAGCATCGAAGTTCGTCGCCACTGGCACGGGCTCGACACCCGGGGCCAGGCTTCGGGTCAGCCCTTCCTGCGTGACGACGGCCACGAGCTCGCCCTTTTGGTTAAAAATGCGACCGTGAGTCAGTGCGCGACCCGCATGCGCTGATGGTGAAATCTGGTCGTAGAGCAGCCATTCATCCGCACGGAACGGACGCATAAACCACATCGCGTGGTCGAGGCTGGCTTCCTGGACCTCAACGCCTGGATGCGGAACGAGTGCCGATGACAGCAAAGTCATATCCGACATGTACGCCAGCGTGCAGACGTGGAAGGTCTCGTTATCCGGCAGGCGATCCTTGCACCGGAACCACACCAGCTGCTGAGACGGGGTGTATTTGTTGTGTTCGAACTGATCATCCGGCACTACCCGGATATCCCAGTCCGCCCACTCGCGCATTAGTAGACGACGTGTGTTCGTCATCTCAGAGGTGTCGGTGACCACATCTTCAGGATCTGGCACCTTGCGCATCACGTCAGAGTGCTCGAGTCCCTCATCCCCCTTACGGTGGAAGCTGACCTGCATGACGAAAATCGTACGGCCATCTTGCACAGCTTCGACGGAACGGTGGCAGAAAGACCGGCCATCGCGAATTCGCTTGACCATGTACACCGTCGGGATATGGGGGCGGCCCGGGCCTACAAAGTAGGCGTGGAGGGAGTTCACCGCGAAGGTATTACCCACCGTGCGCGTCGCCGCGACGAGGGACTGGCCGGCAACTTGGCCACCGAAAGTGCGCTGTAGGATTGACTTAATGACTGGGCCACGGAAAATGTCCCGGTCAATCTGCTCCAGATCTAATACCTCGCGGATGTTAGCCATTTTTACCAGCCACGCTCAGCGAGTCGGTGCGGCTGCGGAATCTCGTCGACGTTGATACCGACCATTGCCTCGCCGAGCCCGCGGGAGACATCAGCGATGACCTTCGGATCATCGTAGTGCTGAGTTGCCTGGACTATAGCCTTGGCGCGCTTCTCCGGATCACCGGACTTGAAGATACCGGAGCCAACAAAGACACCCTCAGCACCGAGCTGCATCATCATTGCAGCGTCAGCCGGCGTTGCAATGCCACCTGCGGTGAAGAGTACGACCGGCAGCTTACCGGTCTCAGCGACCTCGCGTACCAGCTCGTACGGTGCCTGCAGCTCCTTGGCGGCAACGTAGAGCTCGTCCGGAGCCATAGAACGCAGACGGTTAATTTCAGCGCGGATGGTGCGCATGTGAGTCACAGCGTTGGAAACATCACCGGTACCGGCCTCACCCTTCGAGCGAATCATGGCAGCGCCCTCGTTGATGCGGCGCAGAGCCTCACCCAGGTTGGTCGCACCACAGACGAACGGCACGGTGAAGTCGAACTTGTCGATATGGTTCGAGTAATCGGCCGGGGTCAGAACCTCGGACTCGTCAATGAAGTCAACACCGAGGGACTGCAGAACCTGTGCCTCAACAAAGTGGCCGATACGGGCCTTGGCCATAACCGGGATGGAGACGGCATTGATAATGCCCTCGATCATGTCCGGGTCGGACATACGCGACACGCCGCCCTCTGCGCGAATATCGGCGGGGACGCGCTCCAACGCCATCACGGCAGTTGCGCCGGCATCCTCAGCGATCTTGGCCTGCTCCGGAGTAACGACGTCCATAATGACGCCGCCCTTCATCATCTCAGCGAAACCACGCTTCACGCGTGCAGTGCCCTGCCCGGAGTTGTTCTCAACCGTGCTCAACGAACCCTACTTCCCTAATACAACTGGTGAATGTGACTGTTTGTAGTCGTTTAACACTATAACGCCTGGACTAGACAGTGCTGTTCATTGAGTCAGAAAACACGGCGAACTTCCAGCACAACGGCGGGATTTCCCACAATTAAGCTGTTGTCAGTCCATCTGCAACATCGAAATATTCCGGTTCAGGTGCAGTACCCGCCAGCCGCAGCGCGCGCACTAGCGGCCTGGCTCGCAGTGCTTTCGTATCCGTCACCGCATCATTGTAGAAACGGCGGGCGAGCTCGAGCCGCGTGTGGGCGTCAGAAAGCTCAATTGCCATCGTTCGGTCCACAGGCTGTTCCTCATAGAGCGCCACAATTTTCCTAGTCAGTTCGTTTTCCACGTCAGCGCGCTGTCCAGTGTTGTTGGCTCGAAGTGGTGTGGCTTCCACCTTCGTCACTACGCCGGCGAGTTCCGGGTAGGCGGCACGAGCGACTGCAGCCCTTCGCCCCAACGCCGCTTCCAGTGAGGAACGCGCCAAGTCGGTGCGAATGTGCATACGGTTCAAACGCGTCGCTGTCGATGAAGCCACCAAACCGCTAACGAGTACGACAATCAGCGCAATGACCAGGACAACGACCCAGATTGGAACGGTTACGTCCACCGAAAACCCACTTTCACTCCGCTGCGTTTAATCAGCTGCCACGACGGAAATCTTTATGGCGCAATGACGACCTTTTCGCCATCCATGCGCACCGTATCGTACACACGCAGAACGCCGTCGGCGACCTGCGACCAGTCATATTCCCAAGCCCGTTTATGCCCGAGTGCGCGAAGCTCCTCCCCCAACTTTGGCTGCGTCAAAAGGCGTACGACTGCATCCGCAAGGTCTACGGAGTTACCGTTTTCAAAGTGAAGCCCGTAATGGCCGTCGTCAAGCACGAGTTTGAACGCATCGATGTCGCTGGAGATCACCGGCGCACCCGCCGCCATCGCCTCTACCAGCACGATGCCGAAACTCTCCCCACCACGCTGTGGGGCAATGTACGCATCCGCATCGGCGAGTATTGACGCCTTAGCATCCTCCGAGAGTCTGCCGACGAAATGCAGGACATCTGCGTTTCTGCCCGCTTTACGACGAGCTGCCGCGACATCACCATCACCAACGACACAGACCTCAAGCTGTGGAATCTCCGCACGTATTGCTGGCAGCGCGTCGAGCAGAACGTCAAAGCCCTTGCGAGATTCGTCGAAGCGTCCGAGGAACACAAGCCGATAGAACCCCTCACGCCGCGGCGGGATCTCGGGCAACGATGAGGCGGCCGGACAGGACTCGAAATCTCCAACACGGACACCATTGGGAATGAGTACCGGGTCGCCGCCGAGTTGCTCAACCTGCCAGCGACGTGCCACTTCCGAGACAGCGATGCCTCCCCGAATGCGTTCAAGGTACTTCCGCAAAAATGGCGTGGCCAGCTTCAATGCCAAGGAGTCCGTCGCCGCAGAGTGATAGGTCGCGACAATTGGACCGACCGAGTTTACTAACGACAACATTGAAAAACTGGGCGAATTCGGCTCATGGATATGAAGAATGTCAAAGCTACCTTCCTCAATCCATGTGCGGACTCGACGGCTCGTGCGGGGACCAAAAGACAGCCGAGCGACCGAGCCGTTATACGGAATCGGGATGGCGGCACCACCTCGAACAACGAAATCCGGAACGTCCGCCTGCACGCTAGCCGGGCCGATAAGACTGACCTCGTGGCCGCGACGGATGAACTCCTCACACAGGTCAATCGCGTGAGCTTGAACCCCACCTGGGACATCGAACGAGTACGGGCACACCATTCCGATTCGCACGGCTACTTTGACCTCTTCTTATCCGCTGGCCACAGTGGCTGCATCATGTGCCAATCCGCTGGATGCTGGGCAATATCAGATTCAAAAACAGTAGCGATGTCCTGGACAATGTCAGCTAGATTGCGCCCCTCAGTCGGCACGAATGGATGCGCTACAAAACGCCAGCCATCGCGCGTGTAGGACAGGCCCGCGGGCATAAGCCGAGCGCCGGTGTCCAGTGCCAGCTTTGCTGCACCGACCGGCATGGTAGTCTGCTCGCCGAAAAAAGTGACCGGGACCCCGTGGCCGCCGAAGTCACGATCAGACAGCAGGCACACAACGCCACCGTCTTCCAATCGCTTCTGCAGTTCCGGCATCGCGGGTTTGCCACCGGTAAGCGGGAGAATGCGGAATCCGAGGGATTCGCGGTACTCCACGAAAGCGTCGTAAAGCACTTCTGGCTTCAGCCGTTCCGCCACGGTACTGAACCGGCCATGCCGGGAAACGAGCCACATACCTGCCATATCCCAGTTACCAGAATGCGGCAGCGGGATGACGATGGAATCTCCTGCCTCGAGGGCCTCAGCAACTCGTTCGAGTCCATCGCTGGTGGACTCGACCGTGTCTGCCAACTCTGGCGACGCGATGGAGGGCAACCGGAATGCCTCCACCCAATAACGTAGATAGGAACGCATGGAAGCCCGAATAAGACCTTGCGGCACTTCCTCAGGTGGGCAGCCCATAACGCGAGCCAAGTTCTTGCGAAGCTGGCGGGTAGTCGCGGGATTTGCTGCTACACGATCGGCGGCTAT
This sequence comes from Corynebacterium sp. HMSC074C11, assembly GCF_001809455.1. Classification (NCBI taxonomy): domain Bacteria; kingdom Bacillati; phylum Actinomycetota; class Actinomycetes; order Mycobacteriales; family Corynebacteriaceae; genus Corynebacterium; species Corynebacterium sp. HMSC074C11. The sequence continues at coordinate 227,380 of NZ_KV797729.1, forward strand.
GTTGCCGATACGGTAGGCCACGCGTTCCGGCAGCAGACCAAAAATCTTCCACCCGGCCATATAGCCGAGCGCAACGAAATCATTTTTAGAGCGAGGCAGGAAGAAACTAGTCATTGTATCCTCCTTTAGTTGTAGGAATCAGCCGAACCCGTGGACTTCGGAGCAGAGTCAGGGTTAATAGATGAACTATCAGCTGCGCCTTCTGGCGGGGCGATGGGATCCAACGCTCCTGGCTGCTTAGCCACCATGTACAAGCGCTGGACGACGGTGAATACCGACCCAATCGCCAGGAGCCACATCGCGACGTAGAGGACATAGTCCACGCCAAGCCCCTGGAGCCCAATGCCGATTAGACCGATAATCAGGCGCTCCGCACGTTCGACGAGACCACCGTTGACCTTAAGGGCGCTGGCCTCTGCCCGAGCCTTAACGTAGGAAATGACCTGGGAAGACCCCATGGTAATCAGTGTCAGAATAAGCAGCACTGGATCCGCGTCATGGTGATACACCACCCAATACGCTATCGCCCCGAACAGTGCAGCATCAGTAATGCGGTCACAGGAAGCATCCAGCGTCGCTCCGTATTTCGTTCCCTGCCCTCGAAGTCTGGCCATCGTGCCATCGAGCAGGTCAAAAGCTGTGAAAATAGCGATTGAAACCGCAGCTGCAAAAAGATGGTTGGTAGGAATCAGGATTACCGCAAGCAGAACGGAAACTGCAGTTCCCACCAGGGTGACCGTGTTCGGGCTAATCCCGACCCGCAAAAGTGCAGCGGCTACCGGTTCAACTACTGGGCGAATTGGAGCCCTGCCACGGACACTCAGCATGCTGCCCCATCCTCCTGATTGAGGGCACGCCAGCCGTCGGCAAGCAATTCGCGCGTCTGACGAAGCGCCTGCGGTAGCACCTTGGTGCCGTCGATCACGGTCATGAAATTGCTGTCGCCGGACCAGCGCGGCACAACGTGCATGTGCAGGTGGTCAGCAACCGAACCGCCGGAGGCCTTGCCCAAGTTGAAACCTACGTTGACGGCGTGCGGACGCGAAACCGATTTGAGAGTACGAACCGCATGCTTGGCAAACCACATCATCTCGGCCGTTTCTTCGTCGGTCAAGTCCTCAAGGTTGGCGACTTCGCGATATGGAACCACCATGAGGTGCCCTGGGTTGTACGGGAACAGATTCAGAACGGCGTACACCCACTCGCCGCGAGCGATAATGAGTGCTTCCTCATCGCTTTGCTTCGGCAAATCAACGAAGGGGTTACGGGATGGCTTGGAGTTATGCACACCACGCTTGACGATGTAGTCCAGCCGGTACGGTGCCCATAAGCGCGTGAGCCGATCCGGTTCGCCGTAACCGCTGTCGACGTATACGCCATCAGACGATTCCTGCTGGCCGGCATTGCCCTGCTGCTGCGGAGGCAACTCTTCACTTCCCGACTGATTCACTGCCATCCCCTTCGTTGCGTAACCGGGCCCCATTCGAGCCCCGACCACATATGTTTCTCTGCTGTAGTTTACGACCTCGCGGTCAACTTCTTTGGATTACCACGCGTGGTTCACCAGTTAAAACAACGCGGTCGAATAAGAGAGCGTTAGCGACCTCTAGAGAGCAGAGACATTCTCCTTGTTCGGCTGTTCGTTATTCCGCGAAGCAACCCAATCACAGATGATGTCCACAGCCTTCTCAACTGCCACCCCGTTAATCTGGGTGCCATCGAGGAACCGGAAGCTGACGGCACCTGCCTCAATGTCGCGGGCACCAGCCAGAATCATGAACGGAACCTTGGCCTGGGTGTGGTTGCGTATCTTCTTCTGCATGCGGTCATCCGACGTATCCACGTGGACGCGGATGCCACGAGACTTCAGCTGTGCAGCAAAGTCCTCCAGGTGCGGGATACAGTCATCCGCAACCGGGATACCAACAACCTGTTCCGGCGCCAGCCAGGCGGGGAAAGCACCCGCGTAGTGCTCCAATAGGACGCCAAAGAAACGTTCGATGGAGCCGAACAGCGCACGGTGGATCATAATCGGGCGCTTCTTGGTGCCGTCAGGTGCGGTGTACTCGAGCTCGAAGCGCTCCGGCAGGTTGAAGTCGAGCTGAACGGTCGACATCTGCCAGGTGCGGCCGATGGCATCGCGGGCTTGGACGGAAATCTTCGGGCCATAGAAAGCGGCTCCGCCCGGATCAGGAACGAGCTCGAGGCCAGAAGCATCGGCAACGCGCTGGAGAATTGCCGTGGACTTCTCCCAAATTTCATCCGAGCCGACGAACTTCTTTTCGTCCTTCGTAGACAGTTCCAGGTAGAAGTCATCCAGGCCGTAGTCACGAAGAAGCGAAATGATGAAGTCGAGGACACTAGTGAGCTCTTCTTCCAGCTGATCCTCGGTGCAGTAGATGTGGGCGTCGTCCTGCGTAAAGCCACGGGCTCGGGTCAGACCGTGGATAACACCCGATTTCTCGTAGCGGTAGACGGTGCCGAACTCGAACATACGAATCGGAAGTTCACGGTAGCTGCGACCACGCGATGCAAAAATGAGATTATGCATCGGGCAGTTCATCGGCTTGACGTAGTAGTCCTGCGGAGCCTTGGTGCAGTTGCCGTGTTCGTCATATTCGCCGTCGAGCTGCATCGGCGGGAACATGCCATCCGCGTAGAAGTCCAGGTGACCGGACTTCTTGAACAAGTCGCCCTTGGTTACGTGCGGGGTGTTCACAAAGTCATAGCCCGCTTCGATATGACGGCGACGGGAATGCTGCTCCATCTCGTTGCGGATGATGCCGCCCTTGACATGGAATACCGGGAAACCAGAACCAATCTCATCTGGGAAGCTGAACAGATCCAGCTCAGAGCCCAAGCGGCGGTGATCGCGCTTCTCAGCCTCGAGCATGCGGTCAAGGTACTCATCTAGCGCTTCCTTGGACTCCCACGCAGTGCCGTAAACACGCTGCAGGTTATCGCGAGACTGGTCACCACGCCAGTACGCAGCGGAAGAACGCGTGATCTTAAAAGCAGGGATGTAGCGGGTGGTCGGTACGTGCGGGCCGCGGCAAAGATCAAACCACTCGGTCTCACCGGTACGCGGATTGACGTTGCGGTATCCGGTCAAGGTCGTGCCTGCACCACCGACGTCGACATTGGCCTCATCATCTTCGGACACCTTGCCGGCCGACTTTTCAACAATCAGCTCGAGCTTATACGGCTCGTCGGCAAGCGCTTCCTGCGCCTCATCAGCAGACTCGAACGCGAAGCGTTCGAACCGCTGACCAGACTTGATGATCTTCTTCATACGCTTTTCGATGCGCTTGAGATCCTCCGGCGAGAAAGGCTCATCGACACGGAAGTCGTAGTAGAAACCATTGTCGATGGCAGGGCCGATGCCCAGCTTCGTCCCAGGGAACTCCAACTGCACGGCCTGAGCCATCACGTGAGTCGCAGAGTGGCGAATGACATCACGACCGTCCGGAGTATTCGCCGGAACGGGCTCGAAGACGGTTTCCACTTCTGGCTTAAAGGACAGATCCTTCAAATTGCCTTCAGGATCGCGGACACAAACGATGGCGTCAACGCCCTTGTTCGGGAAACCCAGGTCTCTCATCGCCTCGCCCGCAGAAACTCCTACGGGCACGGAAAACGGTGCTGGGGTTGCAAATTCTTCTGACACGGCGTGCGTGTACTCCTTTTCAAAGTGTCTTCGAAAATCACATACCTGGTGACCTTCGTCAGTCGTTCACACACTTTACCGCACGGTCAAAACTCAGGCCTCGAAAAGGTCCTGCGCCCAGTACTCCTCCTCAGAAGTTCCTCGCGGCATAACAAACACGGCGGATCCAATGTGGAAAATCCACTGATTGAGACGGTCGTTCTTGGACAGCCGCTCCTGAATCGGATTGAACTGCTCCAACGGGTCCTTCTGGAAACAAATGAATACCAGGCCGGTGTTGGTCTCGAATCGACCATTCGGTTCCGGTGGCAGGTCATAGTTGTAGACCCGTCGCAGAATCCGCTGATTAGGTTTCTCCTTCGGAGGCATGGACAGTGCAACATGGCTGTTCGGATCCGTCAGAGGCAGACCATATTCATCAGTCTTCGCCAGGTCGACGGTCTCAAACTCGTCCTTACCTCCAATTGGCGCACCGGTGCCGATATCTCGGCCGGTAATAACAGTGCGGCTTTCGCGGTCCAAGACATCCCAGCCTGGAATATCCATTTCGATACGGCGGACAACCATCGCTGTACCGCCCCGCAACCAATCCGGGCCACTGTCAATCCACACTTGCTTGTCGAATTCTTCACGAGTGCGCGGGTTGACCGTACCGTCCTTCTGACCGAAGAGATTGCGCGTGGTCTCGCCTTCCTGCCTAGAACCATTGGCGTGCTGGAAGCCAGCTTGCACCCAATGGACGTCCAAATAAGAGCCCGAATTTCGGATCATCATTCGGGCCGCGTGGGAGACCATTACCGGGTCATCCGCACAAATCTGCAGGCACAGGTCTCCACCGTTCCACTCCGGGCGGAGCTCATCGTTAACGTACTTTGGCAGATCCTCCAGCCACTCGGGCTTCTGGTCTTCCCTATCGATGATTGTGAAGAAGTTTTCCCCATATCCAACTGTGATAGTCAGATTGGCCGGACTCCCCATGAGCTCAGGCTCCAAGTCCGTTCGAGTAGCCTTGCCGGCTGTCATTCGGCGAGCGTCATCGGTCCAGGCACGCATGAGGTTTTGGAGACGATTGCGATTAACCCCCTTCTTTACGTTGAAGGCTATTAGCCATAGATTCGCCTGTGCGGGCGTCGCAATCCCCGCCTGATGAGCCCCATCAAAAGGTACGGTTGCTGTCTGCAAAGGCGGTTTCGGCGGCTCTTCCTGTGGACGTTCCAACCCAATCGCCTGGGCTTCCGGCACCCCCAGGGCGAGCGCTGAAGCTCCTGCGGCGGTGCCGAGCCCGCCAAGAAAACGCCTTCTAGAAAAGCCTTCGGACATGTTGTGCACTCTTACCTTTCTGATTACTTCAAACTGGAGCACATAAGGTGGCTGGGAATCCAACGATTTTTCAATGGCTTCAACACAACCACTGGCCTATCCAATTCGACCGTATCGAAAACCTTTTTCGGAAAAAGAAAGGCGCCGGAGTTCGATGCATATGCCGCAATAACCTGCCAACTCCAGCGCTTCTGCCACCATTAGATCCAGTTAATCAATTCCTCGACGTACCTGAGCTCACGCCCGCTTTACGACGAGCCATTGCTTGACCAACTTGTCACAAGAATTAATGGTGCGAGTGATCCATCTCACCGCCGCCCATATGCTCTGGGTTGTTCAGGTCACCGTCATTACCGTAGTCCTCTTCGCCCGCCGGCTGGACACGAACCTCAACGTCCTGGGTGATGCTAGAGCCGTCGGAAAGCTCAATGACGAGCTTGTACTCAGCTCCCACATCCATAGCTTCATCATTGTCCATGATCATGAAGTGAGTGCTACCCGGTTCGAGAACGAGTTCGCCATTAGCCGGAATCGTCAGACCTTCCGGCACCTCGAACATCTTACCGTCCTTGGTGTCGTGCTGCTCGAACTTCGTGCCCTCCTTCAGCCCCTCAAGCTTGAAGGAGGAAACCTTGATGTCCTTATCGGTGTTGTTGGTCAGCGTACCGAAGATGGCGGTCATGCCCTTGTCAGCCGGCTTTTCCTTGATGTAGGCATCGGCCAGCTGTACAGCAGCATCGCTCTTCTCCATCTCAGAAGTAGCCTCGGTCGCAGCGGAGGTTGCGGACTCAGTCACCTCAGCAGCAGTGTTATCGTCGGATGAGCAACCTGCTAGAGCAAGGGTCAGAGCTGCGGAACCAGCAATCAGTGCAGTTGCAGTGCGATTGAGTTTCATGTGCCTATTTTGCCTTTCGATTAATAACGGTGACGACAGCGGCGATGATGACGATAAGTCCACCACCGAGGCCATAAGCCCATAGCGGTATTGACTTCGTTTCCTCGGCGTGTGCACCGGTTTGACGAGATTCTGCCCCAGCTTCGGCTGCGCCAGCAGCATCCGGATCAGCCACTGAGAAAGAGGTCTTTCCTCGGGTGGAGTGACCATCAGAGGAGGTAATCTGGAAACCAATAATGTAGTTGCCAGGCCCTGGATTAATCTCCTCAGGAATATCCAAAGAGACCTCATTACCCACTACTTCTGGCTCGTGGGAGTACAGGACTTCCTTGGCATCTGCATCACTAATTGCAACGGTGTTGAAGTTGTTCTTGGGGTTGCCGGAGAACTTGAGAGAAACGTGGTGCGGAAATTCATCGAGAACCTGCTTGTCGCCTGGATTCGATGACAGGACGGAATCATGAGCACTCGCAGGGACTGCATTGATAACGGACGCGCCGGCAAAGACCGCAAGCGCCGCAGCGGCGGCTACCGCACGTCGGAAACCCGACTTTGAGAACCGAAACGTTTCGCCTGAAGCGACCCGGGGACTCACTAGAACAGTTCAACTCCTTTAAGCGGGACAGTTCGAGAAGAACAGCAGTAGTATGACCGCTGCCCTTGTACCTATTGTCGGATGGTAGCCCAGAAAAGTTCCCGAGAGAGACGAATATAGTTCAGGTCACACAGCAAAACCCCGGCCGCGCCGTTTTTATACGATGCGTCGACCGGGGTTTTAAATGGTAGTCCCAACTGGGTTCGAACCAGCGACCTTTCCGGTGTGAACGGAACGCTCTTCCACTGAGCTATGGGACTGGAACAGAAAAGCACTAAGCCTTTGCTGCTCTGCGGAATAAGTTAGCACGCGTTTTGGAGATTTCCCTAATTGAGTTGCGTTGCGTTTGCGATTGCGCAGTTCGAAGATTTTTTACCGCATCGATGGAACTCCATGACGATAGCGACTCGATAGGCGCCCAGTAACAAACCCGCGAAAGCGAATAAATGACATTGTTGCGATTCAGAGGCATCAAAGATTGGTCTTTAGCCCTACGCCCACAGGGACAATACAGATGTTCACCTGGTAATTTGTAATCAATCGCACAATCACGCTAAAGTATCTTTCGCACCGCAAGGGAGCAATTGAGATTTTCTTTTCGCCCTCCTTGCAACGCGATGCGGATGTAGCGCAGCTGGTAGCGCATAACCTTGCCAAGGTTAGGGTCGCGGGTTCGAGTCCCGTCATCCGCTCTGGTTTCTCAAGAAGTTAGGCCCTGTGGTATAACTTCGAGGCAACCACTGAGGCGGCAGCCTCACGGTGGAATGGCCGAGTGGCGAGGCAACGGCCTGCAAAGCCGTGTACACGGGTTCGATTCCCGTTTCCACCTCAGCAGAGATTCCTTACCGGTTTCGATGTATTGCGCGATTAGCTCAGTGGGAGAGCGCTTCCCTGA
>NZ_KV797729.1:234851-346179 GCF_001809455.1 Corynebacterium sp. HMSC074C11
AGGGTCGCGGGTTCGAGTCCCGTCATCCGCTCAGTGCAAAGCCCCCTTCTCTCAGAAGGGGGTTGCGCATGAAAGCTTTTATATAGCTTTTAACCCAGCGCGATTAGCTCAGTGGGAGAGCGCTTCCCTGACACGGAAGAGGTCACTAGTTCAATCCTAGTATCGCGCACCACGTAAGCCCTTATGGGCGAACGTATTTGCGGATGTAGCGCAGCTGGTAGCGCATAACCTTGCCAAGGTTAGGGTCGCGGGTTCGAGTCCCGTCATCCGCTCAGACTAACTCCCTCCCGGGTATCCGGGAGGGAGTTTTCGTTTAACCTCAGTCAAGCAACCAATTTCATTGAGCCTTACCCCCCGTGTTAAGTAGCAAGACATGTCTTTCACCGGGCGTCTCGGCTGCCAAGTTTTCCAATTCGGCGGGCTTTGCTGAGCAGCTCACTCGCTTAGGACTATGAATGATCAGCCCATGGCAGCTCCACGAATTTAGGTTTGACTCATCGATTGAGGCTCCAGCTGAATAGAAATGACCGCCCCAGGCACTTAGCCCTGAAGCGGTCTTTTCTATCAAATTTGTGAACTGAACTCGAGGTTACGCTGCGTCGCGAGCGCCGAGCTCCTTGTCCAGGCGCAGCAGGCCAGCGCCATCGTCACCCAGAATCTCCAGGCGACCGATGATGCCGCGGACGGTGTCCTCTTCCTCAATCTGCTCAACTACGAAGCTATCCAGCAGCGGACGAGAGTCGATGTCACCTTCGCTGTCAGCAAGGTTGCGCAGGTTACGGATAGATGCCGAAACCTTCTCCTCGTGCTCGAGCGCAATGCGGAATGCATCGATAGCGGATGTGACCTTCACCTCCGGCGCCTCGACGGCGCCGATCTGCGGGCGATTGTCGCGAGCGTCAAGGTGGTTAATGAACTGGTTGGCGTGATCGATTTCTTCCTCCGCCTGTGCACGCATCCACTCTGCCATACCAGAAAGGTCCAGCAGGTCCAGCTCGATAGCGAGCTGACGGTAGACGTGCGAAGCGGTGAGCTCCATAGTGATCTGGTCGTTGAATGCCTTTTCAAGGGTATCTGTGAGTCGCATACCTCCACTATAGGCAAAACCCTCGTAAACAACAACGATTATGGCGCTGCCCTTATAAGCCAGGCCTTGCCTACTTTGCAATCGTGAGCTTAACCTCAGCGGTATGGCTACACTCACATCCGCAAACCCATCTACCGATGAACTTCTTCACTTTCTTTCCCGACCAGCACAAACGACACCTGCTTCAGCGCCGGAGCTCCCCGCCACTCCCACAGTCACCGCCATCGCCGTCACCAGTATGGACGGACGTGGCGCCATCGAAGGCACCTCAGGACAGCTTGGCAATGACACCGACGCCACAATTTTCAACACGCTTCGTGCGCTTGCCGACGTCGTTTTCGTCGGCACGGGCACCATTGTCGCAGAAGACTACGGCCCAGTTGAGATACCGGAGCACCTAGAGGCCGTTCGTCAAAAGCTTGGTCGCTCTGAGCATGTGGCAATGTCCACGCTCTCGCGTTCCTTGGACTTGGACGTAGAGTCCGACTTTTTTACAAACGCAGAAGCGAATCCTCCGATAATCTTCACCCCTACTGAGGACACTTTTAATAGCGAAGAGGAAACAGCCGCGCACGAGAACAAAGTTAAAAAGATAGAGTCAGCCGGGGCGCTCGTCGTTAAGCTCCCTAACCCCTCAGTAGGTGCGGCGATAACGTGGCTGGCCGAGCACGGCTACCGCGACATTGTCGTAGAGGGTGGTCCGACGATGTATCGAGAGGCGTTGCAGCAAGGGTGCGTTGACGAAGTGTTCCTGACGTTGTCGCCGACGTGGGTGGGTAACGGTCCCCTGACTTTCGGCGAGAACGACCCTGAAGAGGAATCGAACTCGACGAACCCGCAGGCTTTTGAAGTGCGGGGTATCCTACGTTCCGACTCACACATCTTCCTACGCTATTCCCGCAGCTTCACCCAGTAGGGTGGAGTATTGTGAGTAAACCAAAAATCGACGTGAGCGCAAGCGCAACGGCATTAACGCAAACGTCCAAGGACACGCCAGGAACACCTTCGGTGGCTCCACGCCCTCTGTCTCGGCAGGTGTCGCGAGGACTCAGCGCTTTCTTGTGGCCTATCGCAGCTGTGGTAATTTTTCACCGCACCTGGGTTTTGCCGAAAGACGTGTCTGGCACAGATGACTTTACGACGGTCTGGTCAGCAATTAATCGATTCGTGTCGCAGGTACCCGTTTATTCGGAAGACTACGTAACAGCCGATCCGCACTATCTGTATTCCCCAGGCGCTACCCTACTTTTAGCCCCGATTGATTTGTTCGGCTCGCTTGAATCGGGCCGAATCTGGTTTGCGGTATTTCAGTCAGCTGCAATCATTGCGGCAATTGTGTTGCTACTCAGGTGGCTTGGTATTGCGCGCTCTGGCCCCATCATTCCAGCGTCGATAGCACTGCTTTACCTCACGGAACCCGTTACCAACACGCTTGATTTTACGAACGTCAACGGTTCACTGTTCCTTGCATTAGTGCTGTTTTTTATTGCACTGACCGAGCGACGCAATATCCTGGCCGGCCTGATTATCGGTATCGCAATCACTATCAAGCCCGTATTCTTGCCAATGCTGTTCCTACCGTTCATGCGCAGGCAGTTCTCTACGATACTGACCAGTATCGGGGTGGTAATTGCAGCCAATGCCGTTGCGTGGCCGCTCATGGTCCAACCACGTGACTACCTAGATATCACTATCCCCTACCTGGGAGTTGTCCGTGACTTTGCGAATGCTTCACTGACTGGGCAGCTTGTTTGGCTGGGTGCCCACCCGACATTGATCTTGCTGTGGCAAATCTTTTTCGGCATTTTTGTCTTGGTATCTGTCGTTCTCCTTCTTCGCTGGCTCGAAAGGGATGAGAAATTCTGGATTGCTACAACTTCCGGAGTTCTCTTCACCGGCGCGTTCTTCCTTTCCAGCCTAGGACAGCAGTACTACTCGATGACGCTCTTGCCAATGGTTCTCACCGTGCTTCGCCCATTGGTTTTGGATTGCGACAATGAAGGAAATATTGGTTCGACTGTCATGTTGAATTGGGGCGCAGGACTCGGAGTCGTACTCTGTTTCTTCTACGCCAATTGGTGGATTGATGAGGATGACCTATTTTTCCCGTGGTTCACGGTTGCAATCGGCGGTATTGGATGGGCCGTTCTTATTCTCTCCATCACGGCAGCACTGATTCGAATGACGATTGTGGATGCCGTCAATGGGCGTAGCTTTGCATCCGGCTTCAGCTGGCTGGGTGACTGGAAGATCGCAGGCGGGAAGTTTAATCAGGAATCTGATCTCAAGTCTGAGGAGGCTATTCAGAATGGATAATTCGCATAGCGAAGACTGGAATCTAAGCGAAGAAGAATGGCGCGAACTCCTCAGTGTCGCAGAGTACCAGGTTTTGCGTCAGGCAGGTACTGAACGCGCCTTCACCGGTGAGTACACCGATACTAAAACTCAAGGTGTATACCGCTGCCGGGCTTGTGGTTACGAGCTGTTTCGCTCGAACGAGAAGTTCGACTCTCACTGCGGTTGGCCATCTTTCTTCTCTCCACTAGCAGGAGACCGCATTATTGAGCGACGAGATACGAGCCTCGGTATGGTCCGCACCGAAGTGCTGTGCAGTCGTTGCAAGTCTCACCTCGGCCACGTCTTTGAGGGAGAGGGATACAATACTCCAACCGACCTGCGTTATTGCATCAATTCAATTTCACTCACGCTGGAACCGGACAAGACGGCTGAATAACCGGATAAAGAAACAGCGCCGCTGGTCACAATCCCGTCAGTTAACGGGGCTTGACCAGCGGCGCTGCTGATTTTCTCGTAGATTGCACGGGCTACGGCAGAACGTTGATAATCTCCGCGATGTCATCGACGCGACGGCCCGTGTGGAACGGAATCTCTTCGCGGACGTGCAGACGAGCCTCGGTGTAACGCATCTTCCACATCAAGTCCACAATGCGGTCGAGCTCCGGCCCCTCGAATGCAAGGATCCACTCGTAGTCGCCGAGTGCGAACGCCGGGACAGTATTGGCGCGCACATCCGGGTAGTCACGACCGGCCATACCGTGTTCAGCAAGGATGCGGCGACGCTCGGTTGGCTCCAGCAGGTACCAGTCGTAGGAACGGACGAATGGGTAAACCGCAATCCATCGTCCTGGCTCTTCACCCATGATGAACGACGGCAGGTGCGACTTATTGAACTCAGCTGGACGGTGCAGCGCAGCGTTCGACCAGTGCGGGGTGGATGCCTGGCCCAGCGGAGTCTCGCGCAGGAAAGCGTTGTAGAACGCCTGCAGATCTTCCAGTTTCTCTGCGTGAATCCAGAACATGAAGTCAGCTTCAGCACGCATGGCCGAAACGTCGTAGAAACCACGGATGATCAGATCGGTGTCTTCGTAACGAGCCAGGAATTCCTTGGTCTTAGCCACTGCCTCTTCGCGGTTTTCTCCGAGTGCGCCCGGGGTCACCTTGAAGGTAGACCACATGGTGTAGCGGATGGTGTCGTTGAGCTTCTTGTAATCGAGCTTGGTCATCAGTTCTCTCCTAGTTCGGTTGAAAAGTCTGTTCAAAAATTCAATGGTTCGGCGCCAGTTTCGTACTCAGCACCAATCTCGCAGCTTTATCCCAGCTCCGCAGCAATCTTGTTAGCCGCAGCCTTGGCGTTGGAAATACACTCCGGAATGCCCGGGCCACTGAGCCATGCCCCTGTTGCTGCAAGCTTAGGCACCTCGTCCAACTCGTGGCGAGCAAAATCCATCAAACCTCCATGCCCCATATCGAAGCGTGGAATCCCTGCCCACCAACGCTGGACGAAAACCGCTGTCGGTTCAGCATCAAAGCCAGTCGCCTTAGCCAAATCCGCCTTTGCCCTGGCGATGAGGTCTTCGTCGCTGCGATGCACGTGCGAGTCATCATCAAAACGGCCGAAACTTGCCCTCACAACGGCACCGTAGCGCTCACCAATATGTGGCCACTTTCGGGACGACACTGTGAAAGCTTTCGCGGACAGGTCCGCACCAATCTCACACAACACGCCGTTGATCTCCGGCAGTCCGTCCGATGTGTCGAAACACATACCGACCACCGCCGAGTTCGACGTGTCTACCCCACCGATAAGCTCTGCCGCCTCTGGAGCAAGGCTGCTCAACAGCTCTGATGTGGTTGCAGAAGGTGCCGCCAGGACAACACCGTCGACGTCGATCGTGTTAACGCTCGTGCCGCTTTCCGACGGCGCTTCCACTGTCACCTCAAAGCCATTGTCATGCTGCCGCAAGCCAGCAGCCTTCGTCGACAAGAGGAGTTCGGCTCCCGATTCGTCGGCAAGCGTGTTGTAGAGGACCTCGAAGCCATCTCGGAACGTTTGGAAGACTACCGGTTGCTTCGTCTTCGCAGAGTCTGTCGCAGCCTCACTGCTCAGACGCGCCTGCTGCGCCTGCTTACGTGCTTCCAGAACGCGCTGGACAGCGCCGGTGAGGCTGACATGATCACCGACACTGGCAATTTCATCAAGCGCTGCCGCCAGCTGTGGGATGGTCGCACGCAGGCCCAGATTGTATGCGGTGGTTGAGTAGACGCCCCCGAGCAGCGGGGAGACGATGCGGTCAACCACTTCTTCACCGAGACGCGCCGCGACCAGCTGGCCGACATTCATGTCGTCGCCCAGTACCCAGTGCAAGGCTGGAGTGAGCTCGGGGTTCGACTCAGCATCAATCTTGGCGAGGGTGGCCTCGCTGAGGAGATAGCCCAACCCCTCTGAGCTTCCTGGAATACCGGTGACCGTATTGCGCGGAAGGTCCTTGAGCTCACCGCCAATGTAGAGCTTGGAAGGCAACCCCGAAGGGGCGACTAGCTGATCCGCCAAACCGAGTTCCTTGAAAAACTCGGTGGCATCGTGACGGAATGCCAGGTACGCCTCAGCGCCCGCTTCAAGAGGGCCGTTAGCTCCTGGTCGAGTCTTCAGCTTGCCGCCGACCTGTGCACTGGACTCGATGACAATAATTCTTGCGGCGGGTCCGAGCTTTTTACGCAACTCATACGCTGCGGTCAGGCCGGAGATACCGCCACCTACGACGGCAATGGTAGAAGGTTGTGCAACCACGGTATTTCGTACGCTTTCTCTATGCCCGCCCCTCGAGCGGGCACGGTCGATAAGACTTGTAGAAAATTAGCTAGTGCGTGTTTTACACGCCTGTTGCGTCGGCTATTACGTTGCGTGAATGATTTCAACGGCGCGCGTAATCGCGTCGGCATCGGTATTCGGTAGCACCCCGTGACCCAAGTTGAAGATATGTCCACGGGCATCACCACGCTTAATTGCACGGTCCGCTTCAGAACAGATGCGCTGGATCTCTTGGGTCATTGCAGCTTCACCGGCAAAGAGAATCGCCGGGTCAAGGTTACCCTGCAATGCAAGGCTGTTTTGCGCCGGGTCTGCGCCTCGGTGAACGTCGGAAAGCGTGGCACGAATGCGGTTGGCAGCAACGTCCAGTGGCACGCGCCAGTCGACACCCATGACTTCTGGGCTGGCTTCAGCCATCGCACCGAGAAGCTCGCCGGTCCCCACACCGAAGTGGATGCGCGGAATGCCGACGTCGGCGAAGGCCTGGAAGATTTGCTTCGAGTACGGCAACACAAAGCGGCGGTAATCACGCTCGGTAAGATAGCCAGCCCAGGAGTCGAAGAGCTGAATAGCGTCCACGCCAGCGCCAATCTGCGCGCGCAGGAAAGCAATCACCATCGGAGTGATTTTCTGCATCAGGTGACCCCACAATTCAGGGTCCGAGTGCATCAGCGCCTTAGTGCGCTCGTGATTGCGGGATGGACCGCCTTCAATCAGGTACGATGCCAAGGTGAATGGTGCACCGGCGAAACCAATGAGTGCCTGGGTATCAGTCAGCTCTTGCAGAATGAGGCCGATACCCTCGGCCACCGGAGCGAGTTGCTCTTCTGTGACTTCCGGTAGCGCCTTGATGTCTGATTCTGAGCGCACCGGAGTATCCAATACTGGACCGCGACCAGGAACAATATCCAGGTTGACACCCGCGGCCTTCAGCGGCACGACAATATCGGAAAAAAGAATCGCAGCATCAACGTCGTGCCTACGTACCGGCTGCATAGTAATCTCAGCGAGCAGTTCCGGACGGAAGCAGGAGTCCAACATACCGATGTCCTTGCGCACCTCACGGTACTCAGGCAGTGAACGACCGGCTTGCCGCATAAACCACACCGGGCGGCGCGAAGGAGTTCGACCGTAAGCTGCATCAAGAATCGGGGCATCAGTCAAAGTGCGACGATTGTTCATACCGACAATCATGCCCCACTTACCTTAGAAATTAATGTGTGGGGTACTAAGAACAGGGAAATCGCTCGCCCTGCTGTGCGTTTTCGGCGAAGCGTTTGGTCGCTTTCCGCTCTGTTCGGCGCGCCTCCCACTAACGCAAGCGTCATATGGCTAAGTTCAGGCACGTGAATGGAACCGATTCAACGCCACAGAACTTCCGCGCCGCGGTCGAGTCAATGCACTCTGCTGAACTGCGACCTGAGATTGCTCTGGGCACCGTTCGGCCACCGCAGAAGCTGGCACCGTTTAGCCACGCTGTCTCGCTTGAGGTCACGCAGCCCGAAGCTGATATTGTCCCCGAGTCCTCGGACGATGATGCCTTTGGTCGTTTAATTTTGCTCCATGACCCCCGCAGTGAGGAAACCTGGGACGGTGACATGCGCTTGGTTGCATACATCCAGGCAGATATGGATGCCTCCCTCGCGGAAGATCCGCTGCTTCCCCAGGTTGCCTGGCAATGGCTCACCGAGGCTCTGGCTGAGAACAACGCCGAACTGTCGAACTTGGGTGGCACGGTGACAACTACGAACTCTGTCCGCTACGGCGAGATTGGTGGCAAGCCACAGGCCTTTCAATTAGAAATGCGCGCATCGTGGACTGCTCGTGGTACCGACCTGCGCACTCACGTTGAATCCTTCGCTCAGGTACTAGCGAACGTCGCCGGTCTGCCACCCGTCGGCGTATCCCTGCTGGGCTGATACTGGCAACTGCTGATACCGACGACCGAAGAGGCGAGCGATGAGCTCCGACGTGGAAACTAGTCCCGACGTAGAGGTAAGACTTGCCCCCGCCGAGGGAACTCCACGCGTGCTTTCCGACATCGACGAAATTATTGACGCCGGTGAGCAGCTAGCCAAAGGACACGGTTGGCTCGCAGTCGATACTGAACGAGCTTCGGCATATCGCTACGATGACCGCGCCTTCCTGCTTCAATTTCGCCGCCGTGGAGCGGGCACCTTTCTCATCGATCCCGAAGACGGGCGCAAGGCGATGGCCGTTTTCGGTTCCTCAGTCAACGACCTGACCTGGATTATTCACGCAGCTCATTCTGACCTTCCCTGCCTCGCAGCCCTGGGCCTCTACCCCACCAAAGTCATTGACACTGAGCTGGCCGGTCGCCTTCTCGGACTCGAGCGAGTCAACTTAGCAGCTCTGACAGAACGACTCCTCGGAGTTGGACTTGCCAAGGGGCACGGTCGAGAGGATTGGTCTACTCGTCCACTGCCAGCGGATTGGCTGGACTACGCAGCCCTGGATGTCGAGCTGCTTATCGAACTCGCCGAGGTTCTTTGTCAGGCGCTAGCTGAGCTCGACCGTTTGGAATGGCTAGAGCAGGAATGCGAACGCGAACTCGCTACCAACCGTAAATACCTCGATGGTCTACACGTCGGACACTCGTGGCAAGGACTCAAAGGCATTGGGAAGCTGCGCACTTCCGAACAACTCCACGTCGCCCGTGCACTGTGGACTGAGCGTGACGAAATCGCGCAGCAACGTGATGTCTCCCCAACACACATCATGGGGCACAGCGTTCTACGTACAATCGCAGAACAACTCCCAGGTACGCAGCGTGAGCTGACTGCAATCCGTGGATTTCCACGTCGCCGTCGCGGTGCTGCGGATGCTTGGTTGAAGATCGTTAATGAAGCCCGTCAGGAACCCAGGTCATCATGGCCGAAGCCTCAAAAGCCGCCTCGCAACGAGATGCCACACTTTCGGCGTTGGGCTGAACATGCCCCACAAGCCGCCGAGATTTTCGAAACCACGCGAGACTGCATCGACAACGTCTGTGCCCAAATACACCTGCGCAAAGACACACTCATCACTTCCGCGCAGACACGTGAACTTGTTTGGTGGATTCACAGCCGCGCAGTCGGCTCATTCGTATTCCGCCACCACGACAACTACGCTGGCGGCCTGCCAGCCGTTACAGAAATCTCCGCCCACCTCAGCGAACAGGGTTTCCGCCCATGGCAGGCACATTTGCTTGCCGACGTAATCGGCGCCAACGTCCTTGCGCCCATGCGGCACCCACTCTAGCTACAGCTGCTCTAGCACCGCGATGGTTTCAAAGTGATGTGTTAGGCCAAATGCGTCTACGACCTCGAGGTGTTTGAACGCGTAGCCGTGGTCAGCCCAGTACCGGGCATCGCGCGCAAAAGTCGCCGGATCGCAACCGAAATGTACAACCGTGCGTGGCTTGGCCTCAGCAATAGCGGCAATGGCATCCTTACCGGCACCGGAGCGCGGAGGGTCGAGAACGACGACATCCGGATTTGGTGTTTTCTCATTAGCAACTTCGCGGCGCACAACCTTGGTGACATCCCCAGTAACGAACCGAACTGGTGCCGCAGGTGTCGCATTCCCACTGTGATCAGCTGCAGTGAAGGCCCTGCGCCCCGCCGTCGCTGCCGCGGCAAACCCCTCGACAGAGAGAATTGATCCCTCAGCGTCTACTAGCTTGCGCAGCGCCGCCGCCAGAACGCCTGCGCCGCCGTAGAGATCCCAAGCACAGGAGAAGGACTGACCGGCCAACAGGCTAATGATGCGCGAGCCATAGAACTCAGGAGCATAGCGATGAGCTTGCCAAAAACCGGTAGTCGGCACATCGAAAGTAATGCCGTGAACAGTGTGCTGTGTGGTTGGCTCGCCTTCAATCACTGTTTGCTTGCGATTCCGGCCACTGCCGGAGACGTACACAGCGCTTCGGTTACCCTCGGCATCCATTGCCACATGGAGTTCTCCCAGCTTCGGCTTCTTGCGACCTCGACCGCTAGCGGGCTTAGCAACGGGGATGGTTCCGGCCGTCGAAAAGCCAGCGATGAGATTGGGAACTGTTTGGACGCACTCGGAGCCGATGACGAGCTCGTGGGAACGGGAACGACGTAACCCCGCTCGTCCCTGGGAATCCACGCCCAGCCGCACGCGCGTGCGCCAACGGGAGGTGGGAGCCAGTGGAAGGACATCGATAGCTGGCAGTTCGTCGGCGGTGAAACGTCCAAGCCGGCGCAGGCAATCGGTCAGGACATCAACCTTGAGACGCGCCGCGTGCTCAGGATCAATAAAACCCCAGTCGCAACAACCCGCGCCCTGCCGAGCTGCTTCGCAACGCTGTGAAATTCGATGCTCTGAGGCATCCAGAACCTCAACGACATTGCCGCGCCACAGCTTGGCATCAGGTTTGGCAATTTCGACAACAACGCGTTCGCCGGGGATGCCGCCGGTGACGAAACCGATACGTCCGTCATAGCTGGCAATGAATTCTCCGCCGGCAGCGGGACGGTCAATAGTCACTTCGATGTTCACGCAGTGTGATACTACCCGCTGACAAGAGAAAAGCCGCCGTCGGGTGACGGCGGCGGGCAGCGCACAGTGGCGCCTGCAAATCCTTTTCTAACTGGACAAGCAGCTAGCTTCTCTGTGCTGGCGGGTTGACCAAACTAATTGGTGGAACCATCCGGGTTGATACCAGTAGCGCCTGGCACCTGCCCTGGTTCACCTTCAGCTTGAGCAGCCTGGGTCTGCTGCTGGTATGCCTGACGAATCTGCTCCGCCATCTGGGACGGCAGCGTAACCGGAAGCGGCTGACCTGCCGGCATCGGGTTCTCACCGCGAGAGACGAAGCTACGGGCAAGGAGACCGCGGGCGAGGTCCGCAAGTTCCTCCGCCCGATCAGCCGGACCGGAGGCCGTCATGCGAAGCATCCAACGCGGGCCGTCGGCGCCAATGATTCGCATCTCCATATCGGAGGTGCGGCCAACGACCTCAGAACCCCACGGCCCCTGCTCAACGTGGACATCGAGGCCATCGGACTCAAGACCGTCCTTGATTTCCTGAGCGGACTCCTCCCAGAGGCCACCCGACGTCGGAGCAGCGAATGCTACAGGAGTTACGCGACCATGCTCAGTGGCGACGTGCAGCATGGTTGGACCTGTCGGCCCCATCTCCACCTGAATATCACCAACGTGAGGAATAGGCAGCAGCATCGAACCGAGGTTCAGGCTGGCCTTAGCGAAGTCTGAAAAATCAAACTGCGTCGGGCTAGCGCTGCTGATATCGAAGGGGCCGTTTGCTGGTGCGTTCTCCGCGGCGGTTTCCGACGCGTCGTCATGCAGGGTTGCGGTAGCTTCCTCAGAAGCTGGCGCCGCAGAGTCGGTGGTAACGGCCTCTGCCTCAGCAGCTGGTTCTTCTGGCTGGTTCTTCTTTCCAAATGGCCACATGGTGGTTTATTGACACCTCGCTAAAAAGAAATTTTTGTATACACCTTTGTAAACGCTTTATTGAGCTCTTCACGCATTGAACCACACTTGGTGGGGTCCCCGCGCTGTCAGAGACGTTTTAAAGCGTCGTGGACACTCCGGTTGACCCGTGACCGCCCGCACCGCGTTCAGTTTCATCGAGTTCATCGACCTCCACCATCGGACTGAGCTCGACCTTCTGCACAACCAACTGTGCGATTCGATCACCTTTGGTGATCTCCACCGCATTGGTCGGATCCAAGTTGATCAGGCAGACTTTAAGCTCACCACGGTAACCGGCATCAATCGTGCCGGGAGCGTTGACGATGGATAGCCCCTTTTTGAAAGCCAATCCGGAGCGTGGATGAACCAATCCCACTGTGCCCGCCGGCAAGGCAATGGCAATTCCGGTTCCGACGAGTGCCCGTTGCCCTGGTGCTAGGACGACATCCTCCGCTGAGCTCAAATCCACACCGGCATCATCAGCATGCGCACGCTGGGGGATCACTGCGTCTTTAGTGAGCTTTTTCACTTGCACCGGAGCATAAGTCATCTCTTCGTATATCCTTCGCTGTCGCGTCTTTTAAGAACCGCACTTCGGCCTTGTCAGTACCGAGCATAGCCGTGCCCTAGAATGGATAACCGTGAGTGGAAAAGATAACCTGCAGCCTCGTCGCGACGACAGCTCAGCATCCGTCTCTGAAGGTGCGGCAATAACAATCAGCTCGAGCGGAGATTCATCGATTGTCTATTCCGAAAAGCTCTGGGTTCCCTGGTGGTTCTGGGTACTCGGCGGTGTTGCCGTTTTCGTATGCACGGCTCAGATTGGCTTTAACCGTTCACCGATTTGGCTTGTCATCGGCGGCATTATTTGTCTAGCCGTAGGCGTGTGGGTGC
Source organism: Corynebacterium sp. HMSC074C11 (assembly GCF_001809455.1). NCBI lineage: Bacteria > Bacillati > Actinomycetota > Actinomycetes > Mycobacteriales > Corynebacteriaceae > Corynebacterium > Corynebacterium sp. HMSC074C11. The sequence continues at coordinate 247,405 of NZ_KV797729.1, forward strand.
TGTTGACTATGTCGAAGACCACGGTGTCCGTGGAAGTGGACAGCACTGGTGAACGCTGGCTTCACGCTGGCACGGCAGTTTTGCCAGCATCGGTCGTTGCCAAATCCCTGGTGGTCCCGAAGTCCGCGCAGCGCAATGCGTTGGGCCGTCAGCTCGATCCAGCAGCATTCCTGGTTACGCACACGTGGATTCCCACGATGGTGCTGCTAGTCCTCGACGATCCAGACGACCCAACCCCCTATTGGCTGGTCTCCACCCGCCGCCCCGAGGCACTACTTGACAGTCTCTTCGACCGCTAGGTCACAATCTCTCACCGCCGCTACACGCTTGCCGACGACCCCAGCGCCGCCATAACCGTGGTAGTGGCGGTTTTCCTTTTCCTAGGAAGTTATCCCAGTTGTGCGGGGATTAGGCACAGTCCTGGCAGATGGGGAAACCATCGCCGTTATCGATTGCAATCATCGAGCGGTGCATGACCATGAAGCAGGAGCCACAGGTGAATTCATCGTCTCCCTTCGGGGCGACATCCATATCGAATTCTTCACCCGCGATGTCGGCGACCGGCAACTCGAACGGCTCGACAATTTCGCCGTCGTCGGTGTCGTCGATTTCCTTCTCAGCAGATGCAGCCTGAAGGCCCTCGAGGGAATCGGTCTCCAGCTCTTCGGTTTCACGAGTACGCGGGGCATCGTAGTTTACAGCCATGTCCCAAACCTTCTTTCTGGACCTTTGCTAGACATTGTGAACTGACTTTTTCTCGGAGAATACAACGCGTTGAGACGATTGACACCCTGTACTCTCCAGTGCCTTTCTCAGCGGATATTAAGGCAATTCACGCTATCTGTCATCTCTGCAGGTCAGAACAGATTTCTATGCCCATTAGTCGAGGAGAGGATAACATGATGGTCATGAGTTCAGGCCCCGCGAGCACTTCGAGCGCATCACATCGACGAAAAATTGTTCCCTACGTGGTGGTTTCCGTCGTAGCTGTAGTGATTGCCGCTACGTCGTGGGTATTGGCATTCCGCAGCCAACCGGCCAGTTATCCGGTCCCCTGTTCCCTCCCCGCAGCTGGCACCCCTGTTTCCTCCACCACGCTAATCGGAGAACACGTCGTTCCACCGTCGGATGTTCATGTGCGCGTCTATAACGCCAACGGCAAAGTCGGCCAGGCTACAACCGTCGCCGAACAATTGCGGCAACTCGATTTTGTTCTCGATGAGCAGGTTCCCTACGGCAACGACCCTATTGTGGAAAACCAAGACCTCGGCTGCTTCGGCCAGCTGCGTTATGGCGAGCAGTTCAATGGCCACGCCGCAGCGCTTCACGCTCTTTTCCCCTGTTTTGAGCTCATCCACGATGGTCGGCCGGATGCAACCGTCGATGTGTCGTTGGGTAAGGGGTTTAAGGACCTCGAAGTAGTCAGCCAGGTTGAGGAAACGTTGTCCGCATTGAACCGTGGAGAACAAGCCGATCTAGAGGGGTTAAGCTCATTAAGCTCGAGCACCTGTTCCTAGACAGACGCCCCTAATTCCTAGCCTTCGCGGTCGCACCATCCAATGCTTCGAAGAACGCATCGGCAACTTCAGGATTCGCCGCACCGACACCGAAGTCGAGCGGGTCTCCCTCCGGCCGGCCAGCAGCGTTGGCACACTGCGTGAATTCCGGGACCCTAATTCTTGCGCCTGCTTCAGCCGCAATCAGAGCACCTGCTGCATAGTCCCAAATCTTGATGTCGTGTTCGTAATACGCATCAACACGGCCGTGCGCCACCATGCACAAATCGAGCGCCGCCGATCCCATGCGCCGAATATCTCGACACTCCCCCAACAACTGCGACGCTATCCGCCCCTGCACCTGCCGGAGATTAGCGGAATAGCTGAATCCTGTTGCCACAAGTGTCTTTTCCAGCTCGGCCGTTGGGGAACAACTAAGCGTCTGCACAGTGCCGTCCCGCCGAGAAACCTGAGCGCCCTCTCCCTTTGCTGCACTGTAAATCTCTCCCGAGGACACATTTGCCACTGCACCCGCCACGACCTCATCGCCTACGGCGCAGGCGATACTCACAGCAAAGTTGGGCAATCCGTAAAGGAAATTCACTGTGCCATCGATGGGGTCTACGATCCAGGTCACCGCTTCGGCCGCGTCAGTAGCTTGCGCTTGAGAGCCCGGGCCGTCGTCAAGCCCGCCTTCTTCGCCCAAAATACGGTCGGAGCTGCTAAACGCCTTGATGAGCGAACGAATGAGCTCCTCAGATTCACGGTCGACGACGGTGACCGGGTCAACAGCTGAGGACTTCGTTTCGGAGCTTGCTAAAACGCCATCGGAGCCGAGTTCGACCCGACGACTGGCGATGTGCGCCGCGGCTGCGCGGGCAATAAATACCGCGCGATCGCGCAATTCCCTGACGCTGGGTCGCACAGATCCGGGGCTATTCGGTGCACTAAACCCCCTATTATCTGCCCTGCTAGCGAGTTGTTCGGTGCCACGCGAGTTAATGCTCATGCCCCCATTGTGTCTGTTTCGTACAATTTGAGCTATGGGACAACGAATTGGATTTGGCATCGACGTCGGAGGCTCTGGAATCAAGGGTGGCCGCGTGGACCTTGATACTGGGCAGCTTATTGGCGACCGCATTAAGATTTTCACGCCACAGCCGGCAACCCCGGAGGCGGTTGCGAAGACCATTGCGGAAATTGTGGACATTGCGCAGTGGGATTCCGATGTCGGCATCACGATTCCGTCCGTCGTACAGAATCAGATTGCCTTGCTGGCCGCCAATATTGACGGTTCTTGGGTTAATACGAACTGCCAAGAGCTCTTCGCTAAACATCTGCCCAACAACAAAGCGCACGTGCTTAACGACGCTGACGCTGCCGGCCTCGCTGAAGTCCAGTTTGGCGATCCGGGCAATAAAACTGGCGCCGTGTTGTTGCTAACTTTTGGTACCGGCATCGGCTCCGCGCTTATTCATGACGGATTGCTCTACCCCAATTCGGAGTTAGGCCATCTCGTCATCGATGGCACGGAGGCCGAACACTTTGCATCCGCGAGAATTAAAGATGTGGAGGGGCTCGGCTTCGAAGAGTGGGCTGAGCGCGTGAGCAAGGTGCTTAGGACCTACGAGGCGCTGTTTTGGCCGTCACGGATTATCGTCGGCGGCGGAATCAGCCGCGAACACGAAAAGTGGATTCCGCTGTTGACATGTAAGACTCCAGTTGTCCCGGCAAGTTTGGATAATAATGCGGGTATTGCTGGCGCCGCATTTGCAGCTGACCAGGGGCTTTACCCTTAAACAGTTTCATTTCTTGGGTGGGGATTGGTAGCTACGCGTCGGGCGTGACACGTGGTTGAAGCCATGCCCCGTGGCGGCGATTTTCAGAATTGGTTTACAATAAGAAGTTGACTCACGGCAAGGTTGAATAATCAACAGGCTCGAGGAGGATTGGGAAAATCGAATTCAAGCGCACTGCTTCGATGAGGATTTTCACCGATTGCTTCTTCGCTAGGAGCCAGAAAAGCAACACTGATGACCGTGGCACGAAAAGGTCAGCGCTGAATGTTCTCCATTCAGCTAGCTGGCTGCAGACGAAGTAAAGGCGCACCACTGGCGCGTTGAGCTTCTCTCTGACCGAGAGAAGCTGGCGGCGGCTTTGGCGGCGCACACAACGTACATCGTGAAAGGGCGTTCGTGGCAGGCAACGAACTGGGGCAAGCTCAGGACCAATCCACCGGGAGTGGCACCGGTTCAGCTACTCCTGCAAAGAAGGCTGTAAAGAAGGCCATCAAGAAAGCAGTGAAGAAGACCGTGGCAAAGAAGACTGCCGCGAAGAAAACTGCCGCCAAGAAGACGGCTGCCAAAAAGACAGCTGCTACCGAGACTGCGGCGAAAAAGGCGACCGCTAAGAAGGCAACGGCCAAGAAGACCGTGAAGAAGGCGGCTAAGAAGTCGGTCGCTAAGAAGACCACACGTAAGGCCGCCGCCAAGAAGGCAACTAAGCGGACAACGGCTGCGAAGGCCACTGCGGCCAAGGCTGCTGCAGCGAAGGCTGCTGCAGCGAAGGCGAAGGACGCGCAGGCTCTCGACGCAACTGAGAACGAAGAGCTCGAGGACGAGGAACTCGATCACGACTTGGAGCAGGAGCGGGACTACGACCCAGATCTGGATGATGATCTCGAAGACGATGATTTTCACGACGATCTGGATGATGACGACCTCGAAGATGATGAAGAAGAGGACGACGAGGACGACGAGGACGAAGACGAAGACGAGGATGAAGAGGACGAGGGCGACGAGGTCTGGAACGAGGACGAGTCCGCTCGTCTGCGTCAGGCCCGCAAGGATGCTGCCCTCACCGCCTCCGCTGACTCTGTCCGCGCCTACCTCAAGCAGATTGGTAAGGTCGCGCTGCTGACTGCCGAGGAAGAAGTCAGTCTGGCAAAGCGCATCGAGGCTGGTCTGTATGCGCAGTACAAGATTGACGAGGCCAAGGAAGCCGGCGAGCGCATCGCTTACGCTCAGAAGCGCGACTTGCGCGAGATTTCTCGCGACGGTCAGCGCGCCAAGAACCACCTGCTCGAGGCCAACCTCCGTCTCGTGGTATCCCTGGCAAAGCGCTACACCGGCCGTGGCATGGCTTTCCTCGACTTGATTCAGGAGGGCAACCTCGGCCTGATTCGCGCCGTCGAGAAGTTCGACTACACCAAGGGCTACAAGTTCTCCACGTACGCAACGTGGTGGATTCGCCAGGCCATTACTCGTGCAATGGCCGACCAGGCTCGAACCATTCGTATTCCGGTTCACATGGTCGAGGTCATTAATAAGCTCGGCCGTATCCAGCGTGAGCTGCTCCAGGATCTCGGCCGCGAGCCCACTCCGGAAGAGCTCGCTAAGGAAATGGATATCACCGAGGAAAAGGTTCTCGAGATTCAGCAGTACGCTCGTGAACCCATTTCGCTAGACCAGACCATCGGTGACGAGGGCGACTCCCAGCTCGGTGACTTCATTGAGGACTCCGAGGCAGTCATCGCCGTGGACGCCGTGAGCTTCACGCTCCTCCAAGATCAGCTTGGCGACGTTCTGGAGACTCTCTCCGAACGTGAAGCCGGTGTCGTCCGTCTGCGCTTCGGCCTTACCGACGGCATGCCACGTACTCTTGACGAGATTGGCCAGGTCTACGGTGTGACACGCGAGCGCATCCGTCAGATTGAGTCCAAAACGATGTCCAAGCTACGTCACCCATCGCGTTCGCAGGTTCTGCGTGACTACTTGGAGTAAAGCTTTAACCTGGAGTCGTAATTGGGCTAACTGCTAAGCCCAGAAAATTGGGCTTGGATAAGGTTGCGCCCCTTATTCGAGCCCGATTTTTTTCTTCGGGAGCTGGGCTAGCGAGTTAGCGACTGCGTTTATGACAAAATGGCCCACAAAAATGGCCTGAAAGTGTCATAAACTCCGACAGTTTCACATTTGCAGCGCGTAATATCTACGGTTGTCAATTTTGGGACTAGCTGCCATGTGCACAAATCTACTGCCGGACTGAACGGCGTAGGGCCAGCTGGAGGCAAAAGCAAAACCCCGAACCACCAAGGTGGAACGGGGCGAAGGAGCATCTAAACAACGCTAGGCGAAGCAGTCCGCTGGCGGTCCAGCAAACTGGACCACCATCCAATACCGGCTACTACATACCCAGCTAGTACACGACGCCGAATACCCACTGCAGCAGCGTCAGCGAAGCCACAGAAATCACAATCAGCGCAACGATGTTCAGCCAAACACCGGTCTTGACCATGTTGTCCATGCTGACGTAGCCGGAGCCGTAGGCGATGGCGTTCGGCGGTGTTGCAACCGGCATCATGAACGCCGAAGTAGCCGCCAGTGCAACTGGAACAGCGAAGATCATCTGGTCGTGGCCCAAGCCGATTGCCATCGCACCAACCAGCGGCAGGAAGGTCGCGGCCGTCGCGGTGTTAGACGTGAACTCGGTCAGGAACAGCACAACGGCGCCGACGACAACCACGAGTGCAGCCACTGGCATCCAGCCGAGGGTAGACAGCTGCTCGCCAATCCAGTCCGACAGCCCAGAGGCACCGAACTGCGAGGACAGCGCCAGGCCACCACCGAACAGCAGCAGCACACCCCACGGCAGCTCCAACGCATTTTCCCAGCGCATGAGCTTCACGCCATCAGGGCCACCCGGAATCAGGAACAGTGCAATACCTACCGTCATCGCGATTACCGCATCGGCAATCTTGGTGTCTGGCAGCAGCACCGGAACAAAGACCCACGCCAGCGCAGCCGCGATAAACACCATGAGCACGCGACGCTCACCCGCCGACATACGGCCGAGACGCTTCAGCTCGTCACGCATGAGTTCGCGTCCGCCTGGAATATGCGCAATCTCCGGCTTAAACAGAACACTTGTCAGCAGGAACCATGCACAGAGCATGAGCACAACCGCCACCGGGACACCCAGCAGCATCCACTGGCCAAACCCAATGTTGACACCCTGCTCCGCCATGTAGGCCGCCAGCATCGCGTTCGGCGGAGTACCAATAATCGTGCCCAACGAACCAATCGATGCCGCGTAAGCGATACCCAGCATCAGCGCGATACCGAAGTTCGACTTTGGCATCGGGTCGTAACTTGACGACGACTCCTCCGCCTCCTCCAGCGCATCCCCACCAGGGGTTTCGGCGACCGATTCACTCGCAGATCCCGCATCCTCTGCAGCAACTTTCTCATCGTGCAGCATTCGGACAATCAGGCTCAGCACGGACACACCGATTGGCAGCATCATCACGGCCGTGGCCGTGTTGGATACCCACATCGACAGGAAGCCAGTAGCCACCATGAAGCCTAGAATCAGCATCTTTGGTGACGACCCCATGAGCACCAGGACCCACAATGCGACACGCTTGTGTAGGTTCCAACGCTGCATCGCCAGTGCCAACAGGAAGCCGCCCATAAAGAGGAAGATGGTCGGGTCTGTGTACTTGCCCGAGAAATCCTTAATCTCCGCGAGGTTGAGAATCGGGAATAGCGCCAGCGGCAGCAGAGCCGTAACGGCAATCGGGATAGCCTCGGACATCCACCACACGGCCATAAGCACTGCTACACCTGCGGTTGCACGCAGGTTGTGATCGAGCTCAGCCGGCATAAAGAAGTACACGAGCAAGGACAGGATGATACCGAGTCCTAGACCGGTGCGCTTACGGAAAAGCTCCCGGCTGAGGTAACCACGGTCTTGTTGGCCAGGTGACAGTTCCGGGGAGTTGTCGCGCGTAGATGTCGCTGCCACGATTCACGCTCCTATTTAATAATCAGCAGACATCCTGTATTGCACGCATGTTCAAACGTTTACCGCATGTAGGGGATGCCAAATGTGGGTACTTTCTGACACCAATATCATTACCAACACTCGGCCAAATATGAGATTTCACTAAGAAACCCCCGGCCGAAACTGCAGGCAGTTGGACTTCGGGGGTGGATTACGGGGTTAGCTCATTTCCTCATTGCGCATCTGGCATTAACCGAAAACTCCGGGCACAAAGTAACACCGCCATTGACTTCGCGTCCGAACTCACTCCGATTGCTTCTTTGGCTGGTCAGTCCCCATCTGATTGGAGATGCACTCGGCATACTCTCCAGAGGTACGCTCGAATTTCTCGCACTTCGACATCGCGTCTGATGTCGACCAGTACAGCATCAGCGACACCACGGCGGCTGCAATACCCGTCACAATGCCGACAACGCCCAATCCGAACGAACCGCTGATGACCGCGTCTTCCCCAGCAGCCTGCACGCGCTTCTTCGCGCTCAACGCCTTCGCCATCGCGATGATGCCCAGAACAATGCCAAAGACACCGAGGATGCCACCAACGATTATCCAGGACATCAAGAGTCCGCCGACACCAAAGATCAGTGCCAGCACGCCAATAGTCCGACTGTCATTGCCTGGTACAGCCGACAAACCACCGCCGGTCAATTCCGACGGCCTCGACTTATCACTGCTTGCCGACATTCTTCTCTCCACCATAGATTGCTCAGTTCGCTTGAAACCCTACCAATTACGCAGGTAGCTAATGCGATCGCGCAACTGCTCCTCCGTACACAGCGCAGTCGGCGGGCCACCACAGGCGCGCCGAACCTCGTTATGCACCTGACCATGTGGCTTACCGGTTCGCGCCGCCGTCATCGACACCAGCGTATTGAGTTCCTTCCGCAACTTCGGCAACACCTCACTGGCCACCTTCTGCGGCCTCGGGTACGCCGATCCCTCAATGCGGTGGACCGCGCCGCCTTCGCCTCCGCTTGACGACGATTCCCTCGCCTCCTCGCGGGCTTCCTTCTCTCGGGCACTGGCGGCTTTAAGCTGTTCATCCTGCCGCTGACGCAGCAAGAGTCGCATTTGCTCAGCGTCGAGAAGCCCGGGCAAGCCAAGGTAGTCAGCTTCTTCAGCGGAACCGGCAACGGTTGCGGTGCCGTAGGAGGAACCGTCGTAGATCAGGTAGTCGAGTTCAGCATCCGCGCCAATGGATTCGTAGGCCGGCAGCAATTCATCGGGCTCATCCTTGCGGCGATTGGCCTCAGCGACCAAGTCATCTTCCCAGCCCTCCGAAGGCCGATCCGGCTTGCCGAGCACGTGGTTGCGCTGCACCTCCATCTGCGAGGCCAAGTCGAGCAGCACCGGAATCGACGGCAAGAAGACGGAAGCAGTCTCCCCCGGCATGCGGCTTCGCACGAATCGTCCGATAGCCTGCGCGAAGAATAGCGGAGTCGAGGAACTTGTCGCGTACACACCGACCGCCAGCCTCGGCACGTCCACGCCTTCGGAGACCATGCGCACGGCTACCATCCACTCATCGGTGGACTCGGAGAAAGTCTTGATTCGTTCCGACGAGCCCGGTTCATCCGAGAGCACTAACGCCACCGGCGTAGAGGCAATCTGCTCGAGAATGCGTTTGTACGCACGGGCAGTTGCCGCATCGGAGGCGATAACCAGGCCACCCGCGTCCGGGATATGCTGCCTCATCTGCGAGAGCCGGGTGTGCGCTGCCCGCAGCACAGATGGCATCCACTCGCCCTTTGGGTCAAGCGCGGTGCGCCAAGCACGCGTGGTCTCCTCTGGGCTCATCACGGTGCCCAGTCGCGCAGCGAACTCATCACCCGCGCTATCACGCCAGCGAGCTTCACCGGAATAAGCCAAAAAGACCACTGGGCGCACGACGCCGTCGGCAAGCGCATTGGAATAGCCGTACGTGTAATCGGCGACGGAACGCGAGTAACCATCGCCGTCCGGCGAGTAGCGAACAAACGGAATCGCTGCGTCATCGGAGCGGAACGGCGTACCAGTTAGGCACAGGCGGCGTTCGACATCGCCGTAAGCTTCGGAAATACCGTCGCCCCAGCTCTTGGCATCGCCGCCGTGGTGCACCTCGTCCAGAATCACCAATGTCGGCCGAGCGGTGGCTACGGCATGGTGCTTAAACGGATGCACTGCGACTTGGGCGTAGGTCACAACAATTCCCTGGTAGGAGGGGTTTACCACACCCTTGGCGTTGGTGAATTTGGGATCCAACGCAATCCCCGAACGAGCAGCGGAAGCAGCCCACTGCACTTTCAGGTGCTCAGTGGGAACCACGACGATGATGCGCTCGACGATCCGGCGCGACAGCAACTCACTGGCGATACGCAAGGCGAAGGTCGTCTTACCTGCGCCCGGTGTCGCCACTGCAAGGAAGTCCTTGGGGTTAGTCGCCAGGTATTTGTCGAGGGCCTCCTGCTGCCATTTACGAAGCCCGCTCACTTGCGACGCAGGGACTTGTAAATCCGCTCGCAGTCAGGGCATACCGGTGAACCCGGCTTCGCTGACTTCTTCACAGGGAAGGTTTCACCGCACAGAGCAACGACGTAGGAGCCGTTGACCGCGGAGTTCACGATCTGGTCCTTCTTGACGTAATGGAAGAACTTCGGGGTATCGTCCCTCGTCGACTCATCGACGCGGGTATCGGTGCGTTCAATCGTCTTTGTCGTCTTCAATGGAGTGCTCACAGATTCCAATTGTGCCCCATCGGTCAAATTATGCCCAGTGACCCAGGTGCTGGCCGCTGCTGACTGCTGCCTTCCACAGCCATCCACAACATCGCTACGACTACGCGAGCATGCGGCTGCAACGGACATAGCTAGTTGAGACGACCCCACGCCACAGGCGTATGCTAGACAACCATGGCGCGAATCAATGACCGTCGCGACTCCGCGCTGCCGAAACGCGGAAGTTCCCGGCGACGCAAGAAAGACGCGGCGTTGATTACCGACGCCCGCGGCTCTCGGATTCGCAACTATGACCACCGCCGCCACGTCTACGCGGCTCTGCAATGGTCTCGCATTCCGCTGCTGCTTCTTTCCGGCGCTTTTTATCTGTGGTGGGATGTGCCGTGGATTGCAGCGATTCTCATGGTCGTCTCCGTACCCATGCCGTGGATCGCGGTTGTCATCGCCAATGGCGTTGGAGAACCCGCTGACAAGCGTAAGCCGCGCGTCTACAAGCCTGGAGTTGTACGCGAGCAAAACCGCAAATGGGAGGAGCAGCAACGCCAGCGCGCCCTCAAGGAAGCAGAGATGCGCGCGCTCGGTTCTGCCGCCAGTACCGAAGACACCGACGCACCGACGCAGTCCGGTAACGAGACCACCTCAAATCCCTTCGATGACGCAAATGTCATCGATATGCCGGAAGACGACGATTCGTCGTCAAGCTCCCCTAACTAGCCCCTCCGCCCCGCTTTACGACGAAGGTAGTGCCTACGATGACCTTTTCCCCCTCCACCTTCACCCCACCGACTGATCAGCAGCTTCGTGATTTTGTCGACTGTGCGGAGGAATTTGCCACCGCGCTCAGGCGCCTTGAGTTTTCCAGTGAGTCACTGCGTCGAGTCCTAGGCGCCGAGGGACTGGCCGCGCTGGACCGCGGTGAGCCCGGCGTTGTCGATGTTCTACTTACCGAAACTGAGGGCGTTTCTGCGGACACTGTGACCGCGTTGCGTCTTTTCATCCTGGGCGATTTCGCCGACGCACAGCAGCTATTTGGGGCTGAGCTGACAGCCAAGTTACTGGGCAGCGGCATACTTGCCGGCACCGCCACCAACGCACAGGTGTGTATCGATGTGCGCCCGGTCGAGATTGCGGGAGTCGACCGTATTGTCTTTTCCGACCGCGATGCCTCTATGAGCGATCACGTTCCTGGACCCGATCATGTCTTGGGCGTAGGGCGGGCTTCCCGCTCCCTCCTCGATATTTCGCCGACCTCGGCGGTGGAATCCGTACTCGACCTCGGTGCCGGTTGTGGCGTCCAGAGTCTTGCCCAGCCGGATGCAAAGTCGATTGTCGCGACGGACATTCACCCCCGGGCGCTGTTTTTTGCCCACGCTACTTTCGCCGCAAATGGCTTCGACCAGGCGCAGGCCGTCGAAGGTTCGTGGTTTGAACCGGTTGCAGGCAAGAAGTTTGACCGCATTGTGGCGAACCCGCCGTTCGTCGTAGGGCTGCCAAGTGTGGAACATGTTTACCGTGACTCAGGATTGAATCTGGACGGTGCCACCGAACTTATGATCCGCGGTCTGGCCGACCATCTCACCGACGGCGGCACGGCGCATCTGCTCGGTGCTTGGGCCCATATCGAAGGCGAAAGTTGGCAACAGCGCATCGCCTCTTGGCTCCCTGCTGAAGGCCTCGAAGTGTGGATAACACAACGAGATGTCGCCACGCCGGCGGAATACATTGGCACCTGGCTTCGAGACGAGTCCATCGACCCCCGCAGTCCAGAGGGGTGCGAGCGCTCTCGTGCCTGGCTGGAGCACTTTCGCAACAGCGGCGTGACAGGCATCGGGTTCGGCTACATCACAGTCCAACGCATCAACGGCCCGACTTCCGCCGTGTGCGAGGAAATGCCGCAGCCTTTGGCCGCTCCCTTCGCCGCCGAAGCCGAGGAGTATCTCGGCCGCGCCGAATGGCTTCGTGCACAAACTGCCGACACCATCCTCGAAGCTTCCTTTACCGTGCGCCCCGGTGTCGCCATCGAACGCGTTTCGCTTGCCGACGTCGAAAGCGGCCAGGGCTTCACTGAGTTCGATACGCGCCTCTCACGCACCGATGGCCCCGCCTGGACACACTCAATCGATGAGTCCGTGGCAACCATTCTGGGTGCGCTGCATCCCGAAGCTGCTCTGGGCTCAGTCATCGACATCATGGCAATGTTTGGAGCCTTCGATGAGTCCGACGTACCTGCCATCAAAGACGCCCTAGTTCCCATTGTCGTTGACCTGGTTCGCCATGGTCTGATTCTCCCCACCGAGCTCTTGGAGGATAAACAGTAAATGAAAGCCGTTCTCACCCGAGTTAAATCCGCGTCAGTCACTGTCGACGGTTCCGTTGTTGGGCACGTTGACGGAGGCGATACTGGTGCCATTTTGGCGCTCGTAGGCGTTGGCCGCGAGGACTCTGCTGATGCTTGGGAAACGATGGCCCGCAAGATCGCGGAGCTGCGCATCCTGGATGGCGAACTCAGCGCTGTCGATGCTGGCGCCCAGGTGCTCGTCGTTAGCCAATTCACGTTGATGGGGGCGACAAAGAAGGGACGGCGGCCGTCGTGGGTAGACGCGGCTCCGGGCCCAGAGGCCGAACCCGTCATTGAAACAATTGTCGAGAACTTGCGCAATCGTGGCTTGACGGTCGAAACAGGACAATTTGGGGCAATGATGGAGGTGACATCAGTCAACGATGGCCCCTTTACAGTTCTTGTGGAATGCTAGTGACGGTAGTTTTTCTTAACATTATATTTGCATGGCAAAATTACCCTATTGACATTCATCACCTTTCACGGGAACATTTTCGTAACTCCGTGCGTTGTAGTTATTGAGTCCACTTAAAAATCCAGGAGGCAGATTCATGAAGAGTGCCGATATTCAAAATGACGAACTGGAAGGTCAGACAAGGGACAAGGGGCGCCGCACCGGCAATAACTCCAACCCGTCCGCCGATTTGGTTCGTGTGTATTTGAACGGCATCGGAAAGACTGCTCTTCTCAGCGCTGAAGAAGAGGTGGAACTTTCTAAGCGCATTGAAGCCGGTGTATACGCCGAGCATTTGCTGCAGACCGGCGCAAAAATGACCCGTGCAAAGAAGCGTGATGTCAAGATTTTGGCGAAGGAAGGTAAGGCCGCACGCGCCCACCTACTCGAAGCCAATCTCCGTCTTGTGGTCTCGCTGGCGAAGCGCTACACCAACCGCGGTATGCCGCTGCTGGATCTAATCCAGGAGGGCAACTTGGGCCTCATCCGCGCCATGGAAAAGTTCGACTACACCAAGGGCTTCAAGTTCTCCACATACGCAACGTGGTGGATTCGCCAGGCTATTACCCGCGGTATGGCTGATCAGTCGCGTACTATTCGCCTCCCTGTCCATTTGGTTGAGCAGGTCAACAAGATTTCTCGTATCAAGCGTGAGCTCTACCAGCAGCTCGGCCGTGAGGCTACGAATGAGGAATTGGCAGAGGAATCCGGCATTCCAGAAGCCAAGATTGAGATGCTGCTGCGTCAGTCCCGCGATCCGGTGAGCTTGGACATGCCAGTGGGCACTGACGAGGAAGCTCCCCTGGGAGACTTCATCGAGGACTCAGAGGCAACTGATGCTGAGGAAGCAGTTGTCGCTTCCCTGCGTCACCACGATGTCCGCAAGGTTCTGTCCACTCTCGAGATTCGAGAGCAGGAAGTTATTAAGCTCCGCTACGGTCTCGACGATGGCCTACCCCGCACGCTGGATCAGATTGGCCGCCACTTCGGCCTGTCTCGCGAGCGCGTCCGCCAGATTGAGCGGGAAGTTATGTCCAAGCTGCGCGAGGGAGACCGTGCTGACAAGCTGCGTGAGTACGCAAGCTAACGCCACATGGCGGTGACATCGATAGGGTTCCCAATTTCAGCCCTGAGATAGAGCTGGACTGCAATGCCGACCCCCGTGCGGGAGTTTCATCCACACTGGCGGTCGGCGTTTTCGACTGCAAGTCGAACTTTCGACATCGCGTACGCTCCCTTACATCTCAGCAGCGCCCACCGAACCAAGCTTTTCGCTGCCTAATCAGCACCACAGCCACTGGATTTGCGAGCCCTAACATCTTTCTTACGCAAATGTGGTTATCCTAATACTTGAGTGAAAACTTTTAAGACTGCGTTATCGGAGGAAAACCGTGAGGGATTTGGTTGACACCACGGAAATGTACTTACGTACGATTTTCGAACTCGAAGAAGAGGGCATCATTCCTTTGCGTGCTCGCATTGCCGAACGCCTTGAGCAGTCGGGGCCGACCGTTAGCCAAACCGTTGCGCGCATGGAGCGCGATGGCCTTCTTGTAGTTGCCCCAGATCGCAGCTTGCAGCTTTCCGACGAGGGCCGCAGGCTGGCCACAGCTGTCATGCGTAAGCACCGCCTAGCTGAGCGCCTACTTACGGATGTCATTGGCCTCGAATGGGACAAGGTTCACGATGAAGCCTGCCGCTGGGAGCACGTAATGAGTGACGAGGTTGAGCGCAAACTTCTCGACGTGCTCGACTCTTACACACGCTCCCCATTCGGCAACCCGATTCCCGGTTTGGAAGACCTCGGTGGAACTCAGTCACCAAAGCCGTTAGAGAACGTTCGCCGGCTCTCCGACCTAAACCCCGGTGAGTACACGATTGAAATCGTCCAGATTAACGAAATCCTGCAGGTCGAGCAGAGCTACATGAAGCGTCTCCACAAGGCCGGAATTATGCCGGGTACTGAAGCACTTGCCGAGGTTGCCGCTGGCCGCGTGACTCTTGCCCGCGGTGATCATTCTCTTGACATTCCGGATACTCTGTCTCACGCGATCATGGTGATTACCAAATGAAACTCCTAGTCACTGGTGGCGCCGGCTACGTCGGTAGCGTTTGCTCGGCAGTATTGATTTCTCTTGGCCACGACGTCACCATTCTGGACAACTTCTCTGTTGGCAACCGTGATGCGGTACCGGAGGGCGCAACCCTAGTCGAAGGTGATGTGGCGGACAAGGCCTACGAGGTTCTGTCCTCCGACAGCTTCGACGGTGTCGTTCATTTCGCTGCGAAATCGCTTGTTGGCGAGTCCGTCGAAGTTCCTTCCGACTACTGGCACAACAATGTGGGCCAAACCCTGAAGCTACTCGACGCGATGCGTGATACCGGTACGAATAGCTTGGTGTTCTCTTCGACAGCCGCAACCTACGGTGAGCCAGAGAAGACACCAATTACCGAAGACATGCCAACCGCACCGACTAACCCTTACGGTGCCACTAAGCTGGCCATGGACTACGCCATCGCGTCTTACGCCAAGGCATACAACATCGGCGCTACCAGCTTGCGTTACTTCAATGTGGCGGGTGCCTGGGACGGTTTTGGCGAAAACCGTGAGGTAGAAACTCACCTCATTCCACTGGTACTCCAGGTTGCGCTTGGTCATCGCGACAAGATTATGGTCTTTGGCAATGACTGGCCGACTCCGGACGGCACCGCGGTTCGTGACTACATCCACATCAAAGACCTCGCGGATGCGCACGTATTGGCACTGGAGTCCAACGCGCCGGGTACGCACCGTATCTTTAACCTCGGTTCTGGCGACGGCTTTTCGGTTCGCCAGGTCATCGAGACCTGCCGTAAGGTCACCGGTCACCCGATTCCCGCTGAGGATGCACCGCGCAGAGCCGGTGATCCGGCAACTCTTATTGCCTCTTCCCAGCGTGCCATGGACGAGCTCGGATGGAAGCCCAATCACACGGAGCTGGAAACCATCGTCGCCGATGCATGGGAGTACACCAAGACCCTCGGCGACCGAGCCCACTCGGCGCACCGCTAGGTACGGCAGCACAGCTTGCAGGGTCGCTATTCAATTCGCGGCATTTTCACCTTGTATACCCTGCGCAGTACCTCTTGTGCTGCCCCAAGAATTGTGCCGACGCACCTCGGCACAATTTGATTGGCGACCGCAATTTCCAGCAACTGAGTCAGTGAATGATTCGGTTGCTCCCCCGCTGCCTCATCGAGGGCTGTTTGCGCATAGTTCTCCAGTCCAGCCGCGAACTTTGCGATGGCAAAACACGCTAAAGCGTTTGCACGCAGGCTGCCGCGGTGGACAATTGCGGCCTCGCGCCAGATTTCTCCCATTGCTTGCGCCAACTGCGTAGTGATGAAAATCATGGACATATCGCGCAAGGTAACGTTGGTCAGTGCTGCAGCAATGGCATATCCTGCGTTTTCATCGCGCACAGCCTCATGTGCTTCCATCACACCATCGGCCACGTTTTCGACGGCGGTTTTTAGCATGTCGAAGTGCTCAATGAGCGCGGGATTGTCCGAACCAATTTTGAGCTTCCTCGGCTGCTCAACGGCTATCGCTCGTTCCCGGAGGCGTTCAATCAGAGCCCTATCTTTACTGTCGCGGAATTGACCACCTCGAAAATAACTGCGGTACTCCTCATAGTTTTTGAAAATCTGTTCTCCCTGCCGAGAGATTAGATTTGCATTCTCGGTCATCAGACTGTCACCGACAATGCCGACAATCTCTCCCTGCTCGTCCGTGACAACTTCCCCCGCAGCAATAGTGGCAACGCCCGCCAAACGCACCTCATGCAGACCGCCTTCTCGCAGCCAGCCTGTAATAGGTGTCGAGTCCTTTTCAATCCCCCAGGATTCGTCGATGATAAACACATCTGCGTGAGTGCAGCCTTCATCGAGCAAGAAGTCCGCAGCTGCCCGCACCAAGTCAGGATTGCTCTCCATCGAGGCCACATCCTTGATCAGCATCGGGCCAGCATGCGCTGTCGGGTCAAACTCGACCTTGCCGTCGATGAAATCTTCGACCTGCTGACGGTACAACGCCGCAATCACTACCTGCCCCCGCGGATAGAATCCAACGATTCCTGGCAGGTTCGTCAGAAAGACACTCGGCTCAATTTCAGGCATCTTTCCTGCACCGAAATTCTTTTTGTTTCCCATTGATTCCTTACCCCTTTTCCCCCATTGGGATAGCTCGACAGCGGACAATCCTCTCGCCATCTGGTGGCTCTCATTGTTATCGAATCCGCAACAGCCTTGCTTGTGCGCGACCGGAAGAATCGGCGCATCTGTGGACTACTTTCGACTTGTGGATAACTGGAATATTTTCTGCGGTATCCTGGTTGCTTACTTCAAATGACGAAAAATGTGATGCAGGAGGTAGTCGTACGTGAGTGATCCGACCGACAAGCCTCAGGGCAATATGTACGAGGTAGTTTTCCCGGTTCCTGACGTAACGGGAAGCGAGGGGCATCTGACCCTGGTCATTGCGCTTAGCGGTTATGCGGATGCCGGTAATGCAGTCTCGGAATCAGCTAGTTTCCTCTTGGATGCTCTCGAGCACCGTCCATTGGTGAACTTTTCTATCGACGAGCTGATTGATTATCGTTCCCGCCGTCCCGCTGTGACGATGAACCGCGACCAGATCGTGGATGTATCCGATTTGAACCTGTCGCTCAATGTGGTTCGCGACAACGTCGGCAAGCCGTTCTTACTGCTGTCTGGCCCCGAGCCAGACATGCGGTGGGAGGCTTTCTCGACTGCGGTCGCAGATTTGGCTAAGCGCTACGATGTCGGTCGGACCGTGTCACTGTACTCGGCGCCGATGACGGTTCCGCACACCCGACCGCTGGGCATCATCGCCCATGGCACAGATAAGCGGAAACTCAGTGATATGCATACCTGGGGCAACCGCGTCACGGTTCCGGGTGCTGCGAGCCTGAACATTGAGTACGAGCTCGCAAGCCGCGGTTGTGATGCCTTTGGTTTCACCGCGCAGGTACCACACTATGTCGCGGCCTCTGAGTATCCGCTGGCATCACTGCGGCTGTTGCAGGAGGTAGCAAAGCTAGCCAAGCTCAAGCTCCCGCTTGAGGCGTTGGAGAAGGAATCCGCGCGGGTGGCGGAGCTGCTCAATACGCAGACGAATGATTCCGGCGAGGTCTCTCAGCTGGTCAATCTTCTCGAGGAACAGTACGACCAGGAAGTTCAACGTCGTCAAGAGCTGGAGACGTCTCCCCTGCTTGGGCCTAACGGCGAGATGCCTTCGGCCGACGAGATTGGCGCTGAGTTCGAGAAGTTTCTCGCTTCCCAACCGCTGCGTCCAGTAGAGGACTCTTCCTCGCTTGACACCGAGGCGGAAACCCCGGCCAACGCGGATTCCTCGGCAACTACATCAGAGGACGCTGACGCACAGTCGGAAGAACCCGAGTCGACCTCGGCGGATGATAAGTCTGCGGAGTTTTCTGCAGACGAAACTGCCGAACAGCCTGAGTCTGAACAGCCCCGGGAAGAGCAGCCTCGGGAAGAGCAGGCAGAAAGCGAAGAATCCGGTGAACCGGAAAAGCCTCGTCGTCGGCGTGGCTGGAAGCCCTGGTTCCGCTTCTAATCCGGGGTTACCGCTAGGGTGGGAAGCGTGTCACTATCTGAAATGCTTCCCGACCTAGCTGAGGTTCCTGAGTCCCTTTTCGACGATGCGATTATGGACTCATTCATTGCCTGGACCAGGGACCAGGGCATCACGCTCTACCCGGCGCAGGAAGAGGCCGCTATCGGTTTGGCTGGTGGCGACCATGTCATCCTTGCCACTCCAACGGGGTCGGGCAAGTCGATGGTAGCTATAGCCGCCCATTTCTGCGCGCTTGCCCGTGGTCAGCGCAGCTTTTACACAGCGCCTATTAAGGCCTTGGTCAGCGAGAAGTTTTTTGCCCTCTGCGAGGTCTTTGGCGCTGAAAATGTCGGTATGATGACCGGCGATGCCACCGTCAACGGCGGCGCCCCCATCATCTGCGCAACTGCGGAAATTGTCGCCAATATCGCCCTGCGCGACGGGGCCGACGCCGATATTGACCAGGTGGTAATGGATGAATTCCACTTCTATGCGGATCCCGACCGCGGCTGGGCATGGCAGGTGCCACTGCTCGAGCTTTCCCGTTGCCAATTCTTGTTGATGTCCGCCACTCTCGGCGATACTCAAAAGTTTGAGACGGATCTGAAGGAACGCACGGGCCTCGACGTCAACCTCGTTACAGGTACGACGCGCCCGGTGCCGTTGGATTTCCACTATGTCTACACGCCAGTTCATGACACGCTGGCGGAGTTGCTGAAATCCGGAAAAGCCCCAATCTACATCGTCTTTTTCTCCCAGCGCCAAGCAGCTGAACAGGCTCAAGCACTGACCGGTCTGAAGCTGCTGACGAAGGAGGAAAAGGAGCGGATTCGCGAGGAGATTGGCGATTTCCGGTTTACCACGGCCTTTGGTCGAGTTCTTTCCAAGTTGGTGCGCCAGGGCATTGGCGTCCACCATGCGGGAATGCTGCCGAAGTACCGTCGTTTGGTTGAGCGTCTCTCTCAGACTGGTCTGCTGAAGGTTATCTGTGGCACGGATACCCTCGGCGTCGGCATCAACGTGCCTATTCGTACGGTGCTAATTACCGGTTTGGCCAAATTCGATGGCCGCCGTAGCCGTATTCTCAAGTCACGCGAGTTCCACCAGATTGCTGGACGCGCCGGCCGTGCTGGCTACGACACCGAGGGCACCGTAGTTGTCGAAGCACCTGAACACGAAATCGAAAATGCCAAGCTGCGTCGCCGTGCCGGCCAGGATGAGGCCAAACTGAAGAAGTTGCGGCTGAAGTCCGTTCCCAAGGGCGAAGTGACATGGTCGGAGAAGACCTTCGACAAAATCGTTTCTCAGCCACCAGAGCCGCTGACCAGTCGCTTTGCAGTTACCAACGGTATGTTGCTCAACGTCATTGCACGTGGGGGCGATACCTACGAACACATGCGTCATCTGCTGCGCACCAATCACGACACCCGCCACCAGCAAAACGAGGCTATTCTGACCGCAATTGAGCTCTACCGCGGTTTGGTCAACGCGGGAATCGTCGTCACGCATGGCGAGGGCGATGACTGCCGCCCCGAGCTGACAATGGAGCTGCAGCGTGACTTCGCGCTCAACCAACCACTGTCGCCTTTCGCCATCGCCGCGCTCGAACTGCTGGATAAGGACAGCCCGAACTACGCACTCGATGTCATCAGTGTGTTTGAGTCAATTCTGGAAGACCCTCGCCCGCTGCTCATCGCGCAGCAGAAAAAGGCACGCGGTGAAGAAATTGCCGCGCTCAAGGCCGAAGGCGTTGATTACACCGAACGTATGAACATCGTCGAAGACATCACATGGCCGATGCCGCTTGCCGACAAGCTGGAGGGCGCATTCGACACCTATGCCCAAGGTCACCCGTGGGTGCGTGAGTTTTCGCTGTCGCCCAAATCTGTGGTGCGCGAGATGGTGGAAAAGGCCATGACTTTTTCAGATGTGGTATCTGAGTACGGAATCGCCCGCTCCGAAGGTATTTTCTTGCGCTACCTCACCGATGCCTGGCGCACTTTGCGACACACTCTCCCACCGGAAGCTGCTAACGAGGAGCTCCGGGACATTGTGGAATGGCTCGGCGAGCTCGTTGTGCAGGTGGATAACTCCCTGGTAGATGAATGGGCGCAGATGGCCGATCCGGACAAGCCATTGGACGAAGAAACTCTCAAGGAAGCGGCTTTTGGCACCGACGAGTCGCGGCCTCTTACCGGCAATGAGCGTGCATTTACCCGTATGGTGCGCAATCTCATGTTCCGCCACGTGCAGCTCTTTGCCTTTGAAAAGGAGGAGGAGCTGGCCGACCTGGACAACTACCTCGACGACGCACCAGATTGGCCTGCCGCGATGGATGACTACTTCGATGAATACGATGACCTAGGCATCGATGCTAAGGCTCGCGGCGGCGATATGATTTCGATTGACCGCAAGGCTGGTGAGGGCCTATGGCATGTGATCCAGATACTCGATGATCCTGAGGGTGACCACGGTTGGCGCTTTGAAGCGAACGTTGACTTGGCTGCATCTGATGAATGCGGCGAAGTCAGGTTGGCATCACTGCGAATTATTCAGGGATAAACGCTAAACCGGGCTGGAACTGCCAGCCCGGTTTGGCTTACTTCGTACGCTACTGCAACATGCGCCAAGAGAGCTTTAGGCAATAGCGTCTATGTATGCCTGCCGTACCAGTTCGGCAATTCGATTGAACTCGCCGCCGCGTACCGATGATGCCCGGTGAACCAGCCCAATGGTGCGTCCCGGCCGTGCCGGACCCTCGAATCGCGCAACAGCCAGACCGGGACGGTCCGCCTCAATCTTGACAGCCGATTCCGGCACAAGCGACTGCCCCAACCCACCGGCAACACACTGCACGACGGTCGATAGAGAAGCCGCCCGTGTTTCCAAGCCGGAGGTCTCGCCGTGAACAGCATCGACCTTGCGACAGATATCCAACACCTGGTCACGCAGGCAATGACCGTCGTCAAGTAGGAGCAAGTCCAAGTCCCTGATTGCCTCAAGCTTTACGTCTTCCTTACCTGCCAGCGGATGATCGTCTGGCACGACGATGTAGAACTCTTCGTCGTAGAGGTAAATTTCTTCAAAGGAAGGCACATCGGACGGCAGTGCCATGATGGCTGCATCAATGGTGCCGGAACGAAGTGATTCGATGAGGCGCTCGGTCGGCTCCTCGACGATCCTAGGCCTTAGATCTGGCAGCTCGTCACGAACTAACTGGAGGAAGTTGGGCAGCACGTATGGAGCAACCGTAGGGATAACACCAATGGATAGTGGTCCGGACAAATCATCTGTACGGCCAGATGCGCGAGCAACAATCTCGTCAACAATTTCAGATGCTTGGCGTGCATAAGGAATCAGACCGCGACCGAGTGGCGTCACCAGCACTCGGCGAGTCGAACGCTCTACAAGCTGCACCCCCAGTCCCTGCTCAAGGGTGGAAAGCGCTTGTGACAGGCTGGGCTGTGAAATGCCGAGACGGGCAGCGGCTTGACCGAAGTGACCGGTATCGGCAATCGCGACAAAGGCACGTAACTGAGGCAAAGTGGGCCGATAATCTCTATTACGCATACCTATAAGCTTACACGAGCTTATTAACTTTTTCCTCTTGACGGTTTGGGAATCCATAGGCATAATGGCGTGTGACCCCAGAAGGAATACATTCAGGAGGATTCCATGGCAATTTTGACTGTTGGCGACAAGTTCCCCGAGTTTTCTCTAACCGCTCTCAAGGGCGGCAACCTGCGTGATGCAAACGCTTCTTCTCCGGATGACTACTTCGAGCAGGTAACCAATGAGTCCTACGAGGGTAAGTGGAAAGTCGTCTTCTTCTACCCGAAGGACTTCACCTTTGTCTGCCCGACGGAGATTGCTGCATTCGGCAAGCTGAACGAGGAATTCGAAGACCGCGACACCGTTATTCTCGGTGGCTCTGGCGACAACGAGTTCTCCCACTTCAACTGGCGTGCAACCCACGAGGAACTACTGGACATCCCGTTCCCGATGTTCTCCGACATCCGCCACGACCTGATGCGTGCACTCGGCGTCGAGAACGCTGACGGTGTTGCAGATCGCGCAACCTTCATCATTGACCCGGACGGCATCATTCAGTTCGTCTCCGTTACCCCGGACGCTGTCGGTCGTAACGTTGACGAGGTTCTGCGTGTTCTCGACGCTCTTCAGTCTGAAGAGGTCTGCGCATGTAACTGGCAGAAGAATGACCCGACCAAGAACATCGACAAGATGGATGTTCTGAAGCAGGAGCTGAAGTAACTCATATGAGCATCGATAACCTTCGTTCCGGCCTACCGGAGTACGCCAAGGACATGAAGCTGAACCTTGGCACTCTCACCCGTTCTACGGAACTCTCCGAGCAGCAGCTGTGGGGTACCCTGCTTGCATCTGCTGCTGCCACCCGCAACGAGACCGTCTTCTCCGAGATTGCTGAGGAAGCCAAGGAGCACCTGTCTGACGAGGCTTTCGAGTCTGCGCTTGGTGCGGCTACCGTTATGGGCATGAACAACGTCGCTTACCGCACTCGCCACATGCTCGGTGATGACTACGCACAGGTCAAGTTCGGTCTGCGCATGAACATCATCTCCAATCCGGGTGCCGAGAAGGAAGACTTCGAGCTGTGGTCTCTGGCAGTTTCTGCCATCAACGGCTGTGAAGCATGCGTGACCTCCCACGCAAAGGTCGTCCGCGATGCTGGTCTGACCAAGGAGCAGGTCTGGGAAGCTGTGAAGATTGCAGGCACCGTCTCTGGTATTGCACAGGCTGTCTTCGCTGAGGCTACCCGCTAAATATTAGGAGGATACGTTCGGCTTTGATAGTCGAACGCT
This sequence comes from Corynebacterium sp. HMSC074C11, assembly GCF_001809455.1. Classification (NCBI taxonomy): domain Bacteria; kingdom Bacillati; phylum Actinomycetota; class Actinomycetes; order Mycobacteriales; family Corynebacteriaceae; genus Corynebacterium; species Corynebacterium sp. HMSC074C11. The sequence goes on from NZ_KV797729.1 coordinate 270,727, forward strand.
CCCCCGCAGGATTTCCTGCTGATCAAATAGCGCCCAAGGAACCAATTTGTACCGGTTCCTTGGGCGCTTTTTCTTATTCGTTTCGGCTACTGCTGCGGAGGGTAATAGCCCGGATTCTCCTGCGCTTCATTAATAACTCGACGGCCACCGATGAGCTGGCGGTAGATGTGCACCTGAACCAGCATAGCCAGCGGCATTGTGTACAAGATGCCAATATAGAAGAGCATCGCACCTGCGGAAGAAACAATCGACGTCAGTATGAATGCAACAAGCATCGTCCAATATTGGGGCTTTACCAGGCGCCAAGCGACAACCGGCGCCTCAAGCGCAGTTGCTCGACCATCGAAAACAAGTAGTGGCATAGTCGCTGTAATTGGCATGATGAAAATCGACGTCAACAACAAAACCAAGTAGCCCAGTGGAATCATCGCCGCGGCAGCTTCACTGCCATTGGCGGACAGGGATACTCCAGCGATGAAGAGCACCATCCCCGGCAGCATGGCGAGCAGTCCCACCAGGAACGTGACAATGTAGACACCGATAAGAGATCCCCACCTGTTTACACGGAAGAAAGTACCGTAGTTCGGCACTCTCCCATCGACAGCTTCGAATGCACCGCGCAGCATAAATGCCTGCATCGCGAACATGCCCACGGCAAATAGGAGTGCCATCGCGCCGACAGTCGCGAACATTGACCCTAGATCCTCAAACGGAACATCGCCTGGATAGTTCGGCTCAAATTCCGGATCGAAGTCACCAGAGGCAAAGAGAATTGCCGCTGCGCCAACAATCAGGGCGACTAGTACGGCGAAGAACGTCAGCATGACGCCAAGCCAAGAAGCAAAATTGCTATTTAGACTACGAAACGCTGCGGAAAAGGCACTTCCAATGTCGACCTTCGTCGGCCCTTGTGCCACAGGCTTCACCGGTGGCTCATTGCCACCTGGCAGGTTGACTCCGGGAGCAAGTGCACCGGCTGCAGGATTCCCCCCTGCCGGTTGCTGCCAGTAGCTTGATCCCGCACCATAGGGCTGGCCACCATAGTTCTCGCTTGGCTCGCCAGTTCCGTAGGACGGAATATCGCCATAGGCCTGTTCCCTACCGTGAGCCTGATTCCACTGTGGCGAATCCTCTGGTCCACGCGAGCCATGTTGTGCGTCCGAATCGACCCCGTAAGGGTTGTAGTCCTGCGAACCATTGTTGGGAAAACCGTGGCTCTGGGAGTCATAGTTACTGGACTCATTGTCCCGGCTGCCGTCACCGTAAGGATCGTTGTTGCTGTATGGATTGTTTGGGGTATTCATGAAGCAGACTGCTCCTGCCAAATTGACGGATACATACAAATAATGCGCACAACGGACTATACGTGAGACAAGCCCTTGATGAGATTTTAATGGGCCAAAGTATAAGTCACGTTGTGCGCATTAATGTATTTAATTGGACGTTCTTACACGAGCTCCACCGAAGCGACTCCCTCGAATTCGTTCAATGAATCACCAACACCCAACGCGCTACCACGCACGATGATGTCATACTTGCCCGGCGCGACTCCTCCGGTCTCCCAAGAGACCTTGGCGGTGGTATAAATACCGTCCTTGGCAAATTCAATGACAGTTGCCTGGTCCCAGTCGTCGGAAACAATCTCACCGCGGTCATTCTTGATAAGTAGGTAGCCGTCTTCCAGTCGCAAGTCGTTATTCGGATTTGCCGCGACGAATTGGGCAACGGCTTTCTGCCCTACCGTGACGCTTGCCGTGGATTCAAGCACGTCACCAAAATTCTTGCCCATTGGAGCGGAATCGATAACCTTTCCTCCTGCTGGCGACGGCGGGATGATGCCAGTGAGATCGCCTGCCGCACGGCCTGGCTCGACCGCAATGCCGTCGGCAAGCGCGTGAGCGAGATTGTGATAAATGGAAATCATCGCACTGAGCGTGTACTTGCCGAAAGCCGTTGCGCCGCCCTCGTAGTCCTGCTGATCGTATTCCTCTGGGGTAGCGACGTAGTGGCCATAGCTGTTGGTGTAGCCCTGGCAGATGACAGTATCGATTGGAACACCGAGGACTTCAGCGACGTGCTGACGCATGCGGTAGCCCGACATTGTGGTGGGTTCAAGGCCATTGGTGATCAAGGTGAAGCCACCGATGCGGGTGATGGAGAACATGTGGGTCTGCTGGAGAAGACCATCGATGTAGCCGACTGGCAGCAGGCACTCTTTGTTGCCCTGAATCTCCCCGATGTTTTTCGGGAGTACGACGTTATTGAGCTGGTGCACCCACGGCGTACCGCCGCGCTCGCCTTCGTTGAACCCGAGGGCTGGTTCTCCACCGCCATCCTCCTGGCTACTGGCTGCGAAGGCCGCACCGAGGATTGCAGGTCCAGTGCGGTGCGGCTGGCCGTCGGGCGTGAATTGGCCGTCGATGTCGACATCGCCAAGGTTGACCCACTTGTGGACAGTGGAGATACCGCCTCCTGGCAGTGCAATGGTCTGTCCCTGGGTAGCGTCAATCTGACGCTGACCGAGAATGCGGGCGGACTCTGCTTCGTCTCCGTTGCCTGGGCCCGAATTTGGCACGAGCCCCATGTTCGGGCTGATGTCACCCGGGCACGACATGGTAAATGCGGCGACAAAGGGGGCATCGGCCGGCTCACGGTGGGTAACCCCGCGGTCGACCTCGACCTTCCATGCTGCGTAGCCCTTGTTGTCGCCGTCGATGATGGTGTGCTCGGGACCGAAGGTGGTCGGATGAATTCCATACCAGTTAATGAATCCGACTTCGCGGCCACCGCGACTCACGTGCAGTGTATGGCTTTCCGGGTTGACTCCGTCGGGGAAGCGACGCAGCTCTTCTTCAGGGTTACGCTTAAATGCCTGCAGGGAGCGGTTGACACCCGCATCCTTGGCAATCCCCTTGGTCAGGTGGATAGTCGACGGCTGGTAATCAGCGTGTGCACGTTCAATAGCCTTGACCACACCGACGACTACAGCTTCGAAAGTGACGGGACGGAATCCGAGGGTAGTCAGGTCAACCATGAGATGGCCCGACGTACCTCCCGGCGCAACATGCGTGTGAGATGCGCAGATAAGCACGTTGCCCTCATGGTAGAGGTCTCCGAAAAGAGCTCGGAGACGCCGCAGAACTTCCATCTGGATGGACTGGAACATGAGCCCCATGTCTGCGGTGACGTGGACGACACGGTTGTCGTTGTCATCGCCGAAGATGAATGCACGCGCCATCTGGCGAAGACGCAGACCCGAGGTGATCTGATCCATGACCGCATACCCGTTCATGCCAGCGCCGAGTGGCTCGCCTGTCATATCGGCCATTCCTCGACCGACATTCAAATTGGTGGTCGAATTCCCCGCGGCGGCAGAAGCCCCGTTTGCAGGAGCGGCGTTTGCCTTAGGTGCACCACTTACGGCAGGCATCATACTCGCAGCTGACACGGCAGTTGCTCCGACGAGGAAGCCTCGCCTGCCCACTTGGTACGGGGCGCGTGCGGTTGGTTCTGCCGAATTCGACGATGATGCCATCTGGGGATCGAGCATGTCACATCCTCTTCATATTTCTTTTTGAATATCAATATGCTGGACTTTAATCAGACAATCCCCTACGCGTGGCCTAATTCACCAAAGTTTCCAAAATCCCCCCGCGACAGCAGTAACCGATACGACATTCGCAAGGCGGTATCACTACCATGGGCACAGTAGAATTTCGCAATATTTAGCGCGCTCCCCGCAGACACAACTTCAGAAAGGGCACCATGGGTCAGGCTGTCGGTTTTAACCGCGAGAAGTACATCGAAATGCAATCCGCTCATATTAAGAAGCGGCGCGCAGACATCGCAGGTGAAGGCGGCAAGCTCTACCTCGAAATGGGCGGCAAGCTATTTGATGATATGCATGCCTCGCGTGTTCTCCCAGGCTTCACACCTGACAATAAAATCGCTATGCTCGATCGCCTCAAGGACGATCTGGAAATCATGGTGTGCATCAATGCCAAGGATTTGGAGCGCCACAAGGTCCGCGCTGACCTCGACATCACTTACGAAGACGATGTGCTGCGTCTCGTCGATGTTTTTCGTGAACGCGGGTTTGTTGTCGGCAGCGTCGTCGTCACACAGCTTTCCGACGACAACACCCTGGCAAAGAACTTCATTGAGCGCCTGCAGCGACTCGGATTGAGCGTAATCCGCCATCGCAATATCGAGGGCTACCCAACAAACACCGAGAAAATTGTCAGTGAAGCCGGCTTCGGACTGAATGAATGGGCGCAAACGACGCGGGACTTGGTCGTTGTCACAGCGCCGGGCCCGGGCTCCGGAAAGCTGGCGACCTGTCTATCGCAGATTTACCACGACCACAAACACGGGATTCGTTCCGGTTACGCAAAGTTTGAGACCTTCCCTATCTGGAACCTGGCGCTCGAACACCCGGTAAATCTGGCCTACGAGGCGGCAACGGCTGATCTCGATGACATCAATCTCATCGACCCTTTTCATTTGGCCGCCTATGACACCAAGGTCACCAGCTATAACCGCGATGTCGAGGTCTTCCCACTGCTGCGCACCCTGCTGGAGAAGCTCGCGGGCGAGTCGCCGTACAAGTCACCGACCGACATGGGCGTCAATATGGCCGGTTACTGTATCGACGATGACGAAGTGTGCCGAGAGGCATCCAACCAAGAAATCGTTCGCCGTTACTACAAGGCTCTTGTCGACGAACACAAGAACAGCGCAGACGACGAAGTTTCGCAGCGCATTGCCATGATTATGAGCAAGGCCAACGTGTCGACAGCTGCCCGCCGAGTCGTCGCACCAGCACTTGAAGTTGAGAAATCTACCGGGGCGCCGGGCAGTGCAATCGAATTGCACGATGGCACAATCATCACGGGCAAGACCTCTGAGCTGCTCGGATGCTCAGCAGCAATGCTGCTCAACGCTCTCAAGAAGCTCGCCAATATCGACCCGGACTTACACTTGCTCTCCCCTGCTGCTATCGAGCCAATTCAAACGCTTAAGACGCATCACCTGGGCAGCCGCAACCCCCGCTTGCATACCGACGAGGTCCTTATCGCCCTTTCCGTGTCGGCGGCCACCAGCGACGACGCCCGCGCAGCCCTCGCCGAGCTGAAGAACCTTCGAAACTGCGATGTCCACACCACCACTATTCTCGGCAGCGTGGACGAAACAATTTTCCGCAACCTCAGTGTCCTAGTTACTTCCGAGCCCAAGTACCAGAAAAAGGCACTCTATCAGAAGCACTAAACCAGACCACCAGCTCACGTCGAAAATAGGATAACTGGGAGAGCAGACTAGAATAGTCCCCGTGAGCATCAGCAAGATTCTTCTGTACTACCAGTTCGCCCCGCTGTCCGATCCGCGTGCCATTATGCTGTGGCAGCGCGATCTTTGCGAATCGTTAGGGCTTAAAGGTCGCATTCTGGTGTCCGAGCACGGCATCAACGGCACCGTCGGAGGTGATCTCGATGCCTGTAAGAAGTACATCAAGAAAACCAAGCAGTACCCCGCTTTTCACTCCATGCAGTTCAAGTGGAGCGAAGGCGGCGCTGATGACTTTCCGAAACTCTCCGTCAAGGTTCGCGACGAAATCGTCGCTTTCGGTGCTCCGGGCGAGCTTAAAGTCGATACCGAAGGTGTCATTGGCGGCGGCACACATTTGAAGCCAGAAGAGGTCAATAAACTGGTCGAAGAACGCGGCGACGATGTCATCTTCTTCGATGGCCGCAACGCAATGGAAGCCGAGATTGGCAAGTTTAAAAACGCCGTCGTCCCGGACGTAAAGACCACGCACGACTTCATCGACGAACTGGAATCCGGCAAGTACGACTGGATGAAGGACAAGCCGATTATTTCCTACTGCACCGGCGGCATCCGCTGCGAGATCCTCTCCGCGCTTATGAAGAACCGCGGGTTCGAAGAGGTCTACCAAATCGACGGCGGTATTGTCCGCTACGGCGAAAAGTTTGGCAATAAGGGGCTGTGGGAAGGCTCTCTCTATGTCTTCGACAAGCGCATGCATATGGAGTTTGGCGATGGCATCGAAGATGAGGACTACGTACAGCTCGGACACTGCGTCCACTGCGGCAAGCCCACAAACACCTTCCAAAACTGCATCAACGAAGACACCTGCCGTCGACAGGTGCTTATCTGCGATGACTGCTGGGAGGATACCGAGACACAGCACTGTGGGCGCGAGGACTGCAAGGAAGTTGCCGAAGAGCTAGCAGCCGCAAAGTAGGACGCTTCCTGCTGCCATCGGACCATCTTGAGCGTCTCCAATCAGCACAGATGTGGGTTGTCTACCAAGACACGGCTAATCTAGTAGGCAACCATGACTACTCCTAGCCGTTCTGATAAACCAGCTCCACGTGTCCAGTCGGGAAACCACCACTCCCGCCATCGCAATTCCGCCAGGCCGCAGCGCTCTGACAAGCCTGCTAAGGACACGCGTAAAAAGGAGCTCTACCAGCTCGCTGATCAATTACCTATTCGGGAGGCCCAGTCCTTCCGACGTCGGCTAAAGCGAGCATCCGCGCCGAAGGCGCTGTCTGCAATCTCTGCAGACCTCGACTTTGCGCTGGAGCGGTTAGAAGATCGTCGTAATGCGATTCCTCGCATCACCTACCCGGCGCAGTTGCCGGTGTCCGCCCGCCGCGACGATATTGCAGAGGCGATTGAGAACAATCAGGTCGTCATTATTGCTGGTGAGACTGGCTCTGGTAAAACTACCCAAATCCCGAAGATATGCCTAGAACTGGGACGCGGGGTGCGGGGCAAGATTGGCCATACGCAGCCACGTCGTATTGCGGCGCGTTCGGTGGCGGAGCGAATTGCCCATGAGCTGGGCGAGAAGATTGGACAGCACGTCGGTTATGCGGTGCGTTTTGATGACCGCGTGGGCAAGGATACCTGCATTAAACTGATGACCGACGGTATCCTGCTGGCCGAAATTGGCCGCGACCGACTGTTGCGTGAGTACGACACCATCATCATCGATGAGGCGCACGAACGCAGCCTCAACATCGACTTCCTGCTGGGATATTTAAAGCATATTCTGCCGCAGCGCCCAGATCTGAAGATCATTATCACTTCGGCGACGATTGATCCGGAACGGTTCGCCCGTCATTTCGCGCCTGACGACGAGCACACTGCGCCCATCATCGAGGTGTCAGGGCGCACCTACCCGGTGGAAATCCGCTATCGCCCTCTGGTGCGGACTGTTGTTGCGAAAAATGGGCAAGAAAAGGAAGTCGCCATCGAGCAGATCGATGGTGTTATCGCTGCGTGCGAGGAGCTCATGCGGCTTGGCGACGGCGATATCCTGGTGTTCTTTTCGGGTGAGCGCGAGATCCGAGAAGCAGCCGAAGCCATCGAGGGCAGGCGCTGGAAGGGTGTAGAAGCCGTTCCACTGTTCGGTCGGCTATCTAATGCAGAGCAGCACCGAATCTTCACCCCGCACTCCGGGCGCCGCATTGTGCTGGCGACCAATATCGCGGAGACGTCGCTGACGGTGCCGGGTATTGAGTACGTCGTCGATACTGGTACCGCACGCATTTCCCGGTACTCCACCCGCACGAAGGTGCAGCGCCTGCCAGTCGAGGACATCAGCCAGGCATCCGCGAATCAGCGCTCTGGACGCTGTGGTCGTGTAGCTGATGGCGTGGCGATTCGTCTCTACAGCGAGGAGGAATTTCTCTCTCGCCCCGAGTTTACGGATCCGGAGATTCTGCGCACCAATCTCGCTTCGGTTGTACTGCAAATGATTTCGTTGCGGCTTGGCGCGATTGAGGCCTTCCCCTTTGTCCAGCCACCAGAGCACAAGGCAGTGCGCGATGGCATTAACCTGCTCACAGAGCTTCAGGCTATTACCACCACGTCGGCGTCTGGGAGAGGCCGTGAATCTGACTCCGGCGCCAGTGCCGACGCCCCCGAGCTGACGGACATCGGCCGACAGATTGCCCGTATACCTGTCGACCCGCGCCTTGCCCGCATGCTGGTCGAAGGGTACGAAAACACCACTCTTGGGGCTGTGACCGTCATTGTCGCCGCGTTGTCTTTGCAGGATGTTCGCGAACGTCCGCTGGAGTTCCAAGCTCAGGCAGATCAGCTACATGCCCGTTTTAAGGACACCACCAGCGACTTCAACTCCCTGCTGAAGCTCTGGGAATACCTGGAGGAAAAGCGCCGCGAGCTTAGCGGTAACCAGTTCCGCAAGATGTGCAAACGCGAGTACCTCCACTATCTGCGCGTTCGCGAGTGGCAGGACTTGGTGCGTCAGCTCCACCAGGCAACGGCTGAGCTGGGCTGGAGTCTTTCGGCCCGCAGCTTAACCAGCGGTGTCGACGATCCCGACGAGGTGGCAAAGTCGCTGTTACCGGGTCTGTTATCGATGATTGGTACGCGCGAGGGCGAGGGCAAGGAATTTACTGGCACCCGAAACACGAAGTTCCTCATTCACCCCTCGTCCGCGCTGGCGAAGAAGCCACCCCGCTGGGTGATGGCTGCGGAGATCGTCGAGACTTCTCGAACTTTCGCTCGAAACGTTGGCACCATTCAGCCTCAATGGGTCGAAAAGGTGGCTCCTCACCTGCTGAAACATCAGTACTCGGAACCGCACTGGTCGGCTAAACGCGGTGCGGCTATGGCTTACCAGAAGTCGACGCTCTACGGCGTGCCCGTAGTCGTTGACCGACTGGTGCCTTATCACCGTGTTGATGCGGATGCCGCACGCTCTATGTTCATCCGCTGCGCACTTGTCGACGGCGAGTGGAACACTCATCATGAGTTCTTCAAGAACAACCAAGACAAGCTGGCCGAAGCTGCGAAGATCGAGGAAAAGCAGCGGTCCCGCGGGATTGTCGTCGACGACGATGTTCTTTACGCGTTCTACGACTCCAAGTTGCCTGCTTCCATTACCACTGCAGCCAATTTTGACCGCTGGTGGAAAAAGACCAAACCCAAGCAGCCGAATCTCCTCGATTTCGATCCGAACAAGCTGCTCAATCCGGATGCCGGCGATATCGATGACAATGCCTTCCCCGAAATGTGGCAGCAGGGCTCCGTCGATTTCTCGCTGTCCTATAAGTTCGAACCGGGAGCTCCTGATGACGGCGTAACCCTTCGCGTCCCGGTTCCTCTCCTGGCGGGTCTGCGTGAAGATGGCTTCGACTGGCAGGTTCCCGGTCTGCGCGCCGAGCTCGCAGAAGCCTATATTCGCACTCTCCCGAAGGCTCTGCGTAAGTCAGTTGTCCCCGCGCCGGATTTCGCACGCCGCGCGCTGGAGACAATGACGCCGTATTCAGGGCGCTTCGTTGATGTTTTCGCCGATGCTTTACGACGGCTCGGAGGCTCCGGCATCAATGGAGCCGATTTTGACCCGTCCAAGCTGCCAGCGCACCTGCGCTTTAACTATGCGGTTATCGACCGACACGGCAATATTGTCGATCAGAGCCGTGATCTCGCCCCCTTGCGCGCTAAGCACGCGGCAACTGTCTCGACTGCCGTTTCGAAGCGTGCAAAGTCTGCAGCCCACGAAGCCGTGAAAAAATGGACTTCGGACAATCTCGGCACTGTGGCAGAGACAGTCAAAAGTACTGTCGACGGTCAATCGGTCACCATGTATCCGACGCTTGTGACCACTAAGGATGGCGTGGCCGTCGAAGTCAAACCAACTAAGGCCCAGGCCGAGGCCACATTGGCAACTACCAACCTGACTATGTTGTTGCGCGAATGCCCCGTCAACGCTGCACAAATGACTAAGGGACTTCCACTTCAGCAACGCGTTGGTGTGGATGCGTGGCCGCATGGCGGCGCAGATGGACTCGTCGAAGACTGCCGCGTCGCAGTAATCCGCGATTGCATGATAGCTGCTGGTGGCCCGGTACGATCCCCCGAAGAATTCAACAAGCTACTTGAACAGGTTCGCTCCGGTGTCGCCTCGGAGGTACGCCAGTTGGTTGTCGGCATTGCTCAGGCCATGCCGGCCTATGTCTCGGTGACTAATCAGCTGGATAAGTGGGAAGGCGATGCTATTGACGATATGCGTCGCCAGCTGGAGTTCATGTTCCCCAAGGGAGCGGTGGCCAAGCACGGATGGCAGCACCTGCGTCATTTGCCACGCTATCTACAAGCGATGGAGATTCGCCTTGAGGAAATGAACCGCGATCCCGGCCGTGATGCGGACCGTGAAGATGAGGTTACTGAGGCTCGTGAATATTTAGCTGCGAAACTCGAGCGGCTGCCCAAGGGGCGAGCGCATTCTGCGGAAGTTCGGGATATTCAGTGGCTTATCGAAGAGCTACGCGTCAGCCTCTTTGCCCAGCGTTTGGGAACAGCCCACAGTGTTTCCCTGACCCGAATAAAAAAACGTGTGGATAAGCTGCGCTAAGGCATCTCCGCTTCCTTGCCATGCGCCTGTGGTTTCTTTCCTTTGCGCATGCTGGAGATTTCCTGGATGAAGTCATCCGCCGAAGAAAATGACTTGTAGACGGAAGCGAACCGGAGGTAACCCACCTCATCCAATTCTTTCAATGGTTCAAGGATGGCGAGACCGATATCATTTGAGTCCACCCGAGGCGTGCCTTTCTCGCGGAGGCTCTCCTCCACTTTTTGTGCAAGCTTCTTCAGCTGAGACTCTGATACTTCACGCCCCTGGCACGCACGTCGAACACCCTGGATAACCTTTTCACGGTTGAACTCCTCAGGGATTCCATCCCGTTTAACAACCATCAGCTGCGAGCGTTCAATCGTAGAAAAACGTTTACCGCAATTCAGGCATTCTCTCCGGCGACGAATCCCCATACCGTTATCTATTAACCGTGAGTCCAAGACTCGTGTCTGATCATGGTGACAAAACTGGCAATACACAGCCTCCAGTCTACGTCCAACCCCAACGCCGGAAACCGGAATGATTATTGCGCGGAGTAGGAAGCGTACGTAGACGTAAAGGTGCTTTCGACTGTCTCACTTTCCCCTTGTTCAAAGACCACGCTGCCGAAAACTCCGAAGAAAACACCAAGCCCTAGAGCCCATACCGCCATCAAACGAGTCAGGTTAGTGCCTGAGGATACATCACTACGATTGGACTGCTGCGCCCTGCTAACAGGTAGAGACGGGCGCCCGTAGTTGACCGAGACATGACTAGGCCGCGACCTGTCCCTCCGCATTCGCGCCGATGAAGCCCCATCGCGATTGCGCTGTGCAATACGTGCACGCTGACCGGGCCGAACGATGTGCTGCGTGCAAGACGCACTACGTTCACCCCACACCAACGGGGCTTTCCGTGTCGTCCGAGCAGAGGGCTCGGAAACTTGAGAAAAGTCAATATCAGATGCGCTGCTAACACCTAGTGCGGTTGAAACCGTAGACATCATGTTTTCTCCCTTTCCAACGTTGACTCTCCCACCGTTGCCGGCCTGGAGAGAATAAGAGTTGTACGACCGTTTCCCGACGCTCTGGAGACTATGTCCAAGGGCGGATGCAGAGAATCCGTCTAGACCTTTTCATCAAACGACTGTTCGAGTAACTTGTCATGTTCGATTTATAACACCATGTTCGAACGTTGTCTACTGCTATCCGGTTTTATTTTCGATTTTCGGAACCGCCACGGCCTCCGAGCACGGATTACGCAGACTTTTTCCAAAGAATCCAAGGACGTGCGGTGTTCGATGCTCGACGATTCGAACAGTTTTGAGCTATCATTCATTCGAAAGAGTTTGAGAAGGGATGTTCCATGGCTCAAAAGAAGAAAGCGAACCCTAAAACACTCACCGATCGGCAGCGTCGCATTCTTGATGTCATTTCGGATGCCGTCGTACTTCGCGGATACCCACCGAGCATTCGAGAAATTGGAGATGCCGTGGGCTTGAATTCCACCTCGTCGGTGGCATACCAACTCAAGGAGTTGGAAAAGAAGGGCTTTCTCCGCCGCGACCCACACAAACCCCGTGCGGTAAACGTAAGGGATTCGAAATCCTCAGCTGGCACTTTCACTCCGGTAAAGCCTGGGCCAAAGGCCACTGGCAGCACCCAAACTCCCGAGATACCAGAGGACATGCCAGAGCCAATCTTCGTTCCTATCGTTGGACAGATTGCGGCTGGCAACCCCATTTTGGCGGAACAGCATGTGGAAAGTCATATGGCACTTCCGATGGAGATTACGGGCTCTGGTCAGCTGTACCTACTCAAGGTCGTGGGTGATTCCATGGTTGACGCAGGCATTCTCGACGGAGACTGGGTGGTAGTCCGTTCCCAAGACGTGGTCGAACAGGGCGACTTTGTTGCAGCCCTGTTTGAAGATGAAGCAACAGTCAAGGAATGGCACGAAGACGCTGCTGGCAAGTGGCTAATGCCCCATAATCGCGCATTTGACCCGCTCCCCGCAGAGCACGCCAAGATCCTCGGCAAGATTGTCAGCGTCCTACGCAGTCTCTAATTTCCCACATTTTCGTTGCCCGAAACAGACACAAACGGGCATACTGGAAACAGGTAGTAAAGCTGAGAATTCTTAACAGCTAAGGAGCGGGGAATGTACGCAGAGGAACGCCGCCGGAAGATTGCGTCTTTGACAGCAGTCGAAGGGCGCGTGACGGTCGCTGATCTTGCGGAAGCTTTCGATGTCACAGCAGAGACGATTCGCCGTGACCTAGCTCAGTTGGATGCAGAGGGCGCAGTTCACCGTGTACACGGTGGCGCTGTAGCTACTCGTTCTTTTCAGACTGTTGAGTTTTCAGTTGCCGCTCGAAAGAACGCGCAGAAAGACGCGAAGCTCTCTATTGCCCGCTGTGCTGCCGATTTTCTACCTGACTCTGGTGGTGGAATTTTTCTCGATGCCGGAACTACCACCGAGGCTCTTGCAGAGCTGATGGTCCACTCCCCTGATAACCGCCGTTGGTCGGTTGTCACAAACTCTCTTCCCAACGCCATCACACTCGCAGGATCGAACCGCATTGAGCTTCAACTCCTTGGCGGCCAAGTCCGCGTCATTACTCAGGCGGTTGCTGGCGATACCGCACTCCGTACTCTTGCGGTTATGCGTGCCGATGTCGCTTTCATTGGTTCTAATGCCTTGACAATTGACCACGGTCTTTCTACTGCTGATCCGCAGGAAGCAGCGGTAAAGCGCGCGATGATCACGAATGCGCGCAAGGTCATCGTTATGGCGGACTCGACGAAACTCGGCCGTGACTTCCTTGTCAGTTTTGCGGCATTGGAAGATATCGACGTCGTGATTACAGATTCCTCTGCCCCGGAGCAATTCGTGAACGATCTCAGGGAGCAAGGTGTCGAGGTCGTGGTTGCTTCATGATCCTGACCTTGACTGTAAATCCGTCAATCGATCGACTTGCTCGCCTCGATACGGAGCTCAAGCGAGGTGGAGTGTTCCGCCTACCAATGGCTGAGGACATGGCTGGCGGCAAGGGAATTAATGTGTCCAAGGCGTTGCACTACGCGGGAGAAAAGACGCTCGCGCTCTACCCGGCATCAGACTCCGGAAAATTCACACGTCTGTTGGAAGTCTCTGGCATCCCCCACGAAGCCATCAACACGACTAACGAAGCCCGCGTTAATCTCACACTCGCAGAGCCAGATGGGACGACCACCAAGCTCAATTCCCCTGGCATGACATTGACAAAAGCGCACCGTAGACGTGTCCTGGAGAAGCTTATCCACCATGCTAAACGCGCCACGTGGGTAGTTTTCGCAGGTTCACTGCCCCCTGGCGTCCCCCGGGATTTTTACGTTCAATGCACCGAAGCGGTGTATTCGGTCAACCCGAATATTCGTGTTGCTATGGACACTAGCGACGGCCCACTGACTGAGGTCGTTCGCGCATTTCCGAAGGTGCGGCCTTTTTTGATGAAGCCAAACGCCTACGAACTTGGCCAAATCATTGATCAGGACGGCGAAGAACTTGAGGCCGCTGCAGCCGAAGGGAACTATCTTCCCGTAGCGCAAGCTGCTCGTGCACTGAACGAACTTGGTGTTTCCGAAGTCCTTGCCACTCTCGGCGAGGCAGGGGCGGTACTTTCAGTGAAGTCAGGCGGTTGTTTCGCTGCTACCTCACCCTCGATAGTCGCTCAGTCCACGGTCGGTGCTGGAGACTGTGCTTTGGCCGGCTACGTTATGTCCCGCGAACGCGGTGATAGTCACCAAGATTCACTAACCACCGCCGTGGCTTATGGGGCGGCGGCAACCAGTCTTCCCGGTACGACCATCCCCTATCCAGAACAGGTTCGCCCCGAGGCTGGCCGGTTATGGCAGCTCGACGCTTAGCTTTTCGATGCCTAGATAAGGAACATTAGAAAACCATGTCTTCTTCGGCAGATTCTTCCGCTATTGCATCAGACCTGGCCGATGAGTCGACAGTGTACCTTGACCTAGATGTCGGTCCACAAAAGGAGAAGATCCTTAACTACCTCATCGCTAAAGCCGTAGAGACCGGCCGCGCCACCGACAGCAACGGCATCGTCGCGGCAGCCCTCAAACGCGAAGAGAAGGCCCCGACAGGTCTGCCGGGCGGAATAGCCATCCCCCACTGCCGCCATGAGGACTGGTCGACGCCGACCCTGATGTTTGTCCGCTTAACAAGCGCTACGGAATTCACCACACCAGATGGGCCGGCGGACCTGCTTTTTTTCATTGGTGTCCCAGCCAGCAACAGCGATGTCCACGTCGATATTCTGGCTGCACTCGCAAAAGCACTTCGCGATAAGGGGTTTCGAGCAGCTCTTCGCGGTGCTGAAAGCGATGAAGAGGCCGCCCGGATTATTAGCGAGCACATCACCAAGGCGCCTCGTCGGAAAGCGAAAAAACCTCCGGCGAAGACCAATATTGTCGCCATTACGGCCTGCCCCACGGGCATCGCTCACACTTATTTGGCAGCCGAAGCGCTTACTGGCGCGGCAGAAAGCATGGCTGATGTCACGCTAACTGTAGAGACTCAGGGCTCGGCAGGAACCCAGGAAGCCCCCGCAGAAGCAATTGACCGGGCCGACGTGCTAGTAATCGCAGCCGATATTGGAGTTACGGGGCTTAAGCGCTTCAGCGATAAACCACAGGTCAAAGTGCCAATTCGTAAGGCAGTCAATGAGCCCACTGCGGTTATTGAACAAGCGAAGGCGGTAGCAGAACAATCACGTGTTCGCGCCTACGACCGAAAGGCGCCGCAACCTAAGAATGACCACGACAAAGAGGCCGCTTCGCAAACCGGTAATGCAGGTGCAGGCCCTACATCTGAGAGGGTACGAGCAACTACGAAGGTGGGGGCGCGTAAATCGTCGTTAAGCGGCGATAAAGCCTTCGGACACTGGGTTCGTGACGCCATTATGACCGGTGTCAGCTATATGGTGCCGTTCGTAGCCGCTTCGGGGTTGTTGATTGCGCTGGGATTCCTCGTCGGCGGTCATCAGGTTGGTCTAGTAGCTGACGCCGTGACTAGGGATTTGCGGCTGCCGGAGGTTATCGGACTCGATGCTCCGATTACTGTGCCGACAGAAAATCTCGGCACCGTGCTAGTTGACCGTAGTGGGCTGTGGCTGTATCTCGGCTCGACGCTTTTTGCAATCGGTAACCACGGCATGCAGGTCATTGTGGCTGTAATGAGTGCTTATATCGCCTTTGGCATGGCTGGCAGAGCCGGTATTGCACCCGGCTTCATTGGCGGTGCCATCGCGGTCACGGTTGGCGCCGGCTTCCTTGGGGGCCTGGTGACAGGCATTCTGGCGGGACTAGTTGTAGCCCTACTGTTGAGGATGAAGGTCCCGGACTGGCTGCGACCGCTGATGCCGGTTGTCGTGATTCCTATGCTCGGGGCTATGGCCGTTGGGCTCACCATGTACCTGCTTCTCGGGATGCCGCTGGCATGGCTGATGACGGCCCTGCAGCAGTGGCTGCAATCACTGGATACGACAGCGGCGTTCCTGTTCGGTGGTCTTCTCGGCGCAATGATGTGCGTAGATATGGGCGGAATGATCAACAAGGCTGCTTATCTTTTTGCCGTCGCAAACATCGCCTCGGAAGATCCAGCATCATGGAAGATTATGGCCGCTGTGATGGCGGCGGGCATGGTACCTCCGTTGGCGACATCGCTGGCAGTTGTACTCCGACCAAAGCTGTTCAGTTCAGCTGAGCGTCAAAACGGCAAAGCGGGCTGGGTGCTCGGTGCGGCCTTCATTTCAGAGGGAGTGATTCCCTTCGCCGCCGCAGATCCGCTGCGAGTGATTCCGTCGATTGTGATTGGCGGTGCCGTCACCGGTGGCACTTCAATGGTTTTAGGAGCCGCCACACGCGTTCCACACGGAGGTATTTTCGTGCTGTTTGCAATCGACAATCCTGTCGCATGGCTTGCTGCAATCGTCTTGGGCAGCATAGTGGCAGCAATTCTCGTTGTGGCAGCTAAAAGCCTGTGTCCGCGGCAAGTCAGTACCGATAATCAAAACCTAGAAGCAGACATTTCAGCGGACGCCTAAATTCTTTCGCTAAACCCAGCTGCGTCCGCAGAAGCATTCCTGCAAACTTCACCAAACATGCCCCATCCCAACCTGCCAAGCGATTAAGCTCTGAACAGGTGTCGAGGAAATCGAGAAGCAGAAAGGCAAGGTGCCGCCCCATGGCTACGCAACACGTCCACGTCGGCTCCAAGGTGGGTATTCACGCCCGCCCCGCGTCGGTAATCGCTGAGCGTGCCTCCCGATTTCAGGAAGAAATACTGATCGAACTCATTGATTCACCCGAACCCGACAACGAACCGGCTGATGCTTCCTCAACGTTGATGCTGATGGCACTCGGCGCAGGATATGGCGATGAAGTCACAATCACCAGTACAAACGCGGTTGCGGTGGAGCAGATTGCACAGCTGATCGCCCAAGATTTGAGCGATTAAAAGCAATATGCTTAACGACGGAACATCGTGGCAACGGTCACGGGGTTCCATCGTAAAGCATTCGTACAAGATCCTGCTCTGGACGGGTGGCCTACGAGCGGTTCTCGCCGATGCGGTTATAGAGCCAGTTTAAAATTGGATAGCCGATAATAATGCCGACCGAACCCCAAGCAATGCCCTCCAGCGTCAGCGAACCGATGTCGAGGGTGAGGTTGCCGATACCCGCAATCAGCGCGGTGGCGGCAGCGGTGAGATTGACCGGGTTGTTGAAGTCGACCTTTTCGTCCATCCAGATGCGCACACCGAGCAGACCAATCAGGCCGTAGAGCACCATCGTTGCCCCACCGAGCACGCCGGTAGGAATGGTCAAAATGAGTGCGCCGAACTTTGGAATGAAAGCCAGTGCAATGGCCGTGAAAGCTGCCACCCAGTAAGCGGCAGTCGAATAGACACGGGTAGCGGCCATAACCCCGATATTCTCAGCGTAGGTAGTGGTACCAGAACCACCAGCTGAACCGGCGATGGTGGTGGCTAGACCGTCTGCAATAAGAGCATCGCCAGCGATGTCATCGAGGTTTCGGCCGGTCATGGCAGCAACAGCCTTGACGTGACCGACATTCTCGGCGATGAGCACTACGATGACGGGCAGACCAATCAGCATCGCATTGAAGTGGAACTCCGGCGCGTGGAATGCGGGCAGACCAATCCAGGCGGCATTGCCGACGGTTTCTGTAGCCTCGGGCGAGAGATTTCCGGTGGCAGCGGCGAAGACCCAGCCGATTAGTACGCCGATGAGAACACCCAGACGGCTGACCATACCGCGGCCAGCGACGGTTGCAAAGACAATGGATACCATCGTGACAAATGCGACCAACGGCTGAGTGGCGAAGTTCTCCGTGGCAGCAGGCGCCAGGTTAAGTCCGATGAGAGCGACGATCCTTCCTGTTACTGCAGGTGGCATCACTGCATCGAGGACACGCTTGCCGGCGAACTTTACTACGAAGCCAACGAGCATGAGCGCGATGCCGGCGCAGAGCACGACACCGAGCTGAACACTAATGCCCTGCGCCTGTGTCGCGGTCAGTGGCGCGATGAAGGCAAACGACGAGCCCAGGTAAGAGGGCAAGCGATTTCGGGTTATCAGCAGGAAGACAATCGTGCCGATACCCGAGAACAGCAGTGTGGTGTTGACTGGAAAGCCGGTCAACAGCGGCACCAGAAGAGTTGCACCGAACATGGCAATGACGTGCTGTGCGCCAATGCCAATCGTGCGAGGCCAATCGAGGCGTTCGTTGGGAGCCACCACGGCTCCCGGTGCAATCTTTCGACCGTCACCGTGAATATCCCAACCGAAAAGACGGCCACGTTCGGCATTTTCAGCAGGCGGATTTGCGGAGGTTCCCTGTTGGGTCTCCGCGTCAGAAGTAGAATTCATGGTTGTAATGCTAGTGGATGCCCACCGCAGTTCCCGCTACGGTTCGATGTGGTATGCCGACAGTTCATCCGCGAGGCTAGTGGGCAAACGCACGTCCATCTGGGTGCCTTGCTCCGTCCATGTTTCCGACAGCACGGTCGCATCTTCGTGGAGCATGGAGACAATATTGCCCTTGTCATAGGGGATCAACATGTGAACGTGAGACTCCAGCTCATTGAGAGCAAGCTCGAGTCGGGTCTCCAGTTCACCAATCCCCTCACCCGTTCGCGCAGAGACAAAGACCGCATCATCGAGCTGGTGGCGTAGCTGGGCCAGAGTGATGCCATCGGCCTTGTCAACCTTGTTGACTACCAACAGTTCGGGCGGAATCTCGGCGTTTTCTTCCTCCGCGATTTCGTTGATGACTTTGTTGACAGCCTTAATCTGCTCCAGCGGGAATGGGTCAGAGGAGTCTACGACGTGCATGATGACGTCGGCTTCGAGTACCTCTTCCAAGGTCGAGCGAAAAGCTTCAATGAGCTGCGTCGGCAAGTGACGCACAAATCCGACCGTATCGGTCATAATCACCGTGCGACCGTCGCGAAGCTTGGTGCGACGAGTCGTCGGATCTAGCGTTGCAAACAGCGCGTCCTCCACCAGCACACCAGCGCCTGTCAGTGCGTTGAGCAACGAAGACTTCCCCGCGTTGGTGTAGCCGACAATTGCCACGCGCGGCAGGTGACCAGCCTTACGACGTGCGCGCTTAATCTCACGCGCAGTTTTCATACCAGCCAATTCCTTGCGAATCCGCGCCATATCTTGGCGTAGTCGCTGACGATCGGTTTCGATCTTAGTTTCACCTGGACCACGCAGACCCACGCCGCCGTTGGAGCCCGCGCGACCACCAGCCTGACGCGACAGGTTGCCACCCCAACCGCGCAGACGCGTGTAGAGGTACTGCATCTGTGCCAGCGAAACCTGCGCCTTGCCCTCCTTGGACTTCGCGTGCTGAGCGAAGATGTCCAGAATCAGCATGGTGCGGTCAATAACCTTGGCGTCAAGCCGGTCCTCCAGCGCCACCAATTGGCCAGGAGACAGCTCACCGTCGCAAATAACTGTATCTGCGCCGGTAGAGGCGACAATATCGCGAAGCTCGTTAAGCTTGCCGGATCCCACGTAAGTACCAGGGTCTGGCTTATCGCGGCGCTGCAGCACCATCTCTAGAACTTCCGAACCTGCAGTCTCCGCCAGCGCAGCGAGCTCCTCCATCGCCACTTCGGCTTCCTGTAGGGTCCCGGATGTCCAGACACCGAGCAGCACAACGCGTTCCAGTCGGAGCTGACGGTACTCGACCATCACCTCTTCAGACTCAGTATGCGCTACTGACCTGGTCAGCCGGCGCAGAGAGGATCGCGCCTCCAGATCCAAGTCACCGACGGTAGGTTCCCTTTGCGTGCCGACGTTCGTCGCGAACGCATCCCCGGAGGCACTATCGGCGTTTTTGTCAGCATCATTAGCGTCGATGAAAAAATCGTCCATCTCGTGCGAGGTGCTGGCTTGCTGCGACATTGCGTCGCTGACCTCATCAAAGTTGTTGGAAAAATTCGTCATACTAGCTGCTATTGTCGCATGACAAGCCAAATTCTCCGCATTGTGCGCGGAGAATACCGAGCCGAAGCTCAAGACTTAGGCTGCAGAAGGTGGCCTGCGAGTCAGAACCAGTGCGACCGGACCACTATTAGAACTACCGCCAGCACACGTACCACTGTCGGACATTCCGCAGTTGGAGCAGCCTCCGCCTGGGCACATGCCGCCGAGGGATTCCCTTCGCAGTTGTCCGGTGTATTCCATTCGGTCAAGGATGAGGTCTACCGTTGTTCGCTGCAGGCCGGTGATTTCGCAGATTTTGCGTCGGGAGCTAATACCCTGCGCAATTGCATCTTGGACAGCTTCTGAAGGCCGACGAGTGACCGTCGTATTCTTCTTGGCTCTAAAGAGTCCCACGGCGATAGCTCCTTTCCGTATCGGGATTCTTGTTGGACCTGATTTCTAGTTCGCAAGTGTGACTTAGTAGCTTGGCCGAAGCTACTAGGAATCTACGAGGCTTTACAGGAACAGTTTCAACCCTTGAAAAACAATCACGGCCAGTGCCCATGCTACGACCAGCTGCGCTAGCAAACCGAAGCCCGTCCACTTCCAGCCGATCTCGCGACGTTGTGCCGCGAGCGTAGCCACGCATGGTGTGTAAGCCAGCAGGAAGATCATGTATGCCCAGACTGCTGCCAATCCGTGTCCATCGGATGCATTGTCAAAATCGCGTCGAATATTGTCCGCGAGTGGACTGGAGGCCTGTTCGGTCGAATCCGAGTCGGTGACGTCCTCTACTGCATAGGTCTGTGCCCAGGTAGAAATGACGGCTTCCTTGGCCACAAAGCCCGTCACCAACGGACCTGTCAGGGACCATGTGCCGAAACCTGCCGGGTTAAACACAGGAGCAATAGTTGCGCTGACTGCACCGTATGCGGAGTCCTGCGGTGCCAGATCTTCATCGGCAAAGGAGTGCCCGGAGACAACCGGGATAGACATCAGTAGCCAAACGACGATGACAGTGCTGACGATGATTCCACTAGCGGTCTGCAGGAAGCCCTTCAGGCGCATCCACATCACAGATAGTGCCAGTCGTGCGGTCGGTAACTGATAGGTTGGCAGATCAATGACCAGCGGTTCCGACGGCATGGTGCGCCACAAGGTATTACGCAGTGCAAGGCCGGTCAGAACGATCAACAGAATCGAGATCACGTACATAGCGAAGACAACTGTGCCCGCGTGTTCCGGGAAGAACACCGCACCCAACATGACATAAACGGTTAGGCGCGCCGAGCAGGAGGTAAACGGAACCAGTAGTGCCGTCAATATGCGGTGGCGCGGATTACTCAGCACACGTGTCGCCGAAATCGCTGGCACGTTACAACCAAAGCCGACGATGAGCGGAATAAATGCCTTCCCCGGAAGACCAATTGCTCGCATGACACGATCGGCCACCACGGCTGCACGCGCCATATACCCTGAATCCTCGAGCACCGCAAGGCACAGGAACATGAGTGCCATCAGAGGAACGAAGGTCAGCACCATGCCGACACCGCCGATGATGCCGTTCACAAGCAGCCCCGTGACAATCGGATGGTCCCATCCCATTGCTTCCAATCCACGGGTAACCAGATCTGCGAAATTACCGGTAATAAGGGTTTCCAAACCGTCCTGCAACGGTGCTGCAACCGTCGTCGTGATCTGGAAGACTGTCCACATAACTGCCAGGAACACAATCGGTCCGAGCACCGGATGGAGAACCACGTTATCAATACGGTCGGAGAAAGTCTGGCGATCTTCTACCCCGCCCGTAGATGCCGCAACCGCCGCATCAATCGCGGCAAAGCGTGCGTCGTCCAGGCGTTCAATCGATTCACCATCGGCCTGGCGAATCGGTGACGACACCGAACTGCATCCGTCCAGAGCCGCTGCTACCGCGTCGGCCAATCGTGCCATTCCCGCTTTACGACGGGGATCCAGCGCCACCACTGGCATCCCCATAGCTGACTGCAATGCGTTCGGATTCACATCGATGCCCTTGGCCTTGGCCACATCGAGTTTGGTCAGCGCCAGAACGATGCGCTGAGGCTGCTCCGCCAATTCCGCGGCCATGTAGAGGCCACGCCCCAGTGCCGTGGCATCGACAACAACGACGACGAGATCCGGGCGTT
This sequence comes from Corynebacterium sp. HMSC074C11, assembly GCF_001809455.1. Classification (NCBI taxonomy): domain Bacteria; kingdom Bacillati; phylum Actinomycetota; class Actinomycetes; order Mycobacteriales; family Corynebacteriaceae; genus Corynebacterium; species Corynebacterium sp. HMSC074C11. Next base: position 292,805 of record NZ_KV797729.1, read on the forward strand.
CTTCTTCCGGTTTCTCGATGAGCATCTCGCGAGTGAGCTCTTCGTCCGGGCTCATGGCATCCAACGAGTAGGCGCCCGGGAAGTCGATGACATCGTACTCAGCGGCATCGGTCTTCCACGCGCCACGGCTGACCTCCACGGTCGTACCAGGCCAATTGCCCATCTGCGCTTTCGCGCCAGTCAAACTATTGAACAGTGTTGACTTACCGGAGTTCGGTGCGCCTACGACTGCGACAACAGGTGCACCATCCTTTGCTGGTGCTCCGCCGCTGCATGCATGGCAGCTGGGCGTGGATGCGAATTTTCGCGTTGAGGAATCCGTAGGTGTTGTCATTGTTAACTTTCAGGAGGGAGGTGAGAAAAAGAGTTGTAGGGGACCTAACCCACGACGGACATCTTGTGCAGCGTACTGGCGTCGATGGCGTAGCGCGTTGCGCCTGCATGGACGATTCGCCCACCGCCGCTGGTGCTCCGTCCCACCGTGACACTCATTCCAGGACGAAGCCCCAATTGCGAAAGCCTGCGACACAGGCGCTCATCCACATGCGACACCCCCAGAGTGACGGTTTCCCCCACCGGGACGTCGGCAAGCGACTGAATGTCATCCGACTGTTTTCGCGACCGTAATCCGAGCATGAGAAACCTCGCCTATATAGATAAGAATTAAGCTAAGCAAATGATGTTTACAGGGACGAGCCTACTCTTAGGTATGCCTAAATGGAATAAACCGGGCGCACCTAAGGAAAGTTATTTATGCCACACTTAACATTTGCTTATTTAGCGTGGCAGAATTGTTAGTCCCATCCGAATAGTTGCCGCGGTGTGAAGGAATGGTTTTAGGTACCCCAGAGCACAATGTGCTCACGTGCGATTCGTTAGTTCGCAGATGAAGATATGGGAAGTATCATCGAAAAGTATGACTACTGACTTGCGAAGCATTGGCATGGACTACCCCAGCTGGCGAGACGCGATGGAAGCCGCGATTGCCAGTGAAAATCTGTCGGTCATCGGCGAGGTCCGCGGTGGCCAGCTGGTCCGTTTCGAAGATTCCTCTGGTGCGCGTTTGCACATCCTTGGTGTTGAACCATATTCTACCTACGCCGGCTTCGCGGGCAGCCCGACCGTCACCGCCCATGTATCCAGCGTGGACGACGTCTTGGCACTCGTGGAAATCGTCGAGGATGATCCCTCCTCTGATGACTTTGACAAGGTCATCGAGGTAGCCAGCTGCCTGCTGTCACAGGGGCCAATGATTGTTGATGCCGGAACTCAGACTTTTGAGCATGTCGCGCTGTCAGCTCTGGCAACCGATTTCACCCTCGACGCATCCGCTGAGGAGTACGAAAAGCGCACTGGGGCGACCCCGACATCATTGGACTTCGAAGGTGCTAAGGCGATTGTCGGAGATCAGGTCGGCAAGGCATCGCCTAGCGCAACCGTGAAACTGGCTGGTGTTATCAATAACTCCCGCAAGCATGTCAATGAGCTAACCGGAAAGAAGTTCTGGGTGCTCAACCTTGCTCTGCCGACTCCCATGGACGTACTTGTCCCCGGCGGCGACGAAGCTCCCCAGCCGGGCATGGTCGTCTCCGGCACCTTCTTGCTGACGGGTGAAATTATCCCGCCGCAGGGCTGTGGCGGCGGTTGTGGCGATGGTGGCTGCGGCTGTGGCGATAGTGGCTGCGGCGGACACTAGTCCGCTAACTCCCCACTGCTTCCGCTACCCTGCTAGTTCTCCTGCTGCACTAGCTACCAGTCACAGGGCTTCCAGTTCAATATCGCCGAGAGTGTGAATCACGCTCGGTCCAGTTAACGTTGCTGAGAAGGCCCCATCAGTATTGCTGGCCTTGCGTACATCCACAGTCACCGCTCCACCGGGCACCTTGACTGTCACAGCTCCCTCGGTCCGGCCGGCATCGGCCAGCGCGGCAATAGCTGCCGCAACCGTGCCGGTGCCACACGAGCGGGTTTCACCAACTCCGCGTTCAATTACTCGCATGGACACCGAATCAGAGGCATCCAGCGGGGTGACAATTTCCACGTTGAGGCCGTTCGGGAACATGGCTTCGTCGGCACGCACTGGCTTCGCAGCACTACCCGCCGCTTCCAATTCTAGCTCCGCCAGAGCGGCGGCATTCAGACCAGGAATGACACAGGCCAAATGCGGATTTCCCACGTCGACACCAATCCCGGCGAATTTCTGCGCGTTGTTGCCCGAACCGATGAACGCAGTAGCGAGGCCGAGGACCTCCGGCTGCCCCATGTCCACCCCGACAACCGCATGCCGACCGCTGAGCTCATCAATCGAGACAGCGCGCAGTCCTGCTCGAGTGCCCACCCGCAATGTTCCGTCGACGACACTGTCCGGGCTGTGAATCGCGGCAATATAGTGTGCAAAGACACGCACGCCATTACCGCACATCTCAGCAATAGAACCGTCACTATTGCGGTAGTCCATAAACCAATCGTCGGCTTCAACCCCCTCCGGCAATGCCGTCAAAACACCGGCATCCACGAGTTTCCCCGCACGGGCAACCCGCAGGACGCCGTCAGCGCCAAGACCACGTTGTCGATCGCACACTGCTGCGACCAATGATTCGGTCAATTCGATCGACACCAAATCATCTGGAAAAATCAAAAAATCGTTTTGCGTACCGTGACCTTTGGCAAATGAAACCATGCCCTCGATGCTAGCGGGACAGCCGAACCGGCTAAAGCCCAAGCGCAGAAAAAGCCTGTCCCGGCACGTCGCCGGCAGCGTCTAGCCACGTGATTCGATGATCACGGTTGAACCAAGAGCGCTGACGCCGCACATACCTGCGCGTACCAGTAATCGTGCGTTCACAAGCCGTATCCAGGTCGTAAACCCCATCGAAGTAGTCCAGCACCTGTGCATAGCCGATCGCGCGACTAGCGGTCACACCTTCGCGCAACCCTTGCGCCATCAAACTCTCAGTTTCCTCCACCAGACCAGCGGCAAACATGCCCCGCGTGCGCTGTTCAATCCGCGGATTTAGCCATTCCGCCTGCGTGCGCAATCCCAATATGCGGGTGTTCCACCGCGGCGGATTATCAATTGACGGTTTCGACGCTGCAAACGGCTTGCCTGTCAGCTCGATAACCTCTAAAGCTCGGACGGTGCGTCGCGGGTCGTTGGTCTCAATAATCGCCGCCGCATCCGGATCAATCTCTGCCAGCCGATCATGTAACGCCGCCGGACCGATCTCGTCCTGCACTGCCTCCCATTTCGCACGTACCTCAGGGTCCGTAGGCGGGAACTGCCAGTCGTCCACCAACGCCTGCACATACATCATCGACCCGCCGACAAGGATCGGGACTTTCCCCCGCGCGCGAATGGCCTCAACATCCGCGACCGCCTCACACTGATACGTCGCCACACTCGCCGGCTGCGTCACGTTCAGAACATCGAGTTGGTGGTGCGGAATCCCCCGCCGCTGATCTACCGACAGCTTTGCTGTTCCGATATCCATTCCTCGATACAGCTGCATCGAATCAACATTGACGACCTCACCGCCAAGCTGCTCCGCAAGTACCAGCCCCAAATCCGACTTTCCCGATGCCGTTGGCCCCACCACAGCAATCGGCACCGGCAAGCTCTCACTCTCGAAAGCCGTCACGACCCAGTTCACACTCCTGCACAAAAACTAAAAACGCGAGCTCTTACTCCGCAACACACTGCCAGCTGGCCACGTGGTAACCGATGCCATAAGGCGCTCCGTCATAGTAAGAACGCTTTACGACGGTCATTCCAGACCCCATCCAGCTTTCAGCAGCTTTACTCAGCTGCTGCCATAACTCGGCTGCGTACGCGCCGGGAGCTGGAAACACAATATTTTCCACGTTAACGGTGGAGCAGTCCTGCCCAGCAATCAGACTGCACAGCGCATCAACCTCCGCTGCACCCTCAATTACGCCGACCGGGGAATCGTCTGCAAGGCCGAATGCGCCGTCGACAAGCACAAGCAGACGCGTGTGACCGGCAGCGAGTGCCTCGTCGATAGACTCGAAGCACGTTGCCTGAATGACGCGGCCAGTGTGTCCTTCAGAATTCCGTCGCGCGTAGTCTTCGATAAGCCAGCGCCCCAGCAGCTCAGGTAATTCGGTTCCGCCGGACACCGTGACATCAACCCCATACGGGGAGAAACTGCCGGGTGTGCTGTTCTGATGCGGGGACTTCGCCTGCATTCTGCCAGTGATAATGGCGACCGCGCCGGGCTCCCCGGGTTCGTCATCTGTCCACAGCGTCGCAACAGTTTCACGGGTTTGACGGCGCAATTTCGTGGCGATAGCTGCAAAACCACCCAGCTCCTCGACGATGAGGAGCGCACGCGGAACGATAACAAGCCGAGGCAAACGCGAATTCACGTCCTCAACGCTACCGTGAGGGGCTAGTCGATGCCTTATTCCGGCGGTGTTACGCGCGCTGTGCCAAAATTTTTGGGATACTCGAGCACATACCGTAAGTGTTTGATGGCAGCCGTGTCGCGCGGCAGTTCTGCATGAAGATTGGAAGAGGTTTACCCACTATGACCGGTACCAGCAATTCCCCTAAGCCAGGTCCACGCCCGGGTCCACGTCCCGGACCTCGACCAGGCGCAATGCCGGCTCATCGTAAGGCCCCTGGAACCACTCAAGCGCTTGCGGGGTCGGCCGCTGTGACACATGCCGTCCACAATGATCCAAAGAAGTTTGGCCTCATTGACGAAGACGGCACTGTTTGGTTGGTCACCAACGCCGGAAAGCGCAATATTGGTTCCTGGCAGGCCGGCACCGTAGAAGAGGGTTATGCCCACTACGGCAAGCGCTACGAGGATCTGGCCACCGAGGTCGAGTTACTGGAATCTCGTGTAGTCTCCCACCCGCAGGAGGCAAAGACCATTTCCCACAACGCAGTTGAACTGCGTGAGAGCCTTTCCACCGCCGCAGTCCTCGGCGATATCGATGCGCTGGATAAGCGCCTTGCAGAGGTCATTGCCACCTCCCACGTCGCAGAGGAAAAAGTCGCTCACGACAAGGCAGAGCGCCGTAAGAACGCCATCGCACGTAAGGAAGAGCTCGCCGCAGAGGCCGAGGAGCTCGCAGAGAACTCCACCGAGTGGAAAGTCGCCGGCGACCGTATCCGCGAGATTCTCACGGAGTGGAAGCAGATTCGCGGCATCGACCGCAAAACTGATGATCAACTCTGGCGCCGTTACTCCCGCGCGCGTGATTCTTTCAACCGCCGCCGCGGTGCCCATTTTGCGGAACTGGACCGCAACCGTGCGGCTGCTCGCCGCGTTAAGGAGGACATCATTGAGCGAGCTGAGGCCCTGAAGACCTCCACTGATTGGGGTGGCACCGCTGCTGCCTTCCGCGACCTGATGGCTGAGTGGAAGGCCGCTGGTCGAGCGCCACGCGAGGTCGATGACAAGCTGTGGGCGCATTTCAAGGCCGCTCAGGATGAGTTCTTTGGTGCTCGCAACGCGGTCAACGAAGCTCGAGACAAGGAGTTCGAGGAAAACGCTGCGGCCAAGGACGCACTGCTGGCTGAATATGAAGACCGCATTGATCCGTCCAAGGGCCTCGATCACGCTCGCAACGAACTGCGTCAGTTGCAAGAGAAATGGGAGGCCATCGGCTTTGTGCCGCGTGGTCGTGTGCGTGAGTATGAAAACCGCATTGGTGCACTGGAAAAGCGCGTCTCCGATGCGGCTGATTCGCAGTGGCGCCGCACCGACCCCGAAGCACAGGCTCGCGTCCAGCAGTTCGCCGACCGCGCAGCGGAGTTTGAGCAGAAGGCCGCCGAACTCGAGGCGAAGGGCAAGGCTTCTCAGGCCGCCAAGGCTCGGGAGCAGGCCGAACAGTGGCGACAGTGGGCAGAGCAGGCCGCGGCGACTCTCAAGGAGCTCTAACAGAAGCTTGGCTCAGCTATGCTCTGGCAACGCGTGGATGATTAAAAGAAAGGGGCTCTCTTCCGTGAACTAGCCCCCGAAAGTTGGACTGAGAAATCAGTTACCGACTAGTGGGGAGCAGTGCAGTGGAAGAGAGCCCCTTTCTTACTGCGCTAGTTAAAGAATCTCACTACTCGTCGCTGATCTGCTCGTCCTGTTCGCCAGCCCGTTGAGAGACATTGTCCGCGCTACTGCCCTACTGGCCACGATTGCGTCGGCGTGCGCGTTCACGGCGGTCGTCGACGACCTCTACATCAGTAGTTGTATTCGGTGTCAGGCCCGCACGCAGGTAAACCTGCTGCGCTCGCAGTACCGGATCGGTGTCAGCGTGCTTGCGACGTTTCGTCGCGATTGCGAGCTGCTCCTTACTGCGTCGGAAAGCGATGAAAGTCACGGAAATGGCCAGTAGAAAACTGCAGAAAATGCCGAGCATCAGGCCAAAGGAAATACCCTCGCCGGCCAGTTCCTGTGGACGAGACTGGCGCATCCAGCCAGCGAAGACTGAGTAGACCATCTGAATGCAGGCAAAAAACCAGGTGACAAACGCGAGAATCGTCGTCCGCGTAATCAGCGTGGCAATAGCCAGCAGTACGCCTACCACCACAAGAATGGAGTAAATTCGTTCCGGGCGCGTCGTGAAGTACTGATGTGCAACATCCGTATCCAGCAGCACATCAAAGCCCAAAACGACGCCCGAATGTGGAAGGAAGAAGCTCGTAATAAGGCCGATGACGGCAACCATCATCGGAATCACCGCACGGCCGAGATCCAGCTCGCCGGCGGCCTTGCGCTCCTGAACCCGCAATGCCTGCGCGGATTCCACGGACTGCTCGCTAGTGGATTCCATATCACTTTCCGGCGAAGCCTTGTCACTACTCACAACCGCATCCCTCACTTACCTTCGTTTTCTCCGGGCGCCCAATCTTTGGCAAGCCCAGACCAACTCCAATCGGAGCGGTCGTCGGAATCTGACCGACCTCCACATTATCCCCCGCTTTAGTGCGACGGTGCGTCAGCACGCCGGAGTCGGCAATCAGGAAGTGGGGTGCAGAGTCGGTCACGCACACTGTCACGTAGTCACCTGGGCGAATCTTTCGGTCAACGACACCAGGTTCGCTTTCCGACGGGCTGAAGTGCACCAGGCGACCATCCCGACTCCGACCTGACATGCGATGAGTCTCCGCATTCTTACGGCCATCGGACTGGCTGACCAGCAGCTCGACTTCCCGGCCGACTAGCTTGGCGTTTTCTTCCTCGGAAATACGCTCCTGAAGCGCTAGCAGCCGACCATAGCGTTCCTTCACTACCTCTGGTGGAACCTGCTCAGTCATGGTCGCCGCCGGAGTTCCCGGGCGGGGCGAGTATTGGAAGGTGAAAGCCGAGCTAAAGCGAGCCTTTTCCACCACGTCGAGAGTTTGCTGGAAGTCCTCTTCAGTCTCGCCAGGGAAACCGACAATGATGTCAGTGGTAATAGCCGCATCCGGCATTTTTTCCCTAACCTTCTCCAGAATTCCCAGGAATTTCTTGGTGCGGTAGGAACGGCGCATGTCTTTCAGCACTCGGTCGGAACCGGACTGTAGCGGCATGTGCAACTGATGAACCACGTTCGGTGTCTCCGCCATGGCGTCGATGACATCATCGGTGAACTCAGCTGGGTGCGGAGATGTAAAGCGCACCCGCTCCAGCCCCTCAATCTGGCCGCAGGCGCGCAGCAACTTGGAAAAAGCCGAGCGGTCGCGTTCCATGTCAGGGTCGGCGAAGTTAACACCATAGGCGTTGACATTCTGGCCGAGGAGGGTGACGTCAGTAACGCCCTGCTCCACGAGTGCCTGGACCTCAGCGAGAATCTCGCCTGGCCGACGATCGCGTTCCTTACCCCGCAAACTGGGGACGATGCAGAAGGTGCACGTGTTGTTGCAGCCTACGGAGATACTCACCCAACCTGCGTAAGTGGATTCACGCTTGGCCGGCAGCACCGAGGGAAATTCTTCCAGCGCGTCCTTAATCTCGACTTCAGCCCGGTCATTATGAGCGGCGCGTTCCAACAATGCTGGCAACGAACCCAAGTTATGCGTACCGAAGACGACGTCCACCCATGGGGCTTTCTTTACAACGACGTCCTTATCCTTCTGGGCCAAGCAGCCACCGACGGCAATCTGCATGCCTGGGTGAGCATCCTTGACCGGTTTGAGCTGTCCCAATGTGCCATAGAGTCGGTTGTCCGCATTCTCTCGAACGGCACAGGTGTTGAAAACGACCAGATCGGGATTCTCGCCTTCTGCAGCCGCTACATAACCGTTTTCTTCCAGCAAGCCAGACAGTCGTTCCGAGTCATGGACGTTCATCTGACAACCGAACGTACGCACCTCATATGTGCGAGGCGAAGACTGCTGCTGAGGGTTCAAAGAAGGGGTAGTCACGGCAGTTTAGGTTAGCTGTTTATGGCCCATTTCCCCAATCAGCGATTCCTTTAAACCTGACCGGTCCGCAGCCGGCGTGCTAATCCAGCGTGAAATGGTACCGGCGCTAATCTGTGTCCTCTTCGAGTTTCCGGTATCGCTCTTCTAACTGATCCCGAGCAATGCTCATGGACAATTCAGAGGGGAAACCGCGCCGCGCCAGCACACCGACAACTTTGCGTAAATCCTTTTGCTTGGAGTTGAAGTCAGGCGCTACTGATTTAATAGTGGCCGCCTTCTTCGCCGCTAGCTTCCGTGCGACTTCTTCTTCCGCGTTGTGCGTGATCTGCTCCAACGCATCAGCACGAAGCGAAGCATCAATACCCTTTTCCTGCAGCTCCCGGTTCAAAACCATCTTCGACTTGCCGCGACTGGCAAAGCGCTGCCGCACCCATTCGGATGCGAAAAGCTCGTCATTAACCAAACCACTTCGGGTCAGGTCATCAACGACTTCTTCAATCATCGAGGTTGGAAACTCCTCGACTGCCTCGAGCCTTTCTACGAGTTCCTTGCGGGAGCGCATTCGCTGATCGAGCAAGCGCAGCGCCTTAGCACGAATCGGAGCCTTGGATTCCTCACGACCCGCATCGTAGAGCGAACTACCGTCAGCTTCCGCAATCTGCTGAGCAAGCTTTTCGATAGTCTCCCGCACATCGCGGCCGTTACGATCCTCCACGGTCCTCACTTTTCATGTGTCCCGGCACTACGCCTCGAGCCAGCTAGTCTTCCAAATCATCGAAGTCGATGTCCGGCACGACATCGACAGGGGCATCGATATCGGTCTCGTCCTCGACCTCAGCGAATTCCCCGACCCCGAGTTTCTTCTTAATCTTGACTTCGATTTCCTGGGCAATTTCTGGATTCTCGCGCAGGTGCATACGAGCCTTTTCCTTGCCCTGGCCCAACTGATCGCCCTCGTAGGTAAACCACGAACCCGACTTCTTGACGATGCCGTTATCAACGCCCATGTCAATCAACGAGCCCTCACGCGAAATGCCCTCGCCGTAGATGATGTCAAACTCTGCCTGCTTGAACGGCGGCGACACCTTGTTCTTGACTACCTTCAAGCGCGTGCGGTTACCCACGGCATCCTGGCCGTCCTTCAACGTCTGAATTCGGCGTACGTCGCAGCGAACGGAAGCGTAGAACTTCAGTGCTTTACCACCCGTGGTGGTCTCAGGAGAGCCGAACATGACGCCAATCTTTTCACGCAGCTGGTTAATGAAGATGGCAGTGGTGCCGGTGTTAGACAGGGCGCCCGTCATCTTTCGCAGCGCCTGACTCATCAACCGCGCCTGCAGACCAACGTGGGAATCGCCCATTTCACCGTCGATTTCAGCCTTCGGAGTCAACGCGGCCACCGAGTCAACCACAATGATGTCAATAGCACCGGAACGCACCAACATATCTGTGATCTCAAGTGCCTGCTCACCGGTATCTGGTTGGGATACCAGAAGGTTGTCCGTATCTACTCCAAGCTTGCGCGCATAAACCGGATCCAGCGCATGCTCCGCATCAATAAATGCGGCAATACCGCCCTGCCGCTGTGCCTCTGCAATAGCATGCAGTGCGACTGTGGTCTTACCTGAGGATTCTGGACCATAGATCTCTACGATACGACCACGTGGGAACCCACCCAGGCCCAAAGCCACGTCGATAGCGATATTGCCGGAGGGAATAACCTGAATTGGAGGACGATTGTCATCCCCCAGGCGCATAACTGCACCTTTACCAAAGTCCTTCTCAATATTCGCCAGAGCTACATCGAGCGCCTTCAGGCGATCATTGCCCTGGTTCGAAGCCGTAGCCTTCTTACGAGCCATAGTTCGTTGTTCTTCCTCATTGTCATTGTCGCGTACGGTATCGGGTTCTGGAGCCGTACTCAGAGAATGTGTGTCCCGATTTTCATCCAAAACAGAAACTTCGCTCACACTTAATTAGGCGCGAAACTAGCCGTTCCGGTTCCAAATTGGTCCGCGACATCTCTACTGCCGGTTACACCCGGAAGTTATACCGAATCAGACGGATTGACTTCATCAGCACTTTCGATAATATGCGAAACCCTGTTCGAATGGCAACGACACGCAAGTGCCGTCGGCAAGCATTCGCCGTTGTCTACGCCGGAACCTATTCGTCAGGGCCGTACCAGCGGTCTTCAGGAATATCGTGTTCCCTACACAGCGCCCACCAGATATCTCGAGGTTCGACCCCGTCCTCAAGCAATTCCGCGGGAGTCTTTCCATATTCCATCAGCACGTGGGAATGCAACAGCCACGGGCCGTGCTGAGGCCCAAATTCGTAATTGACGAAGTTGTGAAAATCGGCCAATCGCATGAGACCAACGTACAAGATACCTGTCACTGATACCTACCTGGCCCCCTCTGTTCATAACCTAATCCCCGCTCCCCTGCCTGAACAGTGCTCAACCCAGGGGATTAAGATGAGAGCTGTGAATAATTCCAAGGTGTATGACCTCACTATTATCGCTGCTTTCGCAGCACTGATCATCGTACTCGGCGGGATTGCCATTCCCGTTGGCGGTCTCGGCGTGCCAATCGTGCTACAGAACATGGGCATCGCACTGGCAGGGATGATTCTCGGATTCAAACGCGGCGGCCTCGCCACTACCCTGTTCCTGGCTGTTGGGCTCGTGGGTGTCCCAAACATGGCGGGCTGGAAACCACTTCTCGCCGCACTCCCCGGCCCTACCGTGGGTTACATTGTCGGCTACTTAATTGCCGGTTTCGCAATCGGCGCGATTGCCCAGCAAGCACCGCGGGCGAAGGTTTCACGAATCAGCGTCTTCATCGGCGCGGGCCTCGTCGGAGTTCTACTGCAGTACTTCTTCGGATCTGTCGGCTTGGCATGGCGTATGGGACTTAGCTTCACCGACGCACTGATTACCAACGTCCCGTTTATCCCGGGCGACGTTGCAAAGGTTGTCGTAGCCGCGCTTATTGCTACTGCCGTACTGCAGGCTTTCCCTGATTTGCTTCCCGACGCTGCCAACCGTAAGCAAAGTCGTTTGGTTAAGGAAGCAGCCACCTCGGGCAATTAACCCACAGACTTAGAAAGGTCCTCGAGTCGCACTATGCCCACCATCGCTTTTGACCGCGCTTCCGCAACCTATTCGGGACGCCAGATATTGAGGCCAACCACGCTAACTCTCACAGAGAACCGTATCGGCATTATCGGCGAAAACGGTGGCGGTAAGTCCACGCTGGTGCGACTTATTAACGGCCTGGGCCCGGTCACTGGCGGCACGGTTACGTATGAGGGCATGAATGTCGCAAAGCAGGCAAAGGCAATTCGCAAGAAGGTCGGCTTCATCTTTTCTGATGCGGATAACCAAATTGTGATGCCGACAGTCGCAGAGGACATTGCCTTTTCACTACGCAAGCGAAAGCTAACAAAGGATGAGCGCAACCAGCTGGTGCAGGAAGCCCTCGAGCGATTTGGGCTCGCCGATCATGCTGACGCCTCGCCGCACGTGCTCTCGGGTGGACAAAAACAGCTTCTGGCGCTGGCGGCAGTGTTAATTCTTAATCCCACGACCATTATTGCCGATGAGCCCACTACGCTCCTCGACTTGCGTAATCGTCTCCACATTCGGAAAATTTTCGCCCAGCTTGAGCAGCAAATTATCGTGGTCACTCATGATCTGGATTTTCTTATGGACTTCGACCGGGTTATCCGTGTAAGCGCAGGAGAAATCGTCGACGACGGTGCGCCCAAGGAAGTTATTGACCGATACGTCAGCGATATGACTCGTGCAGAAGAAGGCCGCTCATGATTCATCCAGCCGATGTCCCGTTAGGGCTTTACCTCAACCATAAGTCGCCTGCGCACAGGCTCCCGACGGCCCCCAAGCTCATCATTGTCATCGCATTTTTATTGCTCACCGGGATCCTCGTGGATACCTGGTTAGGCGGGGCGATTGCCCTGGCAATTGTCACCCTCGCTTATGCGGTGGCCAAGGTGCCACCCATGGTTGCTTTCCGACAGCTCCGTGGAGCCGTAATCATTTTGGCGCTGCTTTCGCTTCTCCTATGGTGGCGCGCCGGGGGTGAGCAAGCGCTGACGACCTTCCTCGCGCTTCTCGCCGCAATCGCAGCGGCAATATTGCTAACGCTGACGACCCGCGTCAGCGACATCATGGATACTTTGACCACTGCGATGCAACCGTTCGCTCGTTTCGGCCTACCAGTCGACACCATCGCGCTCGCACTATCGCTGACGCTGCGTATGATTCCGCTTCAAGTTATGGCCGCTGCCGAGGTACTGGAGGCTCGAAAAGCCCGAGGGGCTGCCGGCTCAATCATCGCCTTCGGCGTACCTGTGGTCATCCGAACCATTAACCGCTCGAAGGCAATGGGTGATTCGCTAATCGCACGTGGCGAAGGTGAGTAGCAGAATTAATTGCCCTCACGCAGCTGGCGCATGCGCTCAGCAACAGCAGGGTCAACGTTGGAGGCAGCATTTCCCTCGATGGACTTCTGAGCCTCGCCACCAGAGAGCTCGTTGCCGCCGTTCATTTCTGCGCGAATCTGCTCCAGGCGAGAGTGCCCAGCAAGCTGAACGCCTGCGGCCTCTACCTCAGCCATACGCCCCTGAACCGAGTTCTGAGCCAGCTCAGCCTGGCCAAGAGCGTTAGCGTAACGACGCTCAATCTTGTCACGAACCTGATCCAGGTTAGGTGTAGCCCCCGAAGAAATCTGATTCATCGACTGCAAGGACTCAGAGACCTTCTCCTGCATCTTTGCTTGCTCCAGCTGGCTGAGGAGCTTTGCGCGCTCCGCGACCTTCTGCTGCAACTGCATGGAATTACGCTCGACGGCCTTCTTAGCCTGAGTTGCCTGCTGCAGCGACTGATCGTGCAGAGCCTTCAAATCTTCTACCGACTGCTCAGCAGTAACCAACTGAGCTGCGAAAGCCTCAGCTGCGTTCTCATACTCCGTAGCCTTGGCGGTATCCCCCTCAGCACGAGCCTTGTCAGCGAGCTGCAATGCCTGACGAGTGTTCCCCTGCAGCTTTTCAATTTCAGCGAGCTGGCGGTTAAGGCGCATTTCCAGCTGGCGCTGATTACCAATCACCGCCGCTGCCTGCTGCGATAGTTCCTGGTGCTGCCGCTGGGCATCCTCGATAGCCTGCTGAATCTGCACCTTCGGATCAGCGTTTTCCTCAATCTTGGAATCAAAAGCGGCCATCAAGTAATTCCACAGCTTTACAAATGGATTAGCCATAGCGTCCCATACACCTTTCTTATTGCAACTACCTCAAAGCAGGTCTGTGCTTATCGCGCACCCAATCTTAACTAAAGCCAAGCATCTTCGGGTGCTAAGTGCCGGAGCAGTGGAGTGAAATTCCACCGCCGCAACCAATTTCTACATCGCTGCCAATTCCGGGCTCGCCGAATGCAGAGCCATCGCTGTGGCCGCCTCCATCATCAAATCTGACACCGTCACACCAAGCGCCGCACATACGGACGCCAGCAGCTCAGATGAGACTTCTTTCCGTCCACGCTCAAGCTCGGACAAATAACCAGGGCTAATAGCCGCATGTTCAGAAAGCTCACGCAGCGTCTGTCCACTGCGCGAACGAATATCACGCAGCGTTTCCCCCAGTGCCTCTCGCAGGAGTGGCTCACGAGATTCTCCCCGTTCCGCCAAATCCTGTGCCGTTAACTTTGCAACCGATTCAGGCTGCTCCGCTACAGCCACCCGTGCCGACGGCGCTGTGGCATCCATGGAAGCCTGCAAAGCAGCAGCGCTATCTACCTCTGGGTAGCGAATGGTCATAAGTGCAGTATTGTTGGTCATCACTTTCTCTAACGCTTTAGAGGGCCGACCTGTTCCCAATTTTCAAAAATTCTACTCACCCTCGAGATTCTGCAACAACAGTTCTAACGCCAATACCACTGCTTGACGACGAATCTCCGCGCGCGACCCCTCTTTATTCACCGGCAACCTAACAGCAGTTACCCCATCAAGGTACGAAACTCCCGGCGGTTTCAGACCACACCAGACTTCACCTACTGGGTGCCCATCCTGCATCGCTGGACCAGCAACGCCAGTTAGCGAAATCCCCCAGTCCGCCACTGCTTTATTTGCCACTCCAAGTGCCATATACCGGGCCGTCAACTCGGACACGGGGCCATATGCGGCCAAAGCATCCTTTGGCACGTCGGCAAGCAATGCCTTCGTGTCAGTGGCGTAAGTGACCACGCCACCGCGGAGAACGGCGGAGGCTCCCGGTACGGAGGCAACTGTAGCGCAGAGAAGACCTGCGGTAAGTGATTCTGCGGCTGCAAAAGTCTCGCCACGAGCCGTAAGCGTTTGGACGAGTTGAAGCGAAACGCCATCGACACCGTCAGCGTTTTCGTCGCTCTGGGCGAGGCGTTCGACTGTGTTCACAGCTTTACCCTCCACTTAATTTCTCTACGAGACCTTTCGCGCATCCACAATGTACTGGATACCAGTACCGACGGTAACGACAATGGCGGCAACCATCACAATCCAGGACGGCCAGAACAACCAGTCCACTGGCATCAGGAAGAGCCCCACTGCTACAGACTGCAGGACCGTCTTTATCTTGCCGCCCCGAGAAGCCGGAACAACACGCCCCTGACGCAGGGCGAACATACGCCAGATGGTGATGCCACCTTCGCGAATCACGATGATGACAGTCACCCACCACGGCAGAATGTCGATGATGTTCATACCAATCAGCGCAGCCAGCATTAGAGCCTTATCGGCAATCGGATCGGCAATCTTGCCAAAGTCGGTAATGAGGTTACGGCTACGTGCGAGGTGCCCGTCCAACTTGTCAGTCGCCATCAGAAGCGCGAATACGACAAACGACCACCAGCGCCAATTGGTGGCTTCGCCGCCCTCCTGAAGAAGTACCCACAGGAACACCGGTACTCCGAGGATGCGAAGCACGGTCAGGAAATTGGGCAAGTTCCAGTTGGAAACACGGCTTGTATCAGCACTTGGAGCAGTCACAGTTGTTACCTTATCTCACAATCGTGTTCGATTAACGCCCAGGCTCGTTCTTACCGGTGTGTGAACCGTTAGTTTCGCTTCCGGCCGACGTTGACCCCTCACTGACAGAAGTAGAGGAGGCGTGAGAGCCGAGGCCATCGCGGCTTCCATCATCATCGTGGTGAACACGCGGAAGGGCAATCGCACCCATGTTTTCATCACGCTTGCTCTTGAGCCACGATGCCAGGACAGTCACCACCAGAACGATGACGATGACCGCCAGCGACGCCCAGGTCGATACTTCAGGCACCGACACGTTCTCACCGCTGTTGATAAACGGCAGGTTGTTTTCATGCAGTGCGTGCAACAGCAACTTCACACCAATAAAGGCCAGGATGACACCCAGGCCATAAGCCAGGTACACCAAGCGATCCAGCAGACCGTCGAGCAGGAAGTACATCTGTCGCAAACCCATGAGAGCAAGGGCATTTGCAGTAAAGACGATGTATGCCTCATCCGTCAGACCGTAGATAGCCGGGATAGAGTCAAACGCAAACATCACATCGATAAAACCGATGGACACCAGCGCGATGGCAAGTGGAGTCAAGTAACGCTTGCCGTTTTCCTTAACGGTCAACTTGTCCTTGTTGTAATGGTCCGAAATTGGGACGATTCGACGCAGCCATTGAATCAGCTTCATATCCGACGGATCGGGTTCCGGCTTATCGACGGCTTCGTCGTACACCGTCTTGATAGCCGTGTAAATCAGGAAGATTGCAAACAGGTAGAAAACGTCAGACCACTTGGCAATAACTGCCGCACCAGCCCAAATGAACAGGCCTCGGAATACCAGCGCCATCGCAATACCAAACAGCAAAACCTTTTGTTGGTACTGGCGCGGAATCTTGAATGCGCCGATGATGAGTGCAAAGACAAATAGGTTGTCTACGCTGAGCGCCTTTTCGGTGATATAGCCCGATAGAAACTCAATGCCTCGGTGGTGATCCCATAACAACCACACCATTCCGCCGAAAATTAATGCCAAGACTACGTAGAAAGCGGTCCAGATGCCGGCTTCCTTCATAGTTGGGTTATGCGGCGTGCGAACGTGTGCATAGAAGTCAAAGGCGATAAAACCCATGACGACCACAATGGTGATAATCCATACCAATGCGGGGACATGCATATTAAAAAAAGACCTCCGGTCGTGCGAACATGAACCGGAGGTCTCTCCTGCTTCTGCCATAGTGGCAAAAGTGACGGTACCGGGATTCGATGTGCACAAGACGAGTCTGTGCGTCCAATCCGTGCTGACGATAACCGTCACGGGCTAGCGGAAAACATCCGCTTTTACCGGGGATACTCCCCTCCACGTGTGCCGACTATACACGCAATCAGAAACGGCGGTAAGGCTGGGTCGTCCTACGCCATAGATTGATTCGGATCCGCGTCGACTACGTTTACTTCTTCCTTAGGAGCATCCTCCGGGTTTGCGCCCTTGATCATCCACTTAATGGTTTCGAGCTCCTCTGGCTTGACCAGCACCTCACGTGCCTTAGATCCCTCTGACGGTCCAACCACTCCGCGAGTTTCCATCAGATCCATCAGTCGACCGGCCTTGGCGAAACCGACTCGCATCTTGCGCTGCAACATCGAGGTCGACCCGTGCTGTGCGGTGACCACCAGCTCGACTGCCTGAAGCAAATCTTCCAGGTCATCTCCGATATCAGGGTCAATGTTGCGCTCAGCCTCAGCGCTCTTATCCTCCGTGACTCCCTCGGCGTAATCCGGCTCGGCCTGCGCCTTAGCTGCATCGACTACTGCCTGAATCTCTTCGTCTGTGACGAAGGCGCCCTGAAGACGTCGCGGCTTGCCTGCACCCTGTGGGATGAACAGGCCATCGCCCATACCAATGAGCTTTTCAGCACCGCCCTGGTCAAGAATGACGCGGGAGTCCGTGAGCGACGAGGTAGCGAATGCCAGTCTCGATGGCACGTTCGTCTTAATCAAGCCGGTGACCACATCCACAGACGGACGCTGCGTAGCCAGCACCAAGTGGATACCGGCGGCACGGGCCTTTTGCGTGATGCGCACAATCGCATCTTCGATATCGCGGGGTGCGGTCATCATCAGGTCTGCCAACTCGTCAACGACACAGACAATGTACGGGTACGGACGGTACTCGCGCTCCGAGCCAAGTGGGGTCGTAATCTCACCGGACTTGACCTTACGGTTGAAGTCCTTGATGTGACGGACGCGGGCGGCCTTCATGTCCATGTAGCGCTGTTCCATCTCTTCAACCAGCCACTGCAGAGCCGCCGCGGCCTTCTTCGGCTGAGTAATGATTGGCGTAATGAGGTGAGGAATCCCCTCATATGGAGTCAGCTCGACCATCTTCGGGTCCACCAGAATCAGGCGGACATCCTCCGGGGTCGCACGAGTCAGCAGTGACACCAACATCGAGTTTACGAATGCGGACTTACCCGAACCGGTCGAACCGGCAACGAGAAGGTGCGGCATTTTCTGGATGGAGTGCGAGATAAACTCGCCCTCAATATCCTTACCGAGACCAATCAGCATCGGGTCATCGTTCGCAACGGTCTTGGGCGCGTTGAGTACGTCGGCAAGCCGAACCATCTCACGGTCGTTGTTCGGCACCTCGATACCAACGGCCGACTTCCCCGGAATCGGAGTCAGTAAGCGGACATTGTCGGTCGCTACCGCGTAGGCAATGTTGGACTGCAGGTTCGTGATCTTCGAGACCTTCACGCCCGGGCCAAGCTCGACCTCGTAGCGAGTCACCGTCGGACCGCGAGAGAAACCAGTCACCGCAGCATCGACCTTGAATTCTGCGAATACTTCAGTAATCGCCTCGATCATGCGGTCGTTCGTCGCCGTACGTGTCTTGGGACGCTCACCTGGAATCAACAAGTTAGTCGATGGCAGGTGATAGTCAGATTCCGGCGTGCGTGCCGACGAACCGGAAGTACCCTCGGCATCCTTTTCCAATTCAGACTTCGGAGTTGTGGCCGGAATCTTAGAGGCATCGATACCAGAACGAGCGGCAATGGCATCCATTGTGCGGCGGGTAGCCTCAGACACTGCATCCCGCGAATCATCGACAGACGACTCGCCCTGCGGCGCGCTCGCCGGCTCTACGACCTCAGGTTGAACAGCGGGCTGTTTCGGAGCTCGGGAATCGGAAACACAATTCCGTTCGCTGTTACTAGCTGCAGCAGCCTCCTGCGTCGGGTACTCGGAGTACTCGTCATAATCCTCGTCGACAGCGTGGTAGTTCGTGCCCCCGACAGCTGGAATAGTCGATTCTGTCTCAGCGGTGTCGCGATGTACTGCATCCGACTGAGTTTCCTCCACGTACTCAGCTGCCGGAAACGCCGGCTCCACTGGGGAAACTCGATTGGAGTGCGGTGCCCCATTCCGGACATCGAACACTGTGGTCTTTGCCGAGTCGTAGTCGACATCCTCAACCTGACGGGCACGTCGCGGAGCCTGTCGGTTCCTCTGCGGCTCTTCGTTCAAAAGATCGTAGAGGTTACCGTCAGTATCCGGTTCGTCGTAAGGCGCGGGTTCGGGTGCGGACATACGGCTATCCGCGCCACGACGAGGCGCTCGGTAAGCAGAGCGATCGGTCGAACGAGACGAGGAATGTTGCGTGCGGCTGCTGTGGCTTGGGCGACGCTCAATTAGCTGCGTCGGCTGGTCAAAGTCCTCATCGGCATATGCGGTATCGGAATCCCAGCTCGCACGACGTTCCAGCATGTCATCGACATTGCCGTAAGGATCGTCCGATTCCGCCTCGTCGCCGGCACGACGCGAAGACCATTCGGAAAAATTGAAGTATTCCTTAGTGGCATCGATAAGCTGGCGCACCGTCGCGCCAGAGAGCACCAGAGCGCCGTAAAAAACGATACCCAGCAACAAAACCACGGCGACCCACGAGGTAAACCCGGCTGCTAGCGGCGAACCGATATAGCCACCAATTGCGCCACCGGCTGCACGTCGCCCCTGCCAGTCCGCAGGACGACCCGAGCCGATATGCACAATTGCGAGCAGCCCCACCACGATCAGCGAAGCTCCAGTGATGGTAGGTGTCAGACGTTCACGGCGTGGCATAGCATCCAGCATCATTAATACGGAAACAACACCGAGCAGCACCGGAAGTACAAAAGCGCCGATACCAATGAGCGTGCGCACTGCCGTTTCAATGAACTCCCCCACTGGCCCTGCCAGGTGGAACCATGTCGAGCCAGCGAGCACAATCGCCAACGCCAGCACGAGTAGTGCGAGGCCATCCTTCGATCCCGGATCGCCACCCTCATCGAAGTCTGCGTCGAACTCGTCAGCTGGCACGGAGGCCTGTGCCGGCGGTTCAATTACATCGTCATAGCCGCTAGCAGCTTTACGACGCTTCCTACGGGGCTTCGTCGAAAAATCGGCGTCACTTTCGCGCCGCGACATATTCTCCTCTTCATCTCGCTTATTTTTGCGACCGCCTACCCGACGGGCAAGACCGGCCACGCCGCGGGCAGTTTCAGTCCAGGCGCTGGCCAAGCTATTGCCCACGAACGACATGGCGCTAGGAGTGCGCTCGAATTCCTCCGTGGCACTGTGCACGGGGTATCGCCGCGTGGCATCTGTCTCCGCAGAGCGGGAAGATCCACGACGATTGTCAGTTCTGGTTCGGCTGGTCGCAGACATGACCATTACCTTACAGCTAACACCGGATCGTTTTCACATTAGTCACACGCATGTCATTGTTTAACAGGTGGGCTGCCACGACCGTCCAGAACTGAGAACGCGATCTTAAAGGCTGTTGCGCTTGATGCCCGATTCGTCGCCGTCGATGGTGACGCGTACCTCGTCACGGCCATAGAGCCACAACACCAGTTCCCCGACGCTACCGCGGACAGTCACAACCGGAGCACCTTTAGCGCTGTTGTCGATTAGGGTCACCGCAACCCCGTCGTCGCGCATTAGCACCACGGTCGAGGTCGACCCGCGCAACATCATACGGCCGGCAGTAGTGACCAGGCGCCACAGGTCTGAAACTCCGGAGGGTGGTAGCTGACGAACGGTCCAACCTTCCTGGGCACGACGGACATCCTCGTGGTGAACGAAGTTCTCCGCAGTGTTGACGTAGCGGTCTGCCCAGTTCATTGGATTCCATCGCGGAGCACCACTGCCCCACTTCCCCACCACTTCGACGTAGGGCATTCGATTGACCTCAGCGGTAACAGCATCGAGGCGTTCCGAAAGCGCCTTGACGAACATCCCGCCAGCGGCATCCAGACGGTTTTCGCGAATGTAAAGGTGGTTGGCCAAATCCCGGGTTGTCCAGCCCTCGCACAAGGTCGGTGCGTCGGGACCGACGCTGAGCAGTAGATTAGCTAGGTCTTCACGTTCCCGTTCAGCAAAAGTCATAGCTCCAGACTAGACCAGGCACGGAGAAGCCCGCATCCACACGGCTTTAGGTGGATGCGGGCTCTTACGCTAAAAGACCCTCTAGAAACTTAGATGCTTTCGCGCGACTCCTTGATTTCCTCATCGGTGACCTCTTCGGCTGCCTCTGAGGACATCGGCACGATGGTCGGAACAACCATCGGGCTGCGACGCCATTTCTGGTTAATGACGCGCTCGGTGCGGCGACGAACTTCCTGAGCCATACGGTATGGATTGTTCTCGCCACTGCCAGCCAGGTCAAAGAGAGTATCGTCAACTACCTGCTCGACGGTTGCGAGCACTTCCTTGGCGTCGTCCGAGTAACCGCGAGCCTGAGCCCGTGGCTTCTCCAACGGACGACCAGTGCGGTTATCAATGACGGCTGTGACGGTGATAAGACCACCTTCACGCATTTCAGCACGGTCTGCCAGCACGTCAGCGTCGACGTCACCCATGGTGACGCCATCAACGTAGAGGTTACCAACCGGAACCTGGCCAACTACACGAGCGCGGCCGTCAACGAGGTCGACAACCACACCGTTCTGAGCGAGGACAACGTTTTCTGGCTTCACACCAGTGGACACAGCCAGTTCCTTGTTGGCACGAATGTGGCGCCACTCACCGTGAATTGGCATGACATTCGACGGACGGGCTGCGTTGTAGAGGAACAGCAGCTCGCCGGCAAACCCGTGACCGGAGGTGTGAACCTTGGCTTCCTTGCCAGTGATAACCGTGGCACCAATCTGGGCCAACATGTTAATAACGCCGAAGACCGCCTCTTCATTACCCGGTACCAGCGAAGAACTGAGGATAATCAGGTCGCCATCACGAACGGTAATCTGACGGTGCTCACGACGGGCCATGCGAGACAGCGCAGCCATTGGCTCACCCTGCGTACCGGTAGTCACCAGCACGACCTTGTGGGGCGCCATGCGAGCGGCCTCGTTCATCTCCACGATGGTGTTCTCTGGCGCGGTCAGCAGACCCAACTCCTGCGCGATACGCATGTTGCGAATCATGGAGCGGCCGTTGAACGCGACCTTTCGTCCAGACTTGACAGCTGCATCGATAACAGCCTGAACGCGGTAGACATTCGACGCGAAGGCCGCGACGATAACGCGCTGCTTTGCGTCCATAATCAGACGACGCAGGGTCGGAGCCAACTCCGCCTCGGAACCGGAGAAGCCCGGGATTGTGGCGTTGGTGGACTCACACAAGAAGAGGTCGATTCCCTCATCACCGTAGCGGCTCAGCGCCGGCAGGTCAGTCGGCTTTCCGTCCGGCGGGGTCTGGTCCATCTTCACGTCACCGGTGTGGACAACCATGCCAGCTCCGGTCTTAATGACGATGCCAAGGCACTCCGGAATCGAGTGGTTGACATTGAAGAAACGCAGATCGAACGGACCACGCTGAATGTGGCTGGTGTCGTTGACCTCGATGACCTTCGGGCGCTGACGGTGCTCCTGTGTCTTGGCCTGAATCAGTGCCAAGGTAAAGCGGGAAGCAATAATCGGGATGTCCGCGCGCTGCTTGAGCAACCAAGGGATAGCACCGATGTGATCCTCGTGACCGTGGGTGACCACGAGAGCTTCCACGCGATCCCACTTGTCTTCCATGTAGGAGAAGTCAGGCAGAATCAGGTCAACACCCGGCTCATCCGAGCTCGGGAACAGCACGCCACAGTCGACGATAATCAGTCGGTTTTTGTACTCCAACACGGTCATATTGCGACCGATTTCGGAAATACCACCCAGCGCGACCACGCGCAGACCGTCCTTGGGGGCCTTTGGCGGCGCGGGCAGACGTTGCGTCAAGTCTGCACCCTGCATCGACTGCACTACGTTACGACGGTTACCGCCACGCCCGCCACGGCCACCCCGCGAATTATTTCCGCGGTTACCGCCACGGCCACCGCGACCACCACGAGAACCGCGGTTGGAAGAATTCGACGAACCTTGGGACTTCTTAGCGTTGCCGGCGTTCTTACGATCACCGGAACGCTCAGAGCGCTCGGAACGCTGCGAGGACTTCGAGCCGTTGGAATTAGCTCCACCCTTGTCGGAGCCCTTGGATGCAGAGTTCTTGGACTGCTCTGCTGCAGCCACGTCAGACTCGGAAGGCGGACCGGCCTTACGAGTTACCTTGCGGGCGCGATTGCGTCCTTCAGCCACTACAGAACACCTGCCTTCCGCATAGCTTCTTCAAGCACCTCAAGCTGCTGGTCATTTGCTGCAATTTGCGGCAAGCGTGGATCTCCTATCTCAATGCCCTGCAGACGCAGAGCGGACTTAGCAAAACTTACACCGCCAAGTGCAGCCTGAGCGGCAAACAGCGGAGTCATCTTTGCGTGGGCAGCCTGCGCACCAGCAAGGTCTCCCTTGTCAAAGCAAGAGCGCACCTCAGCCAGCAGCTGCGGGGCTGCATGTCCAATAACGGAAATGAACCCGGTGGCGCCAATCGACAGCCACGGAAGGTTCAGCACATCGTCACCGGAGTACCACGCCAAATCAGTATTAGCGATAATGCCGGCGGCAGCTCCCAAGTCCCCCTTGGCGTCCTTAACAGCCTGGATTCTCGGGTGCTCCGCCAACCGGTAAATGGTATCAACTTCAATCGGAATAACCGAACGCGGCGGAATGTCATACAGGCACACCGGAGCCTCGGTTGCGTCGGCCACCGCCGTAAAGTGGCGGTACAGGCCCTCCTGGGACGGCTTGGAGTAATACGGCGTGACGACGAGCAGCGCATCCGCGCCCGCCTCCACAGAAGCCTTTGCCAGCTCAATGGACCCGGCCGTGTCATTGGTGCCGGCACCGGCCACAAGCTTGACCTTATCGCCCATCTCTGCGCGGACAGCTCGGAGAAGCTCAAGCTTTTCCTCAACGGTCGTAGTAGGCGACTCGCCAGTAGTACCGGCCAGAATGAGTGCATCGCAGCCGCCGTCTACAAGATGCCCAGCGAGCTGCACACCTGCCTTGACATCGAGGTTTCCGTCCTTATCAAAAGGGGTCACCATAGCTACGGCGACAGTGCCGAAAATGTCAGCACCGCGAGTTGACGCAATTCCTGTGCTCATTGTTGACTACCTTTTCTTAAAAATCTCAATCGACTATATCTTCACACTGTACGTGCGATTACCCCTCGAAGGCGTAAGGACTCGACGCGACGACCGACCCATCCTTCAGAGTGTTGATCTCAAAATCCCCAAAAGCAACAGGAGCGCAGCGCTGCAGCTCCCGCAGACAAGCCACCGCCAACTCCCGAATTTCAGCATCGGCATGCTCGGTCGCACGCATCGAAATGAAGTGGCGCCAAGACCGGAAATTACCAGTAATCACGATTCGAGTTTCGGTGGCATTGGGCAAAACCGCCCGGGCTGCCTGGCGTGCCTGCTTTCGCCGCAAGATAGCGTTGGGCTCATCGGCCCACTTCTCTTCCAGTGCGTCTAATAACTCACCATAGGCGAAACGGGACTGATCAACCGCGCTTTCGAAAACTCGCAATAGATCCGGGTCCTCCGCAATTGCGGGAGGAACCACAACATTGTTGGAACTAGCCGGCACAAACCGCTGCGACAACTGCGAAAAGGAAAAGTGACGGTGCCGTGTGAGTTCATGTGCACACGAGCGCGACAGCCCACGGACATAGATGCTTGCACTTGCGTGTTCAAAAAGTGAGGTGTGGCCTACCTCGAGCACATGCCGCAGATATCCCCTATTCGTCGCAGTTCGCGGATTAGGCTTGTCCCACGTTTCATAACAAGCCCGGCCAGAGAACTCAATTAATGCTTCCCCACCGTCGGCATCGGTATCAAAGTCGATGTCCTCTGGCGGGAAGAAGCTGGTCGCGGCGATTAGCTGCGCCTTGAGAGTGACATTTTCAGACATTTTAAGTTAACTCCCGGCTATTAAAGACCCAGGAACGGCTCCAGTCCCACAGTCAGACCCGGAAAATCCTCAATCTTACGCACGCCCAGCAGTACGCCCGGTACGAAGCTGGTACGCGAGTAGGAGTCCTGCTTAATGGTTAGCGACTGTCCTTCAGCACCGAAGATAACGGTCTCGTGAGCCACCGAACCGGTCATACGGACTGCGTGCACCGGAATGCCCTCGACATTGGCGCCGCGAGCACCATCCAGAGTCTGCTCAGTGGCGTCGGGCTGCTCCCCCATGCCTGCTTCCTTGCGAGCACGGGCAATAGCCTCAGCAGTGTGGATAGCGGTGCCCGAGGGGGCATCCTTTTTAAAAGGATGGTGCATTTCGATAACTTCAGCGGACTCGAAGTACGGAGCGGCTAGCTCTGCCATCTTCATGGTCAATACTGCGGAGATTGCGAAGTTCGGTGCAACAAGGACATTGACGGCACCGTCGGCGTCGTCAAGCCAGCGCTGCACCTGATCGAGGCGCTCCTTGGTAAAGCCCGTGGTACCCACGACGGCGTTGATACCATTCTTAATGCAGAACTCAAGATTGCCCATCACAGCGTCGGGCTGAGTAAAGTCAACAATGGTCTGCACACCAGCGGTGACAAGTTCATTCAGGTCATCGCCCGAGTCGAGACCCGCTGCCAGCTCCAAATCGTCGGCGGCTTCAACTGCCTCGCAGATGGTGGACCCTACCTTGCCCTTGGCGCCAAGTACGCCGACCTTGATATTGCTCACAGCTCTCTTGTCCTTTCCCAACGGGTTCATCTCTATCCCTTACCTTAGAATGTGTTGGGCAACTTGTGTGCCAATGCCCCGTCGGCTTTGCCGTTTTGTCGGCTTACGATGGGGATTTTCTTGCGCTAAGCCGCAACATCTTAGAAAATTACTTATTTCAGTACCTATATCTAGAAAGTGACTTCTCTTGGTTTCTGAATCTGAAGATTCCGAATTGAGCCCAAGTTCGGAAGCAGCACAGGCCAAAGCGCCGAAAAACGCTTACATGGCCATTTATGTGCTACTAGCTGCGGCATTTATGGCTATCTTGAACGAGACGGTCATGAGTGTCGCAATTCCCGTCGTTAAGGCGGACCTTAACATCAGCGCAGCGACTGCCGGATGGCTGACAACGTCATTCCTGCTGACCATGGCTGTTGTCATTCCAGTCACTGGATTTCTCATTGCCTCAGTGCGCTTCCGCACTCTTTTCGCGATCAGCCAGGGGCTATTTGTCGTAGGCACTCTCATCGGTGCCTTCGCGCCAGGTTTTGCAATCGTGCTGCTCGCACGCGTTGTTCAAGCCTCCGGCACCGCAGTGTTGCTGCCACTACTGATGACCACGGTTCTCAATGTGGTACCGGAACATGAGCGCGGTCGCATGATGGGACGCATGAGCATAGTCATCGCCGTCGCACCTGCTATCGGCCCCACTTTCTCCGGTTTAATTCTGGAGATTGCAAACAACAATTGGCATGCGCTCTTCGACACGATGCTGCCGCTCGGCCTGATTGTGCTCGTGGTCGGTGTCATCCTCGTGCCCAACATCGAGGAAAACTCCGCCAAGCCCATCGATATTCTCTCGGTGTTCCTCAGCGCAGGCGCATTCGGTCCGCTCGTGTATGCGCTCAGCCGTGTGGGTGCCGAATTTTCGCTTATCGACGGAATCCTCTGCGCAGCCGGAATCGTGCTACTGGTGCTCTTCATCATGCGTCAGCGCCGCTTGGCACCACGAAACCGAGCTCTGCTGGACCTTCGGACCTTCCGTACCAAGAGCTTCACACTGTCCACAACCATCCTGACTTTCGGCTTTATGCTGATGTTCGGTGTGATCATCATTCTGCCGCTCTACCTCAACCTGCGCGGTGTTGATGTCAAGACCATTGGACTAATTGTGATGCCCGGCCCGCTGATTATGGGGCTTATGGGTCCGACTGTTGGCCGCCTTTTCGACACCTACGGTCCGCGTCCGCTGGCAATCCCTGGTTCTATTGTTCTCGCCCTCGGTCTCTTCGGGCTCGGCTTTATCTCGGCGTCCACTCCGCTGTGGTGGATTGTCGCCTGCCACATCGTCTTTGAGATCGGTCTGGGCCTGCTGTTTACTCCACTGTTCACATTCGGCCTTGGCGATCTTCCCAAGAACCTCTACCCGGATGGCTCAGCGATCCTGAACACGCTGCAGCAGGTTGCAGGCGCGGTTGGTACTGCACTTTTTGTCGCACTGTCGACTGTCATTGCCGCGGGTCTTTCCGGCGCTGGTGCAGCAGCTCCTGCAACCGCCGACCTGATTCGTGGCTATAGCATTGCGATGTTTACCGCCGCGGGGCTTGGCGTGGTGCTGATATTCCTGACCACGCTGCTCAAGCCGCAGCGGAAGAAGATCGCATTGCAGTAGCCCCCCCCCGAGACCGGGAGTAATACCGCCTAGACTAGGCGGCTTGCTCCCGGCCCCGGATTTCCAACGAAAAACTCCGGTTCCGGCATTCCTCGGTCACGGAAAGCCGACGCAACTGCATTCGCTGCAGCATTGACACGGTCGTGTGGCAGCAGCGCAATGGCACTGCCACCAAAGCCACCGCCAGTCATTCGGGCACCGAGCGCGCCCTGCTCAAGCGCTACGTCTACAGCAATATCCAGCTCTGGACAGGAAACTTCGTAGTCATCCCTCAGCGAAAGATGGCTTGCCACCATCAAAGTGCCAAAAGCCTCGAAGTCCCCCTCGGAAAGCTTTTCAATCGCCTGTGCCGTCCGGTCAATTTCGGTAACAACGTGACGCACTCGGCGCGCCACCGTATCAACCCACTGATCCCTATCTGCCTCAGCTGGGACGTTCTCCTTCGCCCAATTGATAGCAGCACCAACTGCATCATCCAGGCCGCGGAAATCAGATGCCCCAACACCATTTTTCACGGCATCAATGATTCCGCGACGCGTCGCATACTGACCATCCGAGAGACTATGTCGAACATTGGTGTTGATCACCAAAATTTCTAGATCCTCGTCTGCGAAAGCAGCCTTGACAAGCTGGTCAGAACTCTTCGCAAAGTCAATGGCCAGTGCATGTTTTTCCTTGCCCTTGATGGATATACGCTGATCCAGACCGCCGGTAGAGGCACCAACGACCTCATTTTCTGCGCGGATAGCCGCCTCAACAATTCCCTGCTGCTCTTCATCGTTTGGTGCACGACCGTGGACGAGTTCAAAGGCTGCAACGCCGACAGAACACTCCAGAGCGGCGGAGCTAGACAACCCAGAGCCGACCGGCACATCGGAAGAAATCGCAATGTCAAGGCTTGGGCAATCTGCAGGCAACAGCCCTGCCTCACGCATAGCCCAGATAGTGCCAACTGCGTATCCCGTCCAATTTGCAGGAGAGTTCGGACCGACATCGGACATTGCGATATTAACCGGCCTGTCACCGTCTGCGGCATCGTCCTTGTCCATCAAGTCCGAAACGATTCGCACTGTCCACGAGTCCCTGGCATTCTGAGCACCCACCGCTGCAAAAGTACTCTGCGCCAACGCGAATGGCAGACAGATGCCATCGGCATAATCGACATGTTCGCCAACTAGGTTGACTCTGCCTGGGGCGCGAAAGACACCCTGTGGTTCCGAACCGAAGCTGCGCCGAAATTGCTCTGTTACATCAGATACGGCCTGCTTATGGGGACGAGTGCGCAGCCAGCGAGTCTGGCCAAGCTCCCGGAAGCGGTCAGCGATTGCCTCTGGTGTTGTATCCGAAATCCAGGCTCCTTGCCCGGACTCTGAACCAGCGAGGAATTTCATGCGTCCTGCAGAGCGCATCATGGAATAGAGCTGCAAATGGAGGCGCCCAAACTGGTGATCCTCGCCTACCGGAGCTTGGTTCCAGGCAGCGATGTACGGCGTTTTATCGATGCCGGGGAAGAATCGGTCAATACGTCGCAGCAGGTCAAGATACATTGCTGCCAGTTCGTCCTTTTCCGCATCGGTCAGCTCCTGGAAGTCACCGACAGCGCGATTTGCCATCAGCATGACTTCGACTGGCCACTTAGCTGCAGCTGGGACGAATGCGGTGAAGTACTCCCCTTCTGCGATGATTCGTCGACCTGAAGCCTTTTCGGCCTCCAGGACATCATCAAAAAGGTCGCGGCCGGTGGTTTCAAAGTGAGCCTTCGCGCGTGCAGCGATGGCCGCCGCACGAGATGGCAGATAGGGGTAGGAGTAAATCTGCCCATGGGGATGCTGCAGTGTTACCCCAATTTCCTTGCCCCTGTTTTCAAAGGGGAACACCAACCGCACACCTTCGAGCTTGCTGAGTTCCGCAGTGCGGTGCGCCCACGCTTCAATAACGGTGCGAGCACGAGTGAAAGTCAGATCCCGGAAGGAGTCCGAAACATTCGGGGTAAAGCAGACAACCTCACACCGAGCCAAGGCCGGCTTCCGCGGGAAAATCTCGGCGCCGTCGACAGTCTGAGCAAAGTCATCCGGAACTTCCATGTGCATAGAAAGCGATGGGAATCGGTTTTCAAAAACCACCACGTCGTAGTCGCTGGCAGGCACCTCTGTGGGAAGTTGTCCCGGCAGCGTCGGAGCTAAGGGGTTCTCGCCAGCAGGAGGCATAAAGGTGCGGTTCATGCGGTGTGCCGCGTAGCAGTACCAATCACCTGTCAGCGGATCTTGGCGCAGCTCCGACTCTGTAATCGCCTGTGGCAAATCACGTTCGTCGGTTAATTTTCGGGTCTTCTTGCCCGAGACATAGTCCGGTTCATCGTCGAAGTAGATTAGCTCGCGACCGTCGGCAAGCGTAGTGCGCGTTACCGAAAAAGCGTGAGAGTGCTGGTCGTCGGTTGTCATTTATCCTCCTTATGATTCTTCGACAACCGTTGGGCGTAGTTTTGCCCAGGCATAGAAAACGATTGCAAAGAGGAGCAGGGCTATTCCGCTGTACAGGTTATACGTCGGCTCTTTGGCAACATTGGTCTCAGGGTTGACCCCAGGATCGAGGAACAACCACGATAGCAGCAAAATGATGCCGTAAAGACCAAGCATCGCCCCAATGACGTTGCGAATGTCAAAGGCACCTGCTTTCTTTTTACCGGCGCTGACAGTCGCTTTTACAGTTGAGTTGTTTTGCGTCCGTGACATGATTTCTCACTAGCTCCTATGCGAAAACGATGTTGAGAACTACGGCCATCACCAGGCACAAGATACCCAGCGGAACAGTTCGCTGTAGCAATGGCAGCTCTGCCTCAGCAGCGTCTGTGAAGTGAGCCTTTGGGGTGACGGATTTGACGAAACCGACCAGCTCCTCATCGGGTTTCGGCCTTGTCATGAGAGAAACGACGACGGCCACCACAATATCGACGACGAATGCCACGGAGGCGGCAGCGAACGCAGTGCCCTGCCCCGGTAGCTCAAAGATAGTTGCGCTTGCCGACGTGAACTCGGAGATGTACCAGTACAAGATTGCAGCGCCCGTTCCTGCAAGCAGAGACGTCCAACCTGCTGTCGGCGTCATGCGCTTCCAGAACATACCGATAAGGAAGGTAGCGAACAACGGTGCGTTGAAGAAGCCGAATAGAGTCTGCAAGTAGTCCATGACATTGCCGAAATTATCGGCAATCAGTGCGGTGAACACTGCGATGCCGGTCGCGCCAATGGTAGCGATACGGCAAACCTTGAGGTAGTAATCATCTGCTCGATTCTTCACGACGTAGGTCTGCCAAATGTCGTAGCTAAAGACTGTATTGAACGCGGAAATATTCGCCGCCATACCTGCCATAAAAGCTGCTAGCAGCCCTGCAATAGCGATGCCCAGCAGGCCGTTGGGAAGCAGATCTCTCATTAGGTACAGAATTGCGTCGTTAGGCTTGGCGGTCTGATCCATGATGGGTGCGACGGTGGCGCCGGCGATCATGCCCGGCAGCACGACGATGAACGGGATGAACATCTTCGGGAAAGCACCGATGATTGGAGTCTTGCGGGCGGCCGACAGTGAGTCGGCGGCCATGGAGCGCTGAACTTCCACGAAGTTGGTTGTCCAGTAGCCAAACGACAGCACGAAGCCGAGGCCAAAGACCAGTCCAATGACGGAAATCACGGGGTTATCAAAACCGGAAATATCCGTGCCCGGCCAAGTGTGGAAGTGCGATTCAGTGGCAACTTTTTCCTTCAGCCCGGACCATCCGCCGACGCTGTGCAGGCCGATCAGAGTCAGTGGCAACAGAGCTGCGACAATCACGAAGAACTGAAGTACCTCGTTGTAGATTGCTGCGGACAGTCCGCCCAGCGTGATGTAGGACAGCACGATGACTGCGGCGACTACCAACGTCAGCCACAGCGGCCAGCCGAGTAGCGCATTGACCACTTTGGCCAGAAGCAGAAGGTTAATGCCTGCAATCAGCAGCTGCGCGATAGCGAAAGAGATTGCATTGACCAGGTGTGCACCGGGACCAAAACGACGCAGCATGAACTCCGGAACTGAGCGAACCTTGGAGCCATAGTAGAAGGGCATCATGACAATGCCCAAAAACACCATGGCTGGGACGGCACCAATCCAGAAGTAGTGCATGGTCTGGAAACCGTATTGCACACCATTTGCGGACATGCCCACGATTTCCACGGCACCGAGATTGGCTGAGATGAACGCCAACCCCGTCACCCAAGCCGGCAGTGAGCGCCCCGAGAGGAAAAAGTCAATGGAGCTGGACACTTTGGCTCGTGCAGCCCAGCCAATACCGAGGACGAATAGGAAGTACAGAGCAACGATGGAGTAATCCACCCATGTCGCGTCGAGTCTTAAGGCTGATTGCGCCACTATCACGACGGCCTCCTTGCGGTTAGGCGGTTGATACGTATTCAGAAAATGCACGAATAGGGATTTCCCTTATTTCGGCACCTGATATGGCGCACGCCCAACAATGGCCATGAAAGTGGCTAGACCTACCGCAAACCGTAGGGGCAAATCGCCACTACCCTGCACAAAAGGAAGACCTATTCTTTTACATTCGTCCCCTAGTGTAGTTTCCTTTCTTAATTCAAGGTGAATTAATTAAGACGGATTTAACCCAGTTGAGGGGGCTGCAGTCCTCTGAGCTGAGTAAAACTATTTTCCGCCCGTCTCCGCGCGCAGTCCCATGGCAAGAGTTTTTGTCTCTCCAGCCTGAAGTCGCAGCAACCCGGTTCCGGAGCGGAGCGCATCTGGCGGACATGTCATTGGTTCCACCGCAATCGCATTCCCGTGCCCAGGGAATCCTTCTCGTCGTCCAGCGTCGGCAACATAGACCTGGAAGAACCGGAATTCATCATCGGCCCAGAGCACAGCACCCTTGCCATTTGGTCCAACCAAATGCGCTTCACGACGGCGCGGTGAGCCATTCTCGGCTGTTTCCTCGGCAGCAAGGAAGCAGTGATCCAGCCACAGTCCATCCAGAGATACTCCCTCTCGAAGGCTGGGAATCACTGTCTCCGCTGGCACCGCTGGGCCAGCGGGCAGGTTTCGAATTGGTTCCAGTGGCAGGTTTTTATCAACGGGCAACCGAAGTGTGCAACTGTCGAAATCAGCGCCCAAAGCGCTTAGGTAAGGATGCCAGCCCAGACCAAACGGGCACTCCCTATCGCTGCGATTATGCACTGTGAACTCAGCCGATAGGCCGTCTGTAGCGGTGACTTGCCAACGCACGGTCATACCGAGTTCCCAAGGCCAGCCCGACTGCGGCTCAACTTCCACATGCAAGGTGACGCTGCTGTCATCAGCATCGACCACGGTCCAAATGCGATCTGCAACAAACCCGTGAATAGCATTCGCCCGGGACGGCTCCGAAATATCTAACCGATGGACTTCCCCACCGAAGATAAACACTCCGTCAGCGACCCTGTTCGGCCACGGAGCCAGGAGCGTACCTGCGGACAACGGTGGATTGAATCCCTTGGGATAGTCTGTCAGCAGTGGCAGACCACAGTACTCCAGTGATCTCGGGCCACCACCGAACTGGGAAATACTTGCGACGTAGTCACCGGCGGAAATGTCGATGAATTCATGATCGTGCGCGACAAGTTGCATGCGCAAATCACCTTCCACGTGGGTTCGAAAATTAATCCCTTCGAAACCCGAGATTAACCCAAAACAAAAAGCGCGGTTAGGTCAATTTGTGACCTAACCGCGCCATCGCTACTCGCGTTGTCGGAGGCTACATACAGCACATCCTCCGTCGCCAAGCATTAGTCGTCCTCGACTGGAACCAACGAAATCTTGCCGCGGTTGTCGATATCAGCGATTTCGACCTGAATCTTGTCGCCGACATTGATGACATCCTCAACCTTCTCGATGCGCTTGTCGCCACCGAGCTTGGAAATGTGAATCAGACCGTCACGGCCCGGAGTCAGGGAGACGAAAGCACCGAAAGCGACAGTCTTCACGACAGTTCCCAGGTAGCGCTCGCCCACCTTCGGCAGTTGCGGGTTAGCGATTGCATTAATCTGCTCAATTGCAGCGTCCGCAGCCTTACCGGAAGTTGCCGAGACAAATACGGTGCCATCGTCCTCGATGGAGATATCAGCACCGGTTTCCTCGGTGATGCCGTTGATTGTCTTGCCCTTCGGGCCGATGAGCTCACCGATCTTGGACGCCGGAACCTTAACGGTGGTGATCTTCGGAGCAAGACCGCTCATCTCGTCCGGAGACTCGATGACCTCGGCCATGGTGGACAGGATGGCCAGACGTGCGTCACGAGCCTGGGACAGGGCATCGGCCAGAACCTTCGACGGAATACCGTCGAGCTTGGTGTCCAGCTGCAGTGCGGTAATGAAGTCCGCAGTACCAGCGACCTTGAAGTCCATGTCACCGAATGCGTCCTCGGCACCGAGGATATCGGTCAGCGCGACGAAGCGGTTCTCACCGTCAACCTCGCCGGAAACCAGGCCCATGGCGATACCGGCAACCGGAGCCTTCAGCGGCACACCGGCGTTGTACAGCGACAGAGTCGAAGCACAGACCGAACCCATGGACGTCGAACCATTAGATCCAAGGGCCTCGGAGACCTGGCGAATGGTATACGGGAACTCCTCACGGGACGGCACGACCGGCAGCAGAGCGCGCTCAGCCAGTGCCCCGTGACCAATCTCGCGGCGCTTCGGAGAGCCAACACGACCGGTCTCGCCGGTGGAGTACGGCGGGAAGTTGTAGTGATGGATGTAGCGCTTGGAAGTAACCGGGGTCAGCGAGTCAATCTGCTGTTCCATCTTCAGCATGTCCAAAGTGGTGACACCCAGAATCTGGGTCTCGCCGCGCTCAAACAGCGAAGAGCCGTGGGCACGCGGAATCAAGCCGACCTCAACGCCCAGGTCACGAATGTCGGTAACACCGCGACCATCGATGCGGAAGCCCTCAGCCAGAATCTTCTCACGGACAATCTGCTTCATCACTGCGTTGTATGCAGCGCGAATCTGCTTAGATGCAGCCTGCTCGTCGACATCATCGGAGACGAAGCGCTCCAGCAGCTGCCCCTCGACGTCCTCCATGTACTCGTTGGTGGCGTCATCTCGATCCTGCTTACCCGGGATGGTGAGCAGCTTGGCCAGCTTCTTAGCAGACTTCTTCTCGACTGCATCAAAAATCTCATCGCTGTATGCCGGGAACAGCGGGAACTCCTGCGTTTCCTTCGCTGCGCGCTCAGCCAGCCCCTTCTGTGCCTCACACAGAACCTTGATGTGCGGCTTTGCAGCCTCGAGGCCCGCGGCGACGATGTCCTCAGTCGGTGCCGGTGCGCCGTCAGAAATACGCTTGACGACGGTCTCCCCTGCTCCGGCCTCCACCATCATGATGGCGACATCTTCGACGTTCTTACCGCGACGCTTACGGGTGACGATGCGGCCAGCGACGACCATCTCGAACAGAGCCTGCTCGTGCTGCTCCTCGGTCGGGAAAGCGACCCATGCACCCTCCGGATGCTTGTCATCGGCGACAAGCGCGATGCGGACACCACCGACAGCGCCGGAAACCGGCAGCCCGGAAAGCTGAGTTGCAGCTGACGCGCCGTTGATTGCGACGACGTCGTAGCAATCCTTCGGATCCCAGGACATGACGGTGACGACAACCTGTACCTCGTTGCGCAGGCCCTTGACGAAGGTCGGGCGCAGCGGACGGTCAATCAGACGACATGCCAGGATGGCGTCGGTGGACGGGCGGCCCTCACGGCGGAAGAACGAACCCGGAATCTTGCCCGCAGCGTACATACGCTCTTCAACGTCGACGGTCAGCGGGAAGAAGTCAAAGCCCTCGCGGGGCTGGTTGGAAGCGGTGACGGTGGACAGGAGCATGGTCTCCTCGTCCAGGTAGGTGGTCACCGAACCATCGGCCTGACGAGCCAGCTGACCCGTTTCAAAGCGAATGGTGCGGGTGCCGAAATCACCATTGTCGATGGTAGCAACGGCCTCGGTAATACCGAAATCCTCATCAAAGAAAAATTCAACAGCCTTGCTGTTGGCCATAGGTTTCTTACTCCTAGAAATAGCGGCGATCATCGATGTCGCCTGTAAAAGATCGAATGAACTTCGTTTGCGTCACGCATTCTACCAGCTAACGCAGAAAGTTCTCGTATTGGACGGATCGGAGATCTCTCACTGCCATCTGGGTTCTTGCACCTACGCGGGGTTCTAGGAGTTTGCGGAGCGGGGGCACTTATCGATGACTTCTCTTCACTCATCGATGGATTACCGTGTCTTGTCGACGAATTACCGTGTCTTGTCGACGAATTACCGTGTCTTATCGATGGTGCCCCGACACTTATGCGCACGCTGTCGATCAGCCCCCTCCACATGTCGATGAGGTATTCACTTGTGGCCACGCTACAGCGCATCGATGAGTGAATACCACAACGACAAGTGACCAAAAAGACCCGCCGTGAGCTTCCATTCAATGGAAATCCAAACGGCGGGTCTAAAAGCTTAAAAGCCTTGAATTAACAGAGCAACTTACACCAATGACGCTCTGACAAACAGGACCTTAAGGGAAACCTTAGCGGCGCAGACCAAGGCGCTCGATCAGCTTACGGTAGCGCTCAACGTCATTGTCCTGCAGGTACTGCAGCAGGCCCTTGCGGCGACCGACCAGCAGCAGCAGACCACGACGAGAGTGGTGATCGTGCTTGTGGAACTTCAGGTGCTCGGTCAGCTGACGAATACGAGCGGTCAGCAGTGCAACCTGAGCCTCCGGGGAACCGGTGTCGGTCTCGTGCAGGCCGAACTCCTTGAGAATCTCAGCCTTTTCTGCAGTGTTCAAAGCCATGTAAATCTAACTCCTTGAATCAAATTATGGTCGTTTTTTCAGTCCACATTCTCGGCTTTCCCGGAACCAAACAGCGTCTGGCAGCTGGTTCCTCGCAACTACTTGTGGACCGCAGTCACAGCCGACGTTTTACTTTAACAGCTAATCGGTCTTTGCCAAAATGGCCTCGGTGTCTACTACGTCCTGGTTCATCCGGTCAATGAGCTCCTCGACCGAGTCGAACTTCTCCATTCCGCGAATCCGATCGACAAACTCAACCTGCCCGGCGATGCCGTAGAGGTCCGCGTGACGGTCAATCACGTAGGCCTCGACCGTTCGATCAGTGTCTCCAAAGGTCACATTAGTGCCCACCGACACGGCTGCTGGGTAGCGCACCCCAAACTCGATATCGCCCTTCGGGTCCGGCTCCGGGCGGGCTGCCGTCGGCTGAGCCGTAAACCATGCCGCGTAGACACCATCAGCCGGGACTGCCAAGCCCTCAGCGAAGTCAATATTGGCGGTCGGAAAACCCAGCTGCGCTCCCCCACGCCCCTGACCGGGAATAACGTCACCATCGACACGGTAGAAGTACCCGAGACACGAGGCGGCTGCGGACACCGCTCCGTCGGCAAGCAAACCGCGAATACGTGTCGACGAAACGCGTTCGGTCGAATCCGCGGCAGTGACGTCGAGGAGGTCGACGATGGTGACGTCGACCCCACACTTACGGCCGTGCTCCGGCATAGTCTCGGCAGTACCTGCGGCCTTCTGCCCATAGGTGAAGTTCTGGCCAACAAAGACGGCCTGTGCATTCAGCTTGTCGCGGATAACGGTGCGTACAAAGTCTTCTGGGGGGATGCTGGAGAAGTTCTTGTCGAAGGGCACGACGAGCATGGCATCAATTCCCTCCGCTTCTGCCAGCTCGGCACGACGGGACACGGTGGACAGTGCCGGCGGCACCTTATCCGGGGCAAACAGCGCTACGGGGTTGGGGTCGAAAGTCATCAACAGCGACTTCACGCCACGAGCGCGAGCGTCACTGACCGCAGCAGCTATCAGGCGCTTATGCCCTAGATGAATACCATCGAACACTCCGATGGTTACGACCGTGTCCCCCAGGTCTTCGGGTGCATTGTCCAAGCCATACCAAATCTCCACAAAGAGCTAGTGTAACTGGTCACCGTTTAACACACCGCATATAGCGCAACATAGGATTGCGTCTATGACCGACTTCGATCCGATTGCAGACTCCGGCATTGTCATCGTCGACAAGCCCCAAGGCTGGACAAGCCACGATGTAGTGGGCAAACTCCGTCGAATCTTCCGCACCAAGAAGGTCGGCCACTCCGGCACCCTCGACCCAATGGCCACCGGTGTGCTCGTCCTCGGCATCGGCCGCGGCACGCGTTTCCTACCCCATGTCCACGCGGACACGAAGTCCTACCAAGCCACCATTCGGCTCGGCGCTGCCACACTTACCGACGACGCCGAAGGCGAGTTGCTCTCCGAATCGTCAGCGGCATCGGTGACCGATGAAATGGTTCGAGAGGAAATTGCGAAGTTCACCGGCACGATCATGCAAAAACCTGCGGCGGCATCCGCAGTGAAGATTGACGGTGTCCGCGCCTACGAGCGCATCCGCCGTGGCGAGAAGGTCGATATCCCAGCGCGCCCGGTGACAATCACCCGCTATGAGGTTCTGGACATCCGCCACGACTCCAATCCTTCCCGTCCCGGGGAGTGCATCGATATCGACGTGGAGGTCGACTGCTCTGCTGGCACTTTCATCCGCGCCTTAGCTCGTGACTTGGGGGATGCACTGGGAGTCGGT
Organism: Corynebacterium sp. HMSC074C11; assembly: GCF_001809455.1. Classification (NCBI taxonomy): domain Bacteria; kingdom Bacillati; phylum Actinomycetota; class Actinomycetes; order Mycobacteriales; family Corynebacteriaceae; genus Corynebacterium; species Corynebacterium sp. HMSC074C11. Next base: position 330,653 of record NZ_KV797729.1, read on the forward strand.
GGTCATCTCACCGCTCTGCGACGTACTGCCGCCGGCGTTTTCACTATTGAAGAAGCATTGACTATCGACGAGCTCACAGCGAAAGCCGAGCAATTCGACACCGCCAATCCAGAAATTGCTGAGATGCGACGCCCCCTTCCGGAGCGCGCCGCTTCCTTGCTGCCGATGAGTCTGGACGCGGCCTGCCTGCGTTGCTTTGATTCCCGCGAAATAACTGAACAGCAGGCGGCTGATTTGGCTCAGGGCAAGTGGCTGGAGCCAATCGGAAAACCTGGAGTCTATGCGGCGGTGTCTCCGACGGGAAAGGTCCCGGCGCTGCTCACAGAATCCGGCAAACGGGCCAAGACGGTCTTCGTGGTACGCCCGGCCACGCTGTAACTACTTCTCAAGGCTTTTAACACTGCTCGAGCCACACCGCGGTGGCAACGACGCCTGCGCCGCGGGCCCAGAAGCCCTTTACTCCGCGGAAGGCGTCGGGAATCTCACGGTGAAATGTTAGCTGTAGAGGTCCGCCTGCGAGTCCTCGGGAAAAACCTCGCGCTGCTATCCGTCTCTTCCTCGGTTGCACGGAAACTTCGTCGAAGTCTAGCCACTGCCCGACTATCGGCTCCCAGAGTTTGTACACTGATTCCTTGGCGCTAAATTGCACCAGCGGATCCAGGCGAGCTTCGTCAGTGCGCAAGACTGCATCGATGATTCCTAACTCTAGAGTCTGCTCGACCTCGACATCGATGCCAATCCCCTGCAGCTGTTCAGCGCTCGCGGACACAGCTGCCACGGCCCCGTCGCAGTGGCTAATTGACCCCACGACTCCTCGCGGCCACAGCGGCGCTCCAGTGGTCGACACGCCAATCCCACCTGGGGCAGACTCTCCTAGCCGTTGCAACGCCTCATGTGCAGCGAGGCGTCCTCGGGTGAAATCACGGATTCGAGCAGGTGCTGCACTATCAGACAGCCTCAATTCAGCACTACGGAGCTGCTGCAATTCCGCATCACTAAAAGGACGCTCGGCATTGGAGTCAATGACCAGCCGGCTACCGGCGGGTAAATGCCCGGCCAGGTACTCCTGAACGTCGGCAAGCACACTCATGCGCTGATGCCGTACCATTTCTCTCCACGGAAACGGGTAGCGACAAAGATGAGTCGCAGAATCATGAATGCCAAGAGACCACACCATACGCCGGTCAGCCCCCAACCAAATGCCTGAGCCAGCCAGACCGGCGGGAGGAATCCGCACAGGACCGCGCTAACGGTGGCGTTACGGAGGAAGGCTGCATCGCCGGCGCCGAGCAACACGCCATCGAGCGCGAAGACGACACCGCCGATAGGAATCATTGCGACAAGAATCCACCATGGTCCGGCGGTGACTGCGTCAATCACGCCTATGGAGTCGGTAAAAATGCGGACGATATTGGCATTACCCACTGCGAAGACGGCCGCTAGGCCGAGAGCAATGACGCTTGACCAGACAGTAACTCGCTTGCCAGTCCAGCGGGCAACGGCCGTGGAGCTACCGCCCAACGCTGCACCGACGAGCGTCTGTGCAGCAATCGCTAGCGAGTCGAGCACCAACGAGATCAGATTCCACAGTTGCAGCATGACCTGGTGCCCACCTAGCGTGGTCGGCCCAACGCGGCCAGCAACCGCGGCGGCAGAGAGGAACGCTACCTGGAAGGACAAGGAGCGAACGATGAGATCGCGACCGAGGACCAGCTGGCTTTTGATAATGGCGCCATTCGGGCGCATGGAGAGCTTGCGGTTAGAGCACTCCTTGAAAAGACTGCGGAGGAACAGCCCGCCGGTAATCAATTCGCCGAAAAGGACGGCCATTGCAGAGCCCTCGAGACCGAAGGCGCGGACTAGAGGCACAATCACAATGGCGGCCGGAACAAGGCCTGAGAGCACAAATAGCAGCGGCGAGCGGGTGTTTTGGATACCTCGTAACCAACCATTTCCAGCCTGCGCAATCAACGTCAGCGGAATGGCGAAAGCAGCAACTCGCAACCATTGCCCGGCATCATGAGCGACCTCCGGATGAGGAGCTAACCAACCGGTAAATACCGGTGCCAACCCCACGATGATGGCAAAGAGGCTAAGGCCCACAAAGATGGCGACCCACGTCGCTTGCACCCCCTCTTCGACCGCCTCGTCCACGTTGCCCCTGCCAAAGGCTCGCGCTGATCGGGCAGTCGTGCCGTAAGCCAAGAAAGTAAGCTGCGTAGTTACCACGGAAAATACCGTCGAACCAGCAGCAAGCGCCGCAAGCTGGACGGCTCCGAGCCGACCGATGACAGCCGTATCCAGCAGCACATAGAGTGCGGGCGCAGCAAGAACGCCCAACGCTGGCAGCGCCAGCGAAACGATTGCGCGAAGGCTGACATCTGACTTCGCACTGTGCCCGGTTCGCTCTATGCCAGTTTGCTCAATCTCAGTGCGCTCCTGAGTTTCTCGCGAGTCCGACAATCCCCTAGGCCTCGCTTGTGCCTCGGCGTGCCTGGGCTGCGACATCGCTGGTGTCCAGGATGGCTTGCAACAGCTCATCCTTGCTGCACTCGCGAGTCAGGCCGGCTGCGCGCTCGTGGCCACCGCCGCCAATTTCCAGGGCGACCTGGGAGACATCGACAAGCTCGCGAGAACGCAGCGAGACCGCCCACTGGCCTGGCTCATACTCCTTAAGTACCGCACAGACATCGGCCGCATTGGTCGTACGCACAATGTCCACGACGGATTCAATCTCATCGTGGCCAACTTCGGCGGTCTGGTCGTACTCAATGACGACGTGGATTAGGCCTGCGCCGTCGCCCCACTCGGGCACCAATGTCGCGGTGGAAAGCACCGTGCCCAGGAACGGCAGGTAGGCAAACGGATGCTCTTCCAGCAGCTGTGCACCAATCGTGCGCGGATCGAGCCCCTTATCCAGCAGGCGCGCCGCTGCAGTGTGCATGCGAGAACGGCCGAACTGGAACGACGCGGTATCCGTCAACAGCCCGGCGTAGAGAGCATGAGCCATCGGCGTGGTCAGCTTGATACCCCAGACCCCAAAGAAGTCCAGGAGCACCATGGTCGAGGACTCTGCGAGTTCATCAATCATGTTGACGGACCCAAAGCGAGTGTTGGTCGCGTGATGGTCAACATTGATAACGCGATCGGAGGCCATCACGCGATCTTCGAGCGCACCGAGACGCCCCGGGCTTGCGCAGTCGACAGTCACCCACGTGTCAATGTCTTCATCCAGGTCCGTGTACTCGACGAAGCGTTCCCATCCGGGGATGGTCAGCAGCGACTTGGCAGGCAAATCGCTCTCACCGTAGCTGGCGACAGCCGAAATGCCACGCTGTACAAGTGCCATGACCATCGCAGATGCGGCACCAATCGCATCCGCATCAGGGTGAACATGGGCAATGACGCCGACTTTCTTAGCGTCGGCAAGCATATCCTGCATCTGCTGAATCGGCTTGGACATGCGGCGATTAATCGCCTGGGAAAGCTGGTGAGCTGCCTGCTCCTGAGCCTGCGGAGAAGTGGTCACGTGGGTGCCCCTTTCATCGATAGATGTGGCCGGCGGAGAGTTTTACTCCTCGTCGCGGTATGGGTTGGCATCGCCTGCGGGCTTTGCGTTTCTGGCCTGCTCAGCCAATTCCGCGTCGCGCGCGCGAGTCTTATCAAGCAGCTCCTCAAGGTGCGCGGAGATCTCCGGCACCGTGTCAACCTCAAAAGCCAGCGTCGGTGTGTAGCGCACACCGGTGCCACGACCGACTAGGGAACGCAGCTGCCCCTTTGCCTTTTCCAGCGCTGCTGCTGCCGACTCGTAGTCCGGTTCCTCGTCGAGTGTACGTCCGCGCACAGTGTAAAAGACTGTGGCGTCGTGCAAATCGCCGGTGACGCGGCAGTCGGTGATAGTCACAAACTCCAGACGCCGGTCCTTAATCTCACGCTCGATTGCGCTGGCGACAATCTCCTGAATACGCTTGGACAGCCTGCGCGCGCGTGCTGGATCTGCCATTTTCGGCTACTCCCTATCTATCTATATCTGTGCGCAACCATTCGTAGCTAGACCCCATATAGCGTGAGGCCTGAAGTGCCCCTTCGCTGACAAAGACCCATTTGGGATCCGGCAAAAACGGTTCAATACAAAGGACTGCTAATACTAACACGCAAAACACTACTCAACTTCGAACCGCATTTTTCGCGACTTCGCCTAAGCCCGTCTACCGGGTGCAGCCACTTGCTTCGCCGCACGCTCGCCCTTTGTTAATAGCCTATTAATCATCACGACAACACTGCCGCCATCATCGATGTCATCGACGGCTTGGGGTCGCTACCACGGAATTGCGCAGCTGAAACGTGGTCTCCTCAAAAGCAAAGCCCGCTGCCCCACACCAATTCAACGGTCGGAAAAGTCACGCCAGGGAGCAGCTCAGAATCTTTGCCTACAGCTAACGGCCTACCCGTATGCTCTTAACGGCGCTCCACGAAGTTGTACATCGGTAACCCATTAACATGAGAACAGTCAGGCAGTGAATCCATCACGCTGTCCTGCAATGGTGTTTCTCCCTCGATACCGAAAATCCATTTAACCGCAGCATTACCTAGCTCCAGCGGATGAAAAAGATAACTTACCTCACCGTTTTTATCCTTGGGCGCTACGCTGCCATGGGTTTGTTCCCATTCAGCCACATCCGTCGGATGTAGTACCTCGACGTGTTCACCGTTAGCGAACGGTACCTCGAAATCCAACAATCTTCCCGAGCTGAAAAACCGCTGCATGTCAAAATCATAGTCTTCGCAGCTTGCCCCTAATTCTCTGGTGGGAGTCGTATAGTGGCACGAATCGACAACACTATTGATGCATAGTGACCAACTTGCACGCGGATCATTCGCCAACGCTGCGTCCTCAATTAGGTCGTATACGTCGTCGGTCCCGAAAAGCAGCGTTGGCCCAAACGCTACCGCGTGGAAGTACCAATTATGACCATCCTCAATGGTTACTTCGGAATCAAAGGCGAACTTCCCTGGCCAAATCTTGTCCAATTGCGCAAGAGTCTCCTCTGCGCTCGCAGGAGGATAACTCAAAATATTCGTTCGCGGCAGCTCATCCGAGAGCGCAAAGAGATTAGTTTTTAAGCCCATAACGAGCACCATACGCAAAAAGGCGCTCCCCGAAGGGAGCGCCTTATCAAAGTTCACGCAGTGTTTAGCCTACGTTGCTACGTACGCGGAACCTCGACCATCTCGTAGACCTCGATAACGTCGTCCACCTGGATGTCCGGGTAAGACAGCACCATACCGCACTCGTAACCGGCTGCCACCTCGGTAGCATCGTCCTTCTCTCGCTTCAGCGACTCGATAGTCGCCGAATCCGTAATGACGTTGCCGTCACGAACCAGGCGAGCCTTCGCGTTGCGGCGGACCTTGCCGGACTCGACCATACAGCCGGCGATGAGGCCAACTGCGGAGGACTTGAAGATGGCGCGAATCTCTGCACGACCAATCTCCTTCTCCTCGTAGACCGGCTTGAGCATGCCCTTCAGAGCAGCCTCGACATCCTCGATAGCACGGTAAATCACCGTGTAGTAGCGGATGTCAACGCCCTCAGCGTTGGCAACCTCGGTGGCCTTGCCCTCGGAGCGAACGTTGAAGCCGATGATGACGGCGTCAGACGCAGCAGCCAGCGTGACGTTGGTCTGAGTAACAGCACCGACACCACGGTCGATGATGTTCAGTGCGACCTCGTCGTCGACCTCAATCTTGAGCAAGGCTTCTTCCAGTGCCTCGACGGTACCGGCGTTGTCGCCCTTCAGGATCAGGTTGAGGGTGTTGGTCTCCTTCAGGATCTCGTCCAGGTTCTCCAGGGAGACGCGCTTGCGACGACGTGCCTGCAGTGCATTACGACGACGTGCGTCGCGGCGGTCTGCAATCTGGCGGGCCGTACGATCCTCGTCAACAACCAGGAGGTTGTCACCAGCACCCGGCACGGAGGTCAGGCCGAGCACCTGAACCGGACGGGAGGGACCGGCCTCATCGACGTCGTTGCCGTACTCATCGACCATGCGGCGAACACGACCATATGCGTCACCGACAACGATGGAGTCACCGACGCGCAACGTACCGCGCTGAACGATAACGGTTGCCACCGGACCACGGCCGCGGTCAAGGTGAGCCTCGATGGCGACACCCTGAGCGTCCATATCCGGGTTGGCGCGCAAATCCAACGAAGCGTCGGCAGTCAACAGCACTGCTTCGAGAAGCTGATCGATGTTGAGGCCCTGCTTAGCGGAAATATCGACGAACATAGTGTCGCCGCCCCACTCTTCGTCAGTGAGACCGTATTCAGTCAGCTGACCACGAATCTTCTGCGGATCTGCAGTTTCCTTATCAATCTTGTTGACTGCAACGACAATCGGCACATCAGCGGCCTTGGCGTGGTTAATAGCCTCAACCGTCTGCGGCATGACGCCGTCATCAGCTGCAACAACCAGAATCGCGATATCGGTCGACTTGGCACCACGAGCACGCATGGCGGTAAACGCCTCGTGACCAGGGGTATCCAAGAAGGTAACCTTGCGCTTCTCGCCGTCGAGCTCCACCGGCACCTGGTAGGCACCGATGTGCTGGGTAATACCACCGGACTCGTGGCCACCAACGTTGGCCTTACGAATCGTGTCCAACAGGCGCGTCTTACCGTGGTCGACGTGACCCATCACAGTTACCACTGGCGGGCGTTGTTCCAGGTCCTCATCGTCGCCTTCATCCTCACCGAATTGGAGGTCGAAGGATTCAAGCAGTTCGCGGTCCTCATCCTCTGGCGAAACAACCTGGACCTTGTAGTCCATCTCGTCGCCGAGCAGCTGCAGGGTCTCGTCGGATACCGATGCAGTTGCCGTAACCATTTCACCGAGGTTGAACAATGCCTGAACCAGTGCTGCGGCATCGGCATTGATCTTCTCAGCGAAGTCAGACAACGATGCGCCGCGTGCGAGGCGAATGGTCTTGCCCTTACCGTTAGGCAGCTTGACGCCACCCACCACGGATGGTGCCTGCATCGCCTCGTACTCGTTGCGCTTCTGACGCTTCGACTTGCGTCCGCGACGCGGGGCGCCTCCTGGCCGCCCGAATGCACCTGCAGTTCCACCGCGACGTCCGCCGCGACCACCGCGCGGTCCACCACCCGGACCACCCGGGCCGCGACCACGGCCGCCGAAGCCGCCGCCGCCACCGCGGCTTGCCTTTGCAGGCATCTGTCCCGGGTTCGGGTGCGAAGGCATCATCGCCGGAGTCGGGCGATTGCCGCCCGGCTTATTACCGCGGCCCTGTCCACCTTGTGGACGCGGGCCACCCTGACGTGCTCCTGGCTTCGGCCCCGGACGGCCGTTTCCGCCCTGCGGGCGAGGACCACCCTGGCGTCCACCCGGCTTCGGCCCCGGACGGCCAGGACCGCCCTGCGGACGCGGCATGTTGGACGGCCGCGGTGCCGGACGGGAAGATCCGCCGGTCGAGAATGGGTTGTTCGCCACACGCGGTGCGCGTGCGCCTGGCTTCGGCCCCGGCTTCGGGCCAGCAGGCTTCGGCGGGCGTGGCATTTCCTGTCCCGGCTTCGGCGAACGGGACGGTGCTGCTGGCTTGGCACCTGGCTTTGCCGCCGCTGGTGCAGCCGGCTTAGCGCCTGGCTTAGCTGCTGGCTTGGCACCCGACTTAGCAGCAGGCTTAGCTGCAGCCTTCGTAGCTGGGGTCTGTGCAGACGCGTCAGCACCTGCACCAGCATTCTTCTCTTCGTAGACCTTCTTCATCTTCCTGACGACGGGTGGTTCCACCGTCGAAGAAGCGGTCTTAACAAACTCGCCCTGAGCCTTCAGCTCGGCGAGTAGTTCCTTGCTGGTGACCCCGAGCTGCTTAGCGAGCTCATGGACACGTAGCTTTCCGGACACTGCTCTCCTCACTAGTGGGGGCCGAGCAGCGCCCGATGGCGGATTCGTCCACGCACCGAGAGCGCCTGCAGGGCTCCCTCTTATCTATTGCCGTTCATCGCTGATGCTTCATCGTGTGCTCATCAGTGTTCAGGTCTTTCTGTTGTCATTTTTCCTGCCTCCCTGCTTAGCGACACGCACATCGCCAGCGGGGGCGAAAACCTCCGCCGCTTCGTAGTGCGTGGCGATAAACTGTTTAACCGGAAACGCATCTACCTGCGTAGATACCTTCAGTGCGCGGCCAAATGCACGGCGCTTGTCGGCGATCTCCCAAGCTTTTAGTGTTGGGGTAATCCAGGCACCTCGTCCCTGCATCCGACGACGCGGATCAGCAACGACGGCTACTGAGCCATCTGAACGGGTGGTAGCGACAATGCGCAGCAGCTCCGAGCAATTGCGACGCTGCTTAGTTGCAATACAGGTACGTGTGGGTGCAGGTGTATGAGTTGTCGAATTCGGGTTTGTCACCCGCGAAGCCGTCATACTCCTGACGCACCCACCTTCCTGCTAAGAAATTCAGCGCGAAAATTCGCATAGAAAAATCACGCCTTGTCGTTTGGCCACTTCCCAGCATAACCCGAAAAGGCGGAAAAGTGCCAACCCCCTAGGCACTTTCCCGCCACTTTCGCAACCGCTGGGACGCTGACGTTGCGTCTACTCCGCGTCGGAGTGGATATCGATTCGCCAGCCGGTCAGACGAGCCGCCAGACGGGCATTCTGTCCCTCCTTGCCGATAGCAAGCGAGAGCTGGTAGTCGGGCACCACAACATGTGCACGGCGCTCATCCATGTCTAAAATCTTGACACTAACGACCTTGGCTGGCGCCAGCGAGTTACCAACGAACTTCGCCGGATCCTCGTCGTAGTCGATGATGTCAATCTTCTCGCCCTTGAGCTCATTCATAATCGAGCTCACACGCTGACCGCGCGGCCCAATGCAGGCGCCCTTAGCGTTGAGCCCCTTGACCGTGGGACGTACAGCAACCTTGGTGCGGTGACCAGCCTCGCGTGCAATCGAAATCAATTCCACTGCCCCATCGGCAACTTCCGGAACTTCAAGTTCGAAGAGCTTACGAATGAGCTCCGGGTGCGTGCGTGACAGGTGAATCGCGACACCCCGCGGTGTCTTGTTCACACCGACGACGTAGCACTTGATGCGGTCACCGTGCTTGAGTTCCTCACCTGGCAGCTGCTCAGCCGGCATCAGAATACCGTCGCGACCATTGGCCTCCGAACCGATGTGGACGACGACAATGCCCTTTTCATTGGCATAGACATCGCGCTGGACCACGCCGGAAATGACCTGGTTAGACAGGTCTGCGTATTCGTCGAGAACCTTGTCGCTTTCCGCATCCCGCAGACGCGAAAGGATGGTCTGACGAACAGCGAATGCAGCGGTACGCTCAAAGTCCTCCGGAGTATCGTCCCATTCGGAGATGAGATTGCCCTCGTCGTCTCGCTCCTGAGCAAAGACTATGACGTCACCGGTCTCACGGTCGATTTCGACGCGCGCATACTGTGCCGGTGCGGTGGTATTACGGTAACTTTCACGCAATGCCCGGGCGACCAGTCCCAGCATTTCGTCGACAGGAATACCCTTTTCCCTTTCCAAGGTTCGCAGGGCAGCTAATTCAATCTTCACTTGTTATCCTCCAGCCTGGTCAAGGCATCGTCATAGTCTAGTCCCGCAAAATCTTTCTCGGCTGCGGGCGGATTAGAGAATTCAACTTGTACCACTGCACGGGCCACATTGGTTAATTGGACACGCTGACCAACAGCCTTCAACCGCCCCTTTGGCCCTTTAGAGGTAACGAGAATGATGGATTCTTCATCCGGCGACAGCGCACCAATGCGGGCTGCAATCGCGGAACCGTCGGCAAGCGAAATTTCCGCAATGCGACCACGGTTACGGCGCCAGTGTCGTGGCTGCGTCAGCGGTGCGTCAATACCAGGAGTGGAAACTTCCAAGGTGTAGCCCTGAGCGCCGAAGTCGGCTTCGCCACGTGCCTCCGCGGCATCCAGAGCGGAAGATACTTCATGCGTGGCCTGTTCCAGAACATCGAGGTCAGGACGCTCATCTGCGTCAACCAACACAATGACCTGTGACTTTGCGCCGGCGCGAACGACCTTGACATCTTCCACAGCCAGGCCGATTTGTGCGAGCGCCGGGCTCACAAACTGTTCAATTTTCTCGGGTGCGGGTATCGCCATAGTCGTAGAGTCTACAGGTCAAGTGCTAGGAATTGCGCACCTGGGCACTTGCCACGCACCGCATTGATACAAAGTGCCGCCCGCCGTGGCACCATAGTGAGGTGATTGTTGAACCTCCCGCCCCCAGTTTTGCTTCCGCATCGCGTCGCACTCGCACTCTCTCGCGCCGTGGCTTCCTCGCTGCTGCCCTCGCCGTGGGATCACTTCCCGCGCTCTCCGCGTGCTCGCATCTGGTGGCACCACGCCCGGATTACGCCATTGAGGTTCTCCACGCACTGGCGGCGCGCGATGCACATTCGCTTACCGACGCCGATCCTGACCTCGCAGCTGTGCGCTCCGCGCAGGTCACCGAACTGGATAAGGAAATCACACGCGCCTGCGGTACCCGCAAGGACGGTAAACCTGTCGATGAATGCGGCTCGGACGTCGCAGTCCCAGGATCCCTGGCTGCCGGTGTCGATGCGAAGTTACTGCTCACGGACTCGCGAAATAGTCCAGTACTGACGAAGGCTCTGGATTCACGCACTGCATTGCGGGAGGAGCACACTGCGCGCCTTGCCACGGCTGTCGATGGCGGTATAGTCCTCGCTCTGCGTGCTGCGGGCGCTAAGTGGGAGGAGATTGTCCCATTGATTCCCAGTGACAGGGATGAAATCTCGGGTGCCGGAGAACAGATGACTAAGGCACTGCAAGCCGAATACATGATGATTTACGGTGTTGGCGTCGCCGCACCACGTGTCGGAGGCGATACCACTACTGCTCTTTTGGCTCGTGGCGAGCGCCACCGTATTTTGCGCGATCGTGCCCGGCTAATTTTGGAGGATTCCGACGTTGAGGTGCCGAAGAGCGCACCTGGCTATATGCCGGAAGATGCTCCTTCACCGGACACGGCACCCGTCGATTACATGATTGCGTTGGAGCGCTATTGCGCCCAGGCGTGGGAAGACGTATTGCTCGCTGCCAATAACCCTCGGATACGTATGTTCGCACTGCAGGCAGCTGGCGTGGCTGCCGCCGGAGTGGCAGCGCTAGGTGGCAACAACTTGGAGCCGCTGCCGGGACTCTAAGCCTTGCGAACCAACTCCGCGACGTGATCTGCAATGCCGTCAGCGGCGACCTCGTCGGTCTCGTTGGTCAGGCGGTTACGCAGCTCCACCTTGCCGTCCGCGTAGCCACGGCCAAAGATGACCACAAACGGCGTACCCAGCAACTCAGCGTCCTTGAACTTCACACCGGGGCTGACCTTCGGACGGTCGTCGAAAAGCACCTCAATGCCCTGCTGACTGAGGTCTTCCGCCAGACGTTCAGCGGCCTCAGCTGCTTCGGCGTTCTTACCGGCCACAGCGATGTGAACCTTGTACGGTGCTGCGGCAACTGGCCACTTGAGGCCCTTTTCATCCAACTGCTGTTCTGCGAGGACAGCAACCAGACGGGACACACCAATGCCGTAGGACCCCATCGTCGGACGAGCACGCTTACCGTTGACATCGAGGATGTCAATTTCAAAGGCGTTGGTGTACTTGCGGCCCAACTGGAAGATGTGGCCAATCTCAATGCCTCGCTCAATCTTCAGTGTGCCGTGTTCCTCCGGTGCCGGATCGCCGTCGCGAACCTCGGCGACATCGCAAATGCCGTCGATCTGGAAGTCGCGACCGGCGACCACACCGACGATGTGCTTACCCTCCTCGTTGGCGCCCACAATCCAATTCGTGCCCTCCGCTACGCGTGGGTCAGCTAGGACCTTCACGCCGTGATCAGCGAGCCCCTGCGGGCCGACGTAGCCCTTAATCAGGAAGTCATTGGCTGCGAAGTCCTTGTCCTCCAGCAAGCGCACCTCACCCGGTTCAAATGCGACTTCGAGACGCTTTTCATCGACCTCACGGTCACCGGGAACCAGGATTGCGGTGAGCTGTTCCGGCAGGGCGTTGCCCTCCTTATCGACCTTCTTCGGGTCGACGGCGACGAGAACGCACTTCAAAGTATCGGCAGCGGTGACCTCGCATCCGAGGTCCGCGCCATTGGCCCAATCAACAAGCGCTGCAATGGTGGTGCAGTTCGGAGACTCGTAAACCTTCGCCTCCGGCTGCCCCTCAATCGGCTGCGGTTCGACTGCCGGGATTCTCACGGCTTCAACGTTGGCGGCGTACTCACCGTCGGTGGAGACTACGAAGGAGTCTTCGCCATTTTCGCTAACAGCCAGGAACTCCTCGGAGGCCGAACCGCCCATAGCGCCGGAGGTGGCGTGGCAGATTTCGTACTTAATGCCCAGCCGGTCAAAAATTCGCTGGTACGCACCGCGGTGCAGCTGATAAGAATTCGCCAGCCCCTCGTCGTCCATGTCGAAGGAGTAGGAGTCCTTCATCACGAACTCGCGGCCACGCAGAATACCCGCGCGCGGGCGGGCCTCGTCGCGGTACTTGGTCTGAATCTGGAACAGCGTTGTCGGGAAATCCTTGTAGGAGCTGAAAAGATCCTTGACAGCCAGCGCGAACATCTCTTCGTGCGTCGGCCCCAGCAGGTAGTCCGCGCCCTTGCGATCCTTCAGACGGAACAGCTCGGGGCCATATTCGGTCCACCGATTCGTCGCCTCGTACGGTTCACGCGGGAGCAGTGCAGGGAATGCCAGCTCCTGTGCGCCAATGCCTTCCATCTCCTCGCGCACAACCTTCTCTACGTTGCGCAGAACCTTCAAGCCCAGGGGCAGCCAGGAGTACACACCAGGGGCAGTTCGCCGGATGTAGCCGGCACGGACGAGCAGCTTGTGGCTAGGGACCTCGGCGTCAGCAGGATCCTCGCGCAGTGTGCGTAGGAACAGCTGGGACATTCGCGTAATCATGAATGCTGATTTTACCCGTCGATCATTCTTCGCAACATGCGGGGCATTACTATGGTGCCCATGCTCGTAGTCCTACCCCCATCTGAAACCAAAGCCACTGGTGGCAGCCATCCCGCAGTGGACTTTTCCTCGCTGAGCTTCGGCTCCCTCAACTCCATCCGCGAGCACATTGCAGCCGATCTCGTGGCGTTAAGTGCGAACAGGGAAGCCGCGATGGAAACACTGAAACTGGGGCCACGTCTCGCTGACGAAGTCACAGCTAATGCTGCACTCCTAGAGTCGCCGACCATGCCGGCTCTCGAGCGCTATACGGGGGTTCTCTACGACGCACTCTCCCCCAGCGACCTGCCGGAAACCGGCCGTGCTCGACTCGCCATCGGATCAGCGCTCTTCGGCGTCATTGGCGGGGACGACCTCATCCCCCGCTACCGTCTCTCTGGCACGGTCAAGCTCCCCTTCGCGGATCAGCCTGCCGACGCAGCTCCCACGATGAAGCGCCGCTGGGGCACCGCCATCACCGAGGCTCTCAATGATGTCGACTTCCTCATCGACCTTCGTTCCGGCACCTACGCCAATTTGGGCAAAGTCAAGACCGCGACAACGATGACCGTGCTCACCGCCGAGGGCAAAATCGTCAGCCACTTCAACAAGCACTACAAGGGCCTATTTGCCCGTGCCATCGCCCTTTCCGACACAGCACCGACCGCCCCCACAGAGGCCGTCGACATCGCGCGCGCCGCAGGATACAACGTCTCGCTTGACGACGGCGCCCTCATCTTCCGCGTCCCGGAAAACTAAATGTCGTCGTTGTAGCGCTTCCGGCCTGCCACAATGGCAGCAATGAGCGCAATGACGGCGATGAAAATGCTGTCGTATCGCGAGCCTTCTCCGCCGAGGAGAAGGAGGCGGAAGATGATCATGGCTCCGAGGTAGAACACGAGGAAGGTCGCAGCGCCCATCCAGATGGCGCTACGCAGCTGGTCGTCGGCAAGCAGTCGGGTAACAAGCCCTGCCTTTTGCTGCTCTGGCTCACGCTTCTTCGACTTGTTGTTGCTCGACTTGTTGCTCTTACTCATCGCCCTCATCCAGACCGGCGACTTCACCGATGACGATAACTGCGGGCGGCTTGATTCCTTCTTCGACCATCTTTTCACCCAGTTCACCGAGCGTGCAGCGTAGCGACTTCTGATTCGGCAGCGTGCCGTCCTGGATGACTGCAGCCGGAGTCTTCGGGCTGCGGCCGGCCTTCATCAGAGCCTCGGCAATCTTCGGCCCGTTCTTAACTCCCATAATGATGGCAATAGTGCCGTGCATGCGGCCAAGCGCATCCCAATTGACTAGCGAAGTCTTGTGCCCCGGTGGGACGTGACCGGACACGACAGTGAATTCGTGGTTGACGCCACGCATGGTAACTGGGATGCCAATCGTCCCCGGTACCGCCAGTGCCGAGGTGATACCCGGCACAACTCGAACCGGTACCCCTGCCTTCTGCAGCTCGTGAAGCTCTTCAAAACCGCGGCCGAAGATGTACGGATCGCCACCTTTGAGCCGGACCACAAAGTAGCCCTCGCGGGCACGATGAACTAGCAGTTCATTGATGCGCTCCTGAGCCATGGCGCGACCGTAAGGAAGCTTGCCGGCATCAATGATCTCGACATCCGGCTCCAAGTCACCGAGCAGCGACAGTGGACCGAGGTGGTCTGCGACGACGACGTCGGCAAGCCGGAGCAGGCGACGCCCCTCAACGGTAATCAGACCAGGATCGCCCGGGCCACCGCCTACGAGTGCGACCTGACCTGCCAGGTCACCTGCGCGCGACGCGCGACGGCCGGTCAGCGCCGCAGGAGTAAGCGGGCTGGATGTCCCGGTTTCATCGTCGACGAGAATACCTCGGCGGTGTCCCTCGAGTGTCACCTCACGCAGCAACGACTCGTCACAGCAGACCATGAGAGCCTTGCCCCAGCTCATCGCCTCGGTAAAACCAGTGCGGGTCAAAGTAATACGGCCGTCTGCAGCCCAGGCCTCAATCGCAGTTGTTACTTCCCCACCCTCACACACAGTGACGTCAGCGCCAGAGTCCAACAACCGAGGAATCACGCGCTCTGCAGCCGTGGAACCGCCAATCACCAACACACCGTAGTCTTTGAGAAGCAAACTCATAGCTAATACTTTACCCGGCGCACGAAGCAACAAAGCGACTGACGTTGCCCGGCGCACCCGCCGGATGAACATGCAGGTAACCGGCATGAATCCGCCCAGACTCGGAAACGAAGCCGTCGCGAACTGTCTCGCCTTGATATCCACGCCAACCCCAGGCGGGTTGCCACCCGGCCGCAGCAGCGACACTTGCGGTGTCATCAGTGAGCGCTGTCTTGTGGAACTCGTGACCGCGTACGCGCGTACCTACCGGGCACAATGCAGAATCAGTCAGAGCCACAGCCTCGCGGTACCCCAACTTCAACCGTGCCATGTGCGCTCGCCCCGGGATGATGCCGCACATACGGCGCCCACCGAGAT